>NZ_JANRHK010000032.1:0-19894 GCF_024733815.1 Bacteroides sp. ET336
GATGAACTATCCGATAATACCTATGACTCTTCTTCTTTTTGTAAAATCATACTTGACAGTATTCTAAAATCATCTCAGTTGTTGAATTAATAAAATAGAGATAAATATTTTGAAGAAGCCTGATTTATTTCAGGCTTCTTCTGTGTATATTATATGCTTATAAATAGATTCATATCGTAATTGATGAATATATATAGAGATTAATAATTCGTTTATTCGTCATCAAATGTAAATAATATAATTTTTTCTCACCCTATCCCTCAATTTGGCATATTCACATACATACTTTTGGCATATCAAAAATTAATAACAGAATGTCTAACATTTAAAAAAAACAATTTATGTCAAGAGTATTCAGAGTAACTCCTAAGAGAGTAAAGAGAACAAACGGAACAGTACTGACACCTGAAATGGAAGTGACTGTAACTACTCAAACCCACACTTCAGATCCATTTTATAATGGAGCAAAAGAACTGAAGGAGGCTTATATGCGTATGTATGGCTTTGATTATCAGAAAGCCTGTTGCAGTAAGAATGATTTTGATTTCAAGAAATTAGATTAGTGTTGACACAGACATGATGGCAGTAGAAGAATATCAGTTCTTCTGCTGCTTTTCTGATTTTCAAATAAAGACATTTAAGCATGGAAGAAAATACAACTTCAACAAAGCCTTTCTATTTTCCTAAAGAAAATAAATCCATTGTCTCTATAATTGGTATTGGAGGTGGAGCCGGAAGAATAGTAAATGAAATGCAGGATTATGAATTCTTAAAACGATATTTATACGTGTTTGGCATGAACAGAAAAGAAATGGAGGAACTGTCATTGCCGCATAAATATCTTATAGGTACTGACGGACTGGGAAGTGGAAAAAATAAAAGATTTGCTGAGTCGGAATGTAAAAAGACATTACAAGGTTTGGATAAAATTATAAGTGAAATAGTATCATGTTTTGTCGTATGTCTTGGAGGAGGTACCGGTGAGGGTTGCATAAAAACTTTTCTTCAGAAATCGGTTGAAATGGGAACCAAGATAAAATTGCTTGTTGTCACATTGCCTCATTCATCAGAAGATATTGAGAAAAGGAGAAACGCTTTAGATTTATTACATAGTCTGGAAGAACTGGTAGATGGAATCTTTGTGGTAGATTATGATACTTTACCATGCAATACAATATCCGGATTGTTTAAGGAAGGGAATAGGAGAGTGATTGAGTTTGTTAAAAATCTTATAGGTTCAATCGTTAACCGTGGCATACTATGTTTTGATATTTATGATGTGGGTACATTTTTAAAATATAATTCCGATACCAGGTATGTCGAATATTTCTCACTATCAGGTGATATAAACTATTTAAGACAAGAGTCAAGTAATTTATCTAAGTATCTTCCTTCAAAATATAGTTCTGATGATGATATTTCAAATATGATTCTTTTGATCACTTTTAATAATAATGATACTGATGATGGTACGGTCGGAATTTTCTTGGATGAGACAGTTCATGGTATTATGCAGAATTTGAATAAAGAAAGCAACTTAAAATGGGGAATGTATAATGACTCCAATATAGAGAAAAATATTTTCCGACTTGATATATTCACCAAATGTAATTAGAGATAATCTTATGAAGACGATAGAAGGATATGATGTAAAGATATTCACAGAGAATATAGAAGATAATGCTATAGAACAAATCAGGCAGTTGCTGTCTATAGGTGTATTTAGTGATTGTAAAATTCGCATTATGCCGGATGTTCATGCCGGAGCAGGATGTGTGATAGGTTTCACAGGGAACCTGGGTGACAAGGTGATTCCTAACATAGTGGGAGTAGATATAGGATGTGGTATGATTGTCAAGCCATTTTTGTGTTGCAATCCTATAGACTTCCACGCTTTGAATGAATATATCCTCCATGCTATTCCTTCAGGGCGTGACATTAGGGATGAAAACTATCTGGCATTGCCTGGAAAGTATTCAGAACTGTATCAGAATGCAAAGCAATTGATATTGCAGCTACGCTGTTATCGTGAATTGAAGGAAGCTCGTAGATTATATAAATCCATAGGTTCGCTTGGTGGTGGAAATCATTTTATAGAATTGGACAAAGATGAATCTGGTCTTTATTATCTTGTTGTGCATACAGGAAGCCGCAAATTAGGGAAGCAGGTGGCAGATTTTTATCAGAAACTGGCTATTAAATGTCAGTCCGGGTGGGATAAGCTGATTGAAGAAAAAAATCGTATAATAGCCGAGTATAAAAAAGAAGGAAGAAGAAATGAATTACAGGGAGTCATAAGGGAACTGCACAACTCCTTCAGAACCAGGGAACTTACTATACCTCAAGAATTGTGTTATTTAGAAGGACAGTTCCGTTGTGACTACCTTCATGATATGCATATTTGTCAGCATTGGGCGCAAATCAATCGACAGTTAATCGTAGATCAGATAATGGATTTTATGGTCAGTAATGGTTTTGTTCTTTCTAAAGAGTCTTTTCAAGCGTTCGAGAGTGTTCATAATTATATTGGTGATGATAATATAATCAGGAAAGGAGCCATATCAGCCCGATTAGGAGAAAGATGTATCATACCATTGAACATGCGTGACGGTTCTTTGATTTGTATTGGAAAAGGCAATGAAGACTGGAACTTCTCAGCTCCTCATGGTGCCGGAAGAATAATGAGCCGTACAGATGCTATCAATAAAATCAGTTTGAGTGATTTCAGAGATTCTATGTCAGGCATCTATAGTGAGACTATAACTGAAAAAACAAAAGACGAATCTCCTATGGTGTATAAACCTAAAGATGAAATCATACAGAATATATTTGATTCAGTTGATATAGAGACTATTATAAGGCCGGTCTTCAATTTCAAGGCTTCTTATTAAAAGTTTTTTTTGAAAAAAGTTCCTGTAAAATGAAATTTATTGATCGGAATGAGTATAATTTGTATAAAACGTGAAAATAATTAGATTGAAAGATTATGCTTAAAGAAAGTTTTATAAAGAAGAATTTGTCAGAAGAAGAGCCCTCCAAGAAACTTTTATACATACACGGACTGTCCTCTTCAGGTATGTCCGCTACAGCAGGAACTTTACGAAAACTTTTACCCGAATATGAGGTTTTATCTCCGGATCTGCCGGTAAATCCACAAGAAGCTTTTTCTATGCTGAAAGAACTATGCGAAATAGAGCATCCGGATATTATTGTCGGAACATCCATGGGAGGAATGTTCACACAGTTACTAAAGGGATATAAAAGGATATTGGTCAATCCAGCTTTCCATGTCTCTGAGTTTATGCGTACCATAATCGGCACACAGGAGTTTCTCAATCCACGTCAAGATGGAGAAACTCATTTTGAAATAACTCCTGAACTGTGCGATGCCTATCAGAAACTAGAATTCTGTCAGTTTGAGAATATTACGGACTTTGACAGAAAATATACCTATGCCTTGTTTGGGAAAAATGACACTCTCGTAAACGGGTTTGATGAATATACTTCTCATTATGATAATGCCATATGGTTTGATGGAGGACACCGTCTGGATAATACGGTTATAGAGAATATTCTTGTACCATTGATAAAAAGAGAATCTATATGGAAAACTTACTGAAAGAAGTATGCAGGATATCTGAAAAATATATTAACCGGGAGCTTCTATCCGGTGAGTATTATAATATATTTCAGGTAATTGATATGACATCAAATGAAACGGGCGTGCATTCTGCTTTTATCGCTGATCTTCTTAATCCTAAAGGAAGACACAGGATGGGAGATGTCTTTTTGAAGCTGTTTCTTGAAATGGATATCTTTAAGGATATGAATTTCGAATCGGCTAATGCTATAGTTGAGCGTGAAAAGTATATTGGAGAAGTCACAGATGAAACAGGCGGTCGCATAGATATACATATAATGGATTCTTCCGGAAAATGTATAATTATCGAAAATAAAATTTATGCATCAGACCAGGATAATCAGATAAGGCGATATTATAATTATGCCGAAAGCCTGAAAACAGAGTATAGGTTGATATATCTGTCATTATTCGGTGATGTTCACGATGAAGATAAGACAACCGGTAATGATAAAAACAAGAAACAGTTAGTGCAAGGTGTAAACTATCATATCCTTTCATATGAAAAAGACATATTGCAATGGCTTGAGAAATGCAGGAGTAAGGATGAGGTGTCCGGCAGGCCTATGATACGCGAAGCTATAAATCATTATATTAATTTAGTAAAATATCTTACCAACCAGACTATGCATAGTGAAATGAAAAAAGAACTTGAACAGTTGATACTTGGCAATAATGAGTATATCAGAAATATTTCTACACTGAAAAAAGCAATAGAACTAAGTGAAATATCTTTATAGAAACAGTTCTGGAATAGTCTTAGGAAAAAGATGGAAGGTAAAGGCTATAAAGTAGCTCCTGCTCCTAAAAACAGCAATTATATTATTGCTTCTGATGATATGGTAGAAAACTATTATAGAAACAACAGGGACAATCACTACGGGTTTGAGTTTAAAATAGGAGCTTATAGAGATTCTGATATTTTATATGCTGTCAGAATGCATACTCCTGTAAAATGCGGCTTCCTTGCCAGAAAGAAAAATATTGAGAATGCCGGAAATGGAAATTGTGACTACGTTCCAATAACAGATTACAAGGACTATGATGATTTGATGGCGAACTTTAAAATGTCTTTTTATGAGAAAGACCAGCATGGATGGTATCTGGCCTATGGAAATCTCCATAAGAAATTTAACTTTAGGGATATGGACAGTGAGACATTGGAAAATCTTATATCGCTGGATGAAAGTCTGGATAATGTAGTGGAAAGGATATGTTCTGACATTGATGCAATGAGCGACATTCTTAATACACTTCGCAAATCATAAAATATCTGACATTATCCCTTTTCACAAAAAGAATTCTCTCCCATAAATATTATCTTTATAGAGATATTGTTATTACCTTTGCCCCCCGTAATTCAAGATCTATGAAAATTTAATACAATAAAAAACTATAATTATGGAATTGATTGAAAACCTGTTTATGGGTTATCCCAATTTATGGGGAGGGGGAGTGGCGCACTCCGTACTTATTCTGTCATTGGTAATAACGATAGGTATTGCGCTTGGTAAAGTAAAGGTGGCCGGTGTTTCTTTGGGTATCACATGGATACTTTTCGTCGGAATTATCTTCGGACATTTCAATATGAATCTTGATGAACACCTGCTCCATTTTCTCAAGGAGTTCGGACTTATTCTGTTCGTCTATTCAATAGGTCTTCAGGTTGGTCCGGGTTTCTTCTCTGCGTTCAAGAAAGGAGGTCTCACACTCAATATGGTGGCGATGACAGTTGTCTTTTCCGGTGTAATTCTGGCAATAGTACTTCATTTTGTATCCGGAGTGCCTATCACAACTATGGTTGGTATTCTTTCCGGTGCCGTAACCAATACACCGGGTCTTGGTGCCGCACAACAGGCAAACAGCGACCTCAACGGTGTTGATGCTCCAGAAATAGCATTAGGTTATGCTGTGGCATACCCGCTTGGTGTAATCGGATGTATCCTTTCTCTCTGGGCGTTGAGATATATTCTTCGCGTTAAGCTTGATACAGAAGAAACTGATGCCAAACGCGGTTTGGGACATCTTCAGGAACTGACTGTACGACCTGTTACCATCGAGATACACAATGAGTCTGTAATAGGAAAGAAACTCCGTGATATACATCCTCTGGTGAAGAGATATTTCGTTGTTTCACACATATATCATGCAGATACAGGAACAGTGGAAATGGCAGGTGCCGATACTGTATTGAACCTGAATGACAAGATTCTTCTTACATCTGCTCCGGTTGATATCGATGCCATAACAGTATTCCTTGGCTGTCAGGTAGAGATGAACTGGGACAATGAAGAAGCCGACCTTGTAACTAGAAGTGTCGTTATTACCCGTTCAGAGGTAAATGGCAAGATGCTTTCACAGCTCAAAATCAGAAACAGTTTTGGAGCCAATGTAGTAAGAGTAAACCGTTCGGGAGTAGATTTGGTTCCTTCACCAAACCTTCAGCTCCAGATAGGCGACCGTGTTATGATTGTCGGTAATGAGCTTGCAGTAGGTCAGACAGAGAAAGTTCTTGGTAACTCGTTGAAGCAGCTTAACCATCCTAACCTTATTCCTATATTCCTAGGTATAGCTTTGGGATGTATTCTTGGTAGTATTCCATTTGTTTTCCCCGGTATCCCTCAGCCTGTTAAGTTAGGTCTGGCAGGAGGTCCGCTAATTGTATCTATATTGATCAGCCGTTTCGGCCCTCAGTACAAACTGATAACCTATACCACCATGAGTGCCAATCTGATGGTCCGCGAGATAGGTCTTTCACTATTTCTTGCCTGTGTAGGTTTGGGAGCCGGAGCCGGATTTGTCGATACTATAGTTCATCACGGAGGATATGTATGGATTGGATATGGAGTTATAATTACCGTAGTGCCTTTGATTATAGCCGGACTTGTAGGCCGTTATGCTTTCAAACTCAACTATTATACTCTTATCGGAGTCCTCTCAGGAGCGACAACCAATCCGCCTGCACTTGCATATTCCAACGACCAGACATCATGCGATGCCCCTGCAGTAGGATATGCCACAGTCTATCCGCTTACAATGTTCCTTCGTGTCCTCACGGCGCAGTTGCTGATTTTATCATTGGCATAAATGTATATTTGTTTCCTAAATGCAAGAAAATGTGTATCTTTGCATCGTTTTTTTCGAAAAATGATAAATAAATATACATAAAATGACACAACAGGTAAAGAAAAAGTTAAACGATTCGTGGGGCATGCGATGGGGTGCTCTGGCTATTGTAGCCTTCACAATGATGGCTGCTTATTATGTGAACGATGTAGTCGCACCGCTAAAGAGTATGCTTGAGGCTGCTCCAGCCGACAATGGTCTTGGATGGACAAGTAGTGATTATGGAATATACACAGGTGCCTACAGCTTCTTGAATGTATTCTGCCTTATGCTGATATGGGGAGGATTGATTCTTGACAGATTCGGCATTCGTTTTACAGGAAAGTTGGCTACCATACTCATGGTAGTAGGTACAGGACTTGAGTATTATGCCATGACAAGCATGGTGGGAACTGCCGATACAATCCTTGGATACAAAGCCGATGTCTTCGTCGCTTCTGCCGGATATTCAGTGTTCGGAGTAGGAGCCGAGGTTGCCGGTATCACCGTAACGAAGATGATAGCCAAATGGTTCCGTGGTAAGGAAATGGCTACAGCTATGGGAGTTCAGGTTGCCCTTGCACGTGTAGGTTCGCAGGCTGCATACGCAGTAGCTATCCCTGTGGCACGTTCGTTCGAACTTACTACACCTGTTCTCATTGGTCTTGTATGCCTCGTAGGCGGTATGATTGCATTCTTCTCATTCTCTGTACTCGACAAGAAGCTCGATACACAGATGGAAGAAATCAAGGATGAATCTTCTGACAACGAAAAGTTCTCTTTCAAGGATGTGGCAACAATCCTTTCAAATCCGGGCTTCTGGCTCATTGCCCTGCTTTGCGTGTTGTTCTACTCATGCGTATTCCCATTCCAGAAATTCGCTTCGGAACTGATGATTACAAAGTACGGTATTGACGAAAACGTAGCCGGATTCTTTGCGGGTCTTCCTGCTTTGGGAGCATTGATCCTTACGCCGGTATTCGGTGGAATGGTCGATAAGCGTGGAAAGGCAGCTTCAATAATGATGTTCGGAGCAGCAATGCTTATATTTGTACATTTTGTTTATGCTTTGCCTTTCATCACAGGTGCATACATCGCCATCATTCTTATGATAATCCTCGGTATAGCATTCTCGCTTGTGCCTTCTGCAATGTGGCCTTCTGTAGCGAAGATATTCCCTGCCCATCAGCTTGGAACAGCATACGCGCTTATCTTCTTTATACAGAACATAGGTCTGTGGGGTGTACCTACACTTATCGGTTTTGTACTCGACAATTATTGTATCACCGGTAAGACTGCAACAGGAACAAACCTATACGATTATACACTCCCTATGTGTATTTTCACAGGTTTTGCCGTACTTTCATTGCTGGTGGCATTTGCCCTTAAAATTGCAGACAAGAAGTTTGGATATAAGCTTGAAGAATCCAATATCAAGTAATCTCAATCTTAGTTTTAAAGTTAGACAAAATAAAATCCTGCCTCCGTTTTTCTTATAAGAATACGGAAGCAGGATTTTTTAGTTTCCGTAGTCAGCGGAAAAAAGTACTACGGAGATTCATTTAATTTATAATTATAGCGGGATGTTTTTACTTGATTTCAATGCTGCGTGTATCGAAATAACTATAAGTTAAGTCTAGTTTAGTTTCTCTTATTCATTGGTGCCTGTCTCAGGTTCCAGTTCTACATTAATAATTGTGTTGTCCCATTTAAACATTTTGCCGGTACCCAAATCAACCAGAAATCCCGGCCAGAAAAGGAAATTCCAAAGGGATGAGGCATTAAATTCTGTTTCAAGAATGAAAGGGGTGGGAGCGTAACCGTCTTTTCGTGCTATAAGCTGTTTGTCTGTGATTTTTTTCTTTATCTTAGTAGTTACCATGTTATCTTTTTCCACTTCCGCTATCTTTATATTAGTCTCTACATCATAAATCTTTGTTCCGTTTGGAGCCATGAATGTAATGTTCTGTTTCGATGCGGTAAAAACAGTACAGCATGACGACAATGCTGTAGCAGTAATGATAGTCAATAATGTTTTCTTCATAATTTGTTTGGCTATGTTTTCGTTTCCGGTTGCAAAGATATATAGATTTTGCAGGATGATAATGATTTTATAATGTACATAGAATAACCGATATGTGCTGATTATCAATGCTTTGATAATTTGCATGATGTACAAAACAGAAAATGCCAACCAAAATCAGAACTGAATTGGTTGGTATTTTCTGCAGGCGGACACCTGTATCCCGGTTTTATCCGATGTGTTTCTGTATAATATTGAAAAGCTCTTCCAGGTTTTCAGAGCTGTTTCCGGCTATTACTCCGCAAGGAGAGACAAAGTCAAGAGGTTTGCCGTCGAGACCTGAAATCTTTCCACCTGCTTCCGTAAGGATTAGTGATGCGGCTGCAAAGTCCCATGGGCTTAACAGATACTCAAAGTACAGTTCGCATCTTCCCATTGCCAGGTAGCACAATTCAGGAGCACAAGCACCGAAGCGGCGTATGTCGTTACATTTTCCGAAAGTTTCACGTATTATTCCTGAACATATTTCTGCATATTCCTTATGATATACAGGCAGGGCGGTACACATTATCGCATTTCCGAAGCCACGATTTGAAACATGGATTCTCTTGCCGTTAAGATAAGCTCCTTTACCTTTTTCTGCATAGAACATTTCCTTAGTCCTTGGAAGATATACAACCCCCATTATCATGTCCGAATAATGTTTCAATCCTACGCAGATGGCGCATTCTGCTATCCCACGGCTATAGTTGGCCGTCCCGTCTATCGGGTCGATAATCCATGTATATTCATGGTTTGCGTCATGCATATCCTCTTCTTCACAAAGAAATCCGCTGACCGGCAGTGCCTCTGCCAACTGTTTACACAAGTAATCCTGCACTGCAATATCCGAAGAGGTAACAATATTTGAATACCCTTCCTTGCTCGAAATGTCAAATCCTTCGGTAACCATGAGTGCCGAAGCATTCATTACTATGTCCTTAAGTTTATCCAGTGATATCATATCCTTTTATTTATTATATTCAGAATCAAAATTACTAAAAAAATAACATATATCACTCACGCCCTGAAACCAATAGGGCGTGGTGATGAAATATTTGCCGTTTTCAGGCTGAGAAAGTTTTTTTCAGTTTCTATTATGTCTGATTCTTCAATCACACACAGCATATCTATGTCTATGTTTCTTTCGGTAGGAGAGGATGTCATAACCCTTCGAGCCATACTTTTTATGATGCCCTGATAAATCAGATTATGCACCCATCGTCCGTTTCCGAAATACTCGTTGCGGTTAGCCGCAGCTTTTTCTATCAAGGTATTCAGACATTTATGAGCATCGTCAGTCAATCGGTAGTTCCCTGCTTTCAGTGTGCGGCAAGCCATTTCCATCAGCTCTTCTGCAGAATAGTCGTCAAAATGGAATGTCAGCGGGAAGCGGTCTTTCAGTCCCGGATTTGTTTTCATCATATTCATCATCTTGTCCTCATATCCTGCCAGGATCACAATCATGTCAGGTTGAGGCTCCGAGAGTACCGTGAGCAGAGCATTCAGAATCTCCTTGCCGAAGTCCTTCGTATCACTCTCATGAGATACGAGTGTATATGCTTCATCAATGAACAGTACACCTCCTCGAGCCTCCTCGATGGCTTCAAGAGTCTTTTTTTCTGTCATACCTATATATTCTCCCACCAGTTTCGAGCGGTTAGTCTCCACTGTGTGCCCTTTGCTGAGTAAACCCAAGTTGTGATATATTTCGCCCACAAGTTTTGCCACAGTGGTTTTCCCCGTTCCCGGATTACCCAGGAAAAGCATATGGTTTCGCTGCTCATTATTTGTCTGCAGACACATCTCAGCCCTCTTTTGGTTGAACATAGCCATCATTCTGGCCTCTCTCATGTCGTCTTTCACTCTTTGCAGTCCTACCATGTCTTCCAGTTCCTTTTCCGCCTTTGTGCCAGATATTCGGGAATCTTCCTCGTCATTATTGAAGCCGAATTTTTCATCCATCAGTCCCTCTACCAGTCTCTGAAAATCTTCAGCTTCCTGGTCGTATTCATATTCAAATCCTACTGATCTGTCGGATGACAACCTGAATGTGGTCTCTTCGGTGAATAGTCCGTTCATCAGTACACATTTTTCCATCATCATTGCAATGTCCTTGTCTTTCCCATGCAAGATGAAAGTTGTACCCTTGAATGTATCGTATCTGATAATGCTGGCAATGAGGTTTACTATGTTCATGGTGTGAGCGTTGTATTTCAGTTCTGTCACCTCCACAATCACAGCCTTTGCCTTTGCCACCTTTTCTTCCATGTTCTTCCATCCGTAAGCTCCAGTAGTGATTTCCTCGAGCGACAGGCTGTATTTCATGGAGACATCATCGCCTGTTATGAATCCGCCCAAAATCATCGAAGCCAAAGCCTTGGCACCACAGGTTTCACCCTCGCCGGTCACCAGCAGGTGAGGCAGTTTTTCGGCCTTTCTGTTGCTTATATCATTACTGTAAATCAGCAGTCTGTCTATCAGCAGCTTTATGAGAGGCTCTTTGAAACGTCCACAGTACAGCTTATGCCACCAGTTGGTAAATGCCAGTTTCCCGGCAAAGAACATTTCCTGCTGATGTCCTTCTATCGGTTGCATTGCTTTTCGTGTCCAATAGTTGGAAGATATCGGCAGGTCAAGTTCGCAGAACCATTTAGGATTTCCGTTTATATATATGTAGGCTCGATACATGCCGGCATCCCATAAATCGTCATTTGCCAGTAGAAAGGAAGATTTTTTCAGAATATTGTCCGGATTATGGGTGATACATCCGGTACCCATTAGCCTGTAAGAGGAAGAATAAATACGTACCGACATCTCTTTTACTCCGGTCAGACCTTTAGGAGCTGAAAATTCTACATCAAGGTGACAGTCGGCATATTCAGGAGCAAAATTATTTGAATTTGAATCGAAATTGCGTTTTACGCGTAAGAATACATTTTTCATAAACAACGTGATTTTTGAGTTTCTTTAAAATCTGATAACTAACAACTAATAATTAGTAACTAACAACTAGTTTTCAAAATAGAACCCCCTCTTCCCAGTCGAAGAGTCGGGTATGAACCCGTAAGTCAAAGAGCATAGCAATCCCTGCCGCATGATTTTTTTCTTTGCGGCCATCGGAAAAAACTTAGTTTAATGAATGATTTTTTTAATCCATAAACCTGCTGTTTTGCTTCTTCGACATTGTTTTGTTGTTTATGAAAAAATAGAATTAAAATGTGGTGGTTTTAAAATTGTGCCACACTCAATTACAAAAATAATGCAATTTATTTTGATTTCCAAATTCTAGTTGGGAAATCTATGGAAAAATGCAATAAAACAAGCTCAAAAAAACGTGCGCACATTTCGCTTAAAACGTGCGTTCATTCGATTTTAAGCGTGCGCACGCTTTGCCTTGAACGTGCGCACGCTTTTGTGGGAGGGTATAAAATCTAATTATGCTTTATTGTATTTAGTTGCAAAATTTCTGATAATCACCTCTTTTTTCATTTTTGTTTCTACATCCAAGCTTTGATTATTTGTTGTATTATGTTAATTATAGAGCAATCCTTTACATTTGTTTTATACTACTTTTCATATAAAAAAATTGCATGAATTAGGGTTATTAGGGCCATAGGTTCATATGGCCCCATTTTTCTAACAATAGTTTCAATCATATTTTCTCATGAATTCCGATATTGAATAACTCTTTCAGCTTTATACTAACCTGATATATGGTAAATTTATATATATGAACTATTTCTTTTGTGTTTAATAAAAGTTAAAATTATACAAAATGCGGTAATGAGCTTATATATTTTTCATAGCATGTACATGTGATATAAACCTATATAAATTTAAGGTTCAAAAATAATCCATAATATCAGAAAATATCTGGCATTATATTGTACAATATATTATGTTATATGACTATGTACCGGTAAAATAGGGCCATATGAACCTATGGCCCTAATGGCCCTAAAATTAATGGTGAATATGGTGGCTATGGCTATTCCAAAAGGTATGGAACCTTCATAATGTTTGTTGAATAGTGATAACTTATATTGGCAATAATAAATAATAATTAGTATTTATATATTCGCATGAATATTACTTAAATCAAGCCGATTTTATTTGTTAGCTTAAAGGCTTTAAAACCAAAAATGACAAATGATAAAGATACGGTTTTCTTGAATTCATGGAAAAAGGGGATCTTTTTTTAGAGTAATATATTTATTGTCTGTATATAGCTGTTTCTAATTTGAAAATTATAACAAATTGTTTCGGTATTTAAACAATAAATAAGTATCTTTGTATATTTCAAAACAGAAGACTATCCTTAAGGAAATATTTTTTTATATACCTTATATGGTGTTATGAAGTAATAAACCGTAAAATAAATGTCTATGAAGAATGTTGTTGTCAGTAGTGTAGCATATATGATAGTACCATTGTTTATGCTTGGTTGTTCCGGACAATCAAAACAATCAAAAGAAAAAGATGTGATTACAGAAAGTGTGGAAGTATTAAATGTCAAAGAAAATATGCTATCCACCTTAGAACTTGATGGAATGAAAGTTACATGGATACGAGATAATGCAAAAGATCGCCTAATGCCACGCTTTTTATTCCCGGATGCTACAGATGCACAGATTGACAGTCTTTCACTTCAGAATGGCATACCTGCCTCGGTGAGCGCTTTCCTGGTAGAAAAGGATGGAAAGTATATGCTTTTTGATTCAGGAGTAGGAGCACCTGACAGCAAGTTACAGGAAGGCCTTAAAACTTTGTGTGTCGCACCGTCTGAAATAGACTATATTTTCATAACTCATTTTCATGGAGACCATATAGGAGGCATGATGAAAGACGGCAGTCCTGTATTTACAAATGCAGAAGTATATGCCTCTAAAACGGAGTATGATGCGTGGATGAAAATGCCAGAGGACAAGAAGTCGCAGGTAGAAACTATGATGAAAGCGTATGGCGACCGTGTTCATATGTTTGCTTTTGGAGATACACTACCTTGTAATGTTATAGCAATGGATGCTTCCGGCCATACTCCTGGACATACTGTATTCCAGACCGGCAAGCTGTTGGTGGTAGGTGATCTGATGCACGGAGCGGCGCTGCAGCTGAAATATCCTGATATCTGTGCCACATACGACATGGATAAGAGGGGAGCGATAAAAAGCCGTAAACATTATATAGAGTATGCCCGCAAGAATAATCTTGTGATAGCCGGCATGCATTTGCCGGTACCGGCGTTTATGAAGTAATATTTTTATATTGCCTTTACTTGAGAAAACAGTAATTAATGTTATCAATAAATTTTTATAATATGGCATCTAAAGTTATTCTTAAAAGGAGTCAGGCTCTGCTTTCCGGATTCCTTGTCATGTTTTTATTTATCTTTTCTTCGTGCGATAAACTTATCGATTTGTTGGAAGGTGGTGATGATGAAGAAGATGTAACAATTGAATTTCCGAATTCACAAACATCGTGGGATGTAAGCAATGAGGGAGATTTGATTAGAGTGGAATTTTCTGCAAGTAACGATTGGGAGATAATAGTAGATGAATCGGCTTTATCGTGGATAAGTGTGTCGCCTAATGAAGGAACAGCAGGAGATTACACATTGGAGATGTCTGTAGCTGCAAATGAAACAGGCGAACAGCGTTACGGGTTTGTGGCTATCGTGTCAGGCGATGAAAGAGTTGATCTTTCATTAATGCAATATGGTTTGGAAACTGTTATTGACATTCCTGAATCTCAGACTTCATGGGATGTAAATTGTCTGGGAAAGGTCATTGAAGTGAATTTTGTAACCAATAAAGATTGGAACATCGAAGTTGATGATAAAGCCTCGTCATGGATAAGTGCCTCTCCTTCAAAAGGTACTGCAGGAGAATATACATTGGAGATATCCGTGTCGGCAAATGATACCGAAGAAGAACGCTACGGATTTGTAACTATAGTATCCGGTGATATGAGAAAGGATATTAATATTTTTCAGGGCAGACAGGAAACAGTTCTTGATATTCCCGAATCTCAGACTTCATGGGATATAAGCAGTGCAGAAAAGGTAATAGAAGTAAATCTTGTGACAAACAAAGATTGGAGTGTTGAAGTTGACGAGTCTGCATCATCATGGATAAGCGTATCTCCTTCACAGGGAACGGCGGGAGAATATACATTGAAAATATCCGTTTCAGAAAATAATACCGAAAATCAGCGTTACGGAATTCTGACTGTGGTTTGCGGTGATGAAAAGAGAGAAATCTTTATCAATCAGAAGGAGAAGACATTCCAGCCTGAAGGGGAAGGACCTGATGATATGCCAATTGAGGAATGGAAATAGTTTATCGTAACAACATTAAAAACAACGTGTAATGAAAAAGATTCAGAATTATATAGGTCTGTTTTTGCTGGTATGGACAATAGTCGGCTGTACTGACGAAAATATGTTTGGCGATGACGGCGGTTTTCGCGTAATAGGTAATTTGGATACTCCGTCAAGAACAGAATATGAAGTTGGAGATGGTAAGGTGACAGTTACATGGGCGGCAGATGATGCAATCGGACTGTTTACTGATACACAGACATCACTGCTGGAATACAAAGCAACTTCTTCAGGCAAACAAGTCAGTTTCGCTCCTGCCGGACAACGTCTTAATCAGCAGGAAGGAAAGGAAGTCTATGCGTTTTATCCATATAAACAGACAACAATTGACTATCCTAAGATGCAGCTTCCGAAGTTGAATCAGGAATATTCCGAAGGTCTTCCGTCTGCCAAATGCGATTTGATGTATGCCAAAGGTCAAATTGCCGGAGACGAACTGGTCTTGAACTTCAAGCATCTGTTTGCTTTCATTAAATTAAATATCAAAACTGAACTCCTGAAAGGAAGTTATGGAATTTTAGTAGAATCTTTGGAGCCTATTATGTATGTTGATAATGATGTGGATGTAACTCCATATTTTGATTTTAAGAAAGAGAAGATTGTAACAGAGAAAAGAGACTATGTGTGGTACAATGTTCCTTCTGACGTGATTGAAACCAAGGATACTATAACCTGTTATATAGCAGTTCTTCCAACCACAGAGGACAATTATCTCACATTCTATAAATTTGATGCCAACGGGACGGGTGACGGCCTTTTGGAAAAGAAAGCGCCTGTGGGTGGTTTCCAGGCCGGCCATGTTTACGATTTGACATTAGGTGAAGTAGATTATGATCCTGATAAGGTTGAACGGGAAGAGCGTGAGGCATTGATTGCCTTTTATAATGCTACAGGAGGTCCGCAGTGGACAAACAATACCAACTGGTGTAGTGACAAGTCTTTGTCGGAATGGTATGGTATAAGCATGTCCGGTGAATATGTAGAAGGAATAAATCTAATTGATAATAACCTGACAGGAAATATTCCTGCTGAGATAGAGAAACTGCGTCATCTGAAGAGGTTATATTTGGGCTATAACAATATGTCGGGTGAATTGACGGAATCGATTTCTAAGCTTTGTGGATTGGTAAATCTGGATTTGTCCAATAATAATTTCGAGGGAACACTTCCAGAATCATATGCCGGACTGATGGATGTATTGGAAACTTTCAATCTGGGCTATAATAATTTTACAGGACGTATTCCGGATGCTGTGGTGAATCATCCGAACTGGAAAAACTTATGGGTTGGCTGTATAACCGGAGGATTTGATATTTCAGGAGTTGTGCTTCCGGCCCCGGATTTTGTGATACAAGATATAGACGGAAATACCATCTCGTCGGATATTGAATATACGAAAAACAAGCTTACAGCTATAGTTCATTGGAGTTATACATGTCCTTTTTCTAATGATTATATAGAGAACTATCTGAAACCTTTGTATGAAAAATATAAAGATAAAGGGTTTGAAGTGATAGGGTATTGTCTTGACACAAAGGATGAGATACAGAAATATGTAAACGAACATCAGATAAAATGGAGAAATTTTGAAATGCAGACAATCCGCGGATTCCAGATTCCAGGCTTCTTTACAAGACTTACTCCTACGATTTTTGTTATTGATCAGAACAAGGAGGTGATACTCCAGAGCTTGACGCAAAATCGTAATGAAATAACAAATATATTGTCAGAACGTTTGGGAGATGTAGATTTATATACTTCTACGGACTATTCGCGAGATGGTGAAGTGAAGACATTGCAGACTGCCACCAGAGGAAAAGGAATAGATCTGGTATTTATGGGTGAGGCATTTGTTGATAAAGACATGGGCGACGACGGATTATATGAGCAGGTAATGAAACAAGCCATGGATCAGTATTTTGCCTATGAACCGCTAAAATCGTTTAGAGACCGTTTCAATGTATATTGTGTGAAGGTTGTATCTCCGAATGCTGAATTCTATCCTAATGCTGTGCATAGGATAAATGAAGATGACGCACTTTGTTTCGAGTATGCAAGAAAAGTGCCGGGATTGGAGAATGCTCCATACCAGATGATTTCCGTTATATACAATAAAGGATGTTCAGGTCGGAGTTATACCACTATGTATTTAGATGGCGGAACGTACGTAGGATATATGATGGATGGTGTAAACGATGTCCTGAACCATGAAGTTTGCGGTCACGGATTGGGCAGGTTGATGGATGAATATGTGGAAGGAGGTTATGAGAATCAGACGTTGCCTGATGCAGGGCGCATAGAGTTGGATAATATGTGGAACAATTATGGATGGGGCGCCAATGTTGACTGGCGGAATAATCCTGAAGAAGTAAAATGGGCACATTTCTTGGATGATATGCGTTATGCCGGTGAAAGTCTGGGACTTTATGAAGGTTCTTATTTGTATGGCAAAGGAGCTTACAGACCTACAGAAAACAGCATGATGCGTTATAATGACTCTCCGTTTAACGCGCCAAGTCGCGAAAGACTGTATAAGGTCATTATGGAACTTTCCGAAGGCGATAGTTGGGTATATGATTTCGAGGACTTTGCCGCTTATGATGAAATAAACAGAAACTATTCAGTTTCGCGTGCTTTGAGTGCACCGTCTTCTCAGAATGTTCGTGAGGACTGGGAAAAACGTCATCGTGTGCCTATAGTGAAAAGAGGTGGATGGAAAGACGCAAGGTGATATTCTTATCATTTGAATATATGTAATTATTTTTAGAGAGTGATTGAAGTACTGGGATGGATTGCAGATCCTTTTCTAAAGGCTTTAGTCACTCTTTTTTTATTTTTCCCAGTTGCGATTGGTTACTATACCATAAGCTTTGCACTTGTTGAGTTTTAATTATTTTAAAATTATGATTATGAAAAACATTGAAAATACAGGACTTCAAAGATTTATCGAAGCCCAAAACGACAGTTATGACCAAGCTTTGAAAGAGATAATAAACGGCAGGAAATTGACGCACTGGATATGGTATATCTTCCCGCAGATGAAAGGTCTTGGTTTCAGCTATAATTCAGAGTACTATGGAATTACCTCCTTGCAGGAAGCCAGAGATTATCTTGAAAATGAATTGCTCCGTAAAAGGCTTTTTGAGATAACAGAAAGTCTGCTTATGCATAAAGGAAAAGACATCGAAAGCATTATGGGAGATATCGATGCCTTGAAACTTAAATCAAGCATGACGCTGTTCGATGCAGTGCAGCCAGGTAGCATATTCGGCGAAGTGCTCGACGAGTTTTACGGAGGGGAGAGGTGTAGGTGGACGCTGGAAAAGATACGTTGATATATGGGTAGTAGAATGGTACCAATTAGGATTTATGGATAAAAAGGAAATAAAAGAAATAATAGGCAGTAATCTGCCTTCTGGTATTGATTTCAGTTTCTCTGATGATAGACTTGAAATCGTATTGGATAGTAAGTCAGTATTCGGAAATATGCAGGATGATTCATCAGCATTCGAGGGATGGATATTGTGCATAAAATCAGCTTTGGAGAATAAAGGATATCAGGTAAAAAAAGTAAACATAAAGTTTTGTGATAGCTTTCAGATGGGTGACTCTCCAAAAGAGAAACAATTCTGTTACCGTCTGTTTAAATGTAGCCGGAATTATGGCTGGAAGATACCGGAAGATGCAATGATAATGGCAAATGTATATTCACTTGACGGAGCGGTATTGACATGTCCGAAAAATGATGCAGCAAGCATCGAAGTGGCACAGAACGCGGAAGCCAGACTGGAACGCATATACATAGAAGCTCAAAAGAAGAAAGGAAAGATTATAAACCAACAGTTGCCCATAGGGCTTTTTAAAGACAAGGTGGCCGACGTTAACAGATTGACTCTGACTTCATTTCTCGATATGTGGGAAATAGAAGAAGAAACCATGAAAATCTATGAACTGAAAGCCAAAGGAAACAATAAAGTCGGTATAATATCCGAACTCCTATATTATACCAACATGATGTCGGACATACTCAATGGCCGATTCTGTTTTGAACCAAATAGCAAGGATTTTAGGGGAGTGGAAACGTTGAAGGAAAGCATCGGAAAGATAAAATATCTGAAAGGAGTATTTCTTACGGATACTCTTCATCCGTTGATTTCTGAAAATAAGAAAAAGCTTGCCGATGCAATGACGTTTGTTTCCGGAGCAGTAAACGTATCATTTACGTTTGAGAAAAACACTGATGATATATCTGAATATAGCGATTATATGGGAAGGTAGCGCGAGTATCATGAAATTTTTCTTGATGAGAAAATGAATTGTTGGATAAGGGTGTGTATCGTTTGGTTGATCCTCATTTGATAGTAGAAACTATTGCTAAGGATGATAAATATGGGGAATTGGTGAGGTATTTAAGGGTACGCTATAGTTGAGGGTAATAAAGGGTTACTTTCATTAAGCTTTTGAAACATAAAAAACATCGTGAAAGGACTATGAGTCTAATGTTTTCACAAAGATTTGAAAGTAATTCACAACTACGTTATGTAAATATTAATAATAACCTAGAAGTCGCCTGAAGAAATTGGGGAAAATAGAATGATTTTCAGACTATTATTTTTATCTTTGTAAGGCTCGGTATGCCTATATTAGGGGATATTTGCGGTGATTTAAGATGTAAAATCAAACATATATGAATATGAATGATAAA
>NZ_JANRHK010000033.1:0-19519 GCF_024733815.1 Bacteroides sp. ET336
GCTTTCTTGGCTGTTGCAGTTTTTGTAGCACGTTTGGCAGTAGAAGTTGTCTTCTTGGCAGGTGCCTTTTCTTCTTTTGCCAGTTTCTTTTCAGCGTCAGCTAATTTCTTTTTAAGTTTTGTAACCTCATCATTCAGCTGTACCAATTCTGCACCCTGATTCTTGATAGTAGTAAGCAAAGAGCCAAGTTCTTCGTTCTCCATATCAACAGGATAAAGTGAATTGACACGTTTGATGAAATCGCCAAGGATATTCATATAGTTAGTGAAAGCGTCAAAAGGAGAATCATAGATTCCACGGTTAAACGCTACTCCACTATCCTTAGTTGTCATGAAGCGGAAATTATTGCTGGCCTGCAGATAATCCCAATCCTGCTTGATTCTCTTGTCCTGACACAAGTAAACTCTTTCTGCCACGCTGTACAACTTATTGAACGCTTCACGCTGCATTACGTTACCCAACCATGGACTGATGTCTCTTTCCTCGTCAACCCAAGACATTGGATAAGGAACATCCATAGCATCTACAGATTTCAGTTTTGACACAATTTCTGTAGGAGTAGAGAAAGTTATACCTTTCTGTTTAGCACAGATAGGAAGAGCCTTTATAAAGTCGAGGATATTCGAAGACAATGGCTGGAAATATCCAAGAGCAGACAATTCCATAAATATATTTATCACCTGCTCGCTTTCAGGCATAGAATCAATCCAGCCGATATATTTATCTGCAAACAGAGGATATTCGCTCCATTCGCTGTTAGAGAAACGAAGACTTATATCATCAGAAAGCTTGAAGTCTCTCATCAAAAGCTTCAAATTAGGATTCTCTACGCAATGATACAGGTAGTGAGGACTCTTCCATCCAAGAACATGTTTAGCTCCTTCTATAAGCATTCCCTTAAATCCCATATTGGCTACCATACCGCCAATCTCGTTGTCGTAAATCAAGCTTGAGTTACGGAATACTTTTGGTTCCTTGCCGAAATAGTCCTTGATTTTCTTGCGCATACGGGTAACTTCTTCTTTGAAGCAGTCTTCATTAGCCAATGAAGAAAGTCCGTGAGAATAAGGTTCGCACAAGAATTCACAACATCCAGTATTATTTAATTCATGCAACAATTCTATTACAGACGGTGCATAGATTTCCAATTGTTCAAGGGCAACGCCAGAAATGGAAAGAGCTACTTTAAATGCTCCTTCATTTTCTTTTGCCATCTGTATAAGGGTATTCAAAGCCGGAATGTAAGAGCGTTCAGCTATTTCGTTAATACCCTGTTCGTTGGCAAAATCATCATAATAATAATGATCTGAGCCTATTTCAAAGAAACGGTAACGTTTCAAATGTATTATTTGATGAATCTCAAAATATAAACAGATTGTTTTCATATCAACTTAAGACTAATATTTTACTTATTATAATTTCTCAGAACATCTTCATACAAAGAACGAACTTTCAGACCAACTTTTTCCCAA
The DNA here is from genome assembly GCF_024733815.1 of Bacteroides sp. ET336. NCBI lineage: Bacteria > Pseudomonadati > Bacteroidota > Bacteroidia > Bacteroidales > Bacteroidaceae > Bacteroides > Bacteroides sp. ET336. The sequence goes on from NZ_JANRHK010000033.1 coordinate 1,473, forward strand.
GTGATTCCGTCAACTTCGGCCTTTCCTTCTTTCTGAAGATACTCAAACAGCGATTGATTTGTACATATTGAATATATGGCATCTGCCATAGCATGGATATCCCAATAGTCTGTCTTGATAACTTTACTTAGGATTTCTCCACAACCTGACTGCTTGGAAATAATAGAAGGTGTTCCACACTGCATAGCTTCCAATGGAGCAATACCGAAAGGTTCGGAAACTGAAGGCATAACAAAAACATCACTGTTCTTATAAACCTCATATACCTGTTTACCTTTCATAAATCCAGGGAAGTGGAAACGATCAGCAATACCTCGTTCTGCAACCAGATTAATCATGGCATTCAGCATATCTCCGGAACCTGCCATCACGAAACGGATGTTACGTGTACGTTTCAACACCATAGCTGCTGCTTCAACAAAATATTCCGGTCCCTTCTGCATTGTGATACGTCCAAGGAAAGTAACAATCTTTTCTTTAGAGTGATCCGGACGTGGTATATCCTGATATTCCTGCGACAATGGATAAACTGCATTATGTACGGCAAATACCTTTCTAGGATCCTGATGATACTCATTAATAACAGTACGACGAGTCAGCTCGGATACACACATGATACAGTCGGCATAATCCATACCGTTCTTTTCAATTGAATAGACAGTAGGATTGACTTTTCCGCGGGAACGGTCGAAATCTGTAGCATGAACATGAATACAGAGAGGCTTTCCGCTAACCATTTTTGCATGAACACCAGCCGGGTAAGTCAACCAGTCGTGAGCATGAATAATATCGAATTGTTGCTGTCTTGCAACAACACCTGCAATAATTGAGAAATTATTTATTTCGTCATGCAAATTTCCAGGATATCCGCCTGCAAACTCCATACATCCCAGATCGTTGACATTCATGTATGAGAAATCAGCATATATCTTATCGCGGTAGGCATAATATTCCTCAGGCGTCATTTTTGCATGCAGACGAGATTTAAGATAATCGTAATCCACATCACGCCATACTATAGGCACTTGGTTCATGCCAACTATTTTCAGGAATCCTTCCTCATCGCCAGTCGGTTTAGGCATACAAAACACTGTTTCTACATCGCCTTGTAAACTTAGCCCCTTGGTTATACCATAGGAAGCGACAGCAAGACCGCCGTATATTTTTGGAGGAAATTCCCAACCAAACATTAAAACTTTCATAAAACTCCTCCTTCTTTATTGATTCTCAAATTTATCCAACAAATACAAGCCACGAAGAATTTCCGCAACATTCATTGCAAATGATACTGCTCCCCTACCTTTGAAAGGTGGATTACCGTCAAACAACTCCGGAAGTGTTCCCAGACAGTGACATGTCATTTCATCCTCATAGCTAACAAACTGTCTCCACAAGAAAGAGATAGCGCTTCTCTTATAAATCTTCAGATAAGCTTCCATGTAGAAACCTTCAAGCCAAGGCCATGCTGTACCCTGATGGTATGCATAGTCTCTCTGCATCTGAGGTCCAACATAGTTAGGATTGTAGCCTCCACTTTTCGGGCTCAAAGAACGAAGACCTTTAGGAGTAAGCAATTCTTTTGTAACAATATCTATTACACCCTTTTTCTGTTTTGCGTCAAGTGGAGAATAATCGAATGCTGCCGCGAAAATCATGTTAGGACGAACACTCCAATCCATCATATCACCATCCACGAAATCCAACAGATAGCCATATTCATTCAAGAATGTGTCAATAAATGATTTTCCTGTTTTCTCAGCCAAAGATTTCAAACGATAAGAGAAGTCATTGTCACCGACTTCAGCCATAATATCTGCTGTGAAACACAATGCGTTATACCAAAGAGAATTGAATTCTACTATATATCCTGTTCTTCCCACTACAGGACGACCGTTAACAGTTGAGTTCATCCACGTAATAGCATTGTCTCTACCGTTTGCATATACCAATCCGTTATCTCTTACTTCAAGATTAGGATGTCTGCCATCAAGCAAATATGTCATTATATCTTTCAACAGTCCTAGATACTTTTCTTTAGCAGCATCTCTTGAAACCATCTTAGCATATTGCTGTATTGTCCAGACAGCCCATAGAAGAACATCAGGATGATAAATCTCATAAACTTTCAATGTAGATTTCTCGCCATTCATAAATGAATAGATGGCTTTTATGGCTGTCTCCATTATCATCTCAAATTTTGAGACTTCTCCAATGGACAATGTAAGACCTGGCAATGAAACAAACATATCTCTGGCACGGCACTTGAACCAAGGATAACCTGCCAATATATATGATTCACTATCCTGTTTATTCAAGAATTGGTGGGCTGCATTGATAAGACAGTTTTTGAAGTCTTTTCTAGGAGTTCTCTGTTCTGCCTCATCTGCAAACAACTGATTAAGTTTAGATGTATCTACAGAAGAAATACCACCGGAGAATGTAACACTTTCTCCCTTACTGATTTTAAATTCAAAATAGCCAGGAACATAAAGATCTTCATTGAAATCATAGCCACGTTCCTGTTCCTTTGGATATTCTATACCTCTGTACCAATCCGGCAGGAAATGGAATTCGTTTTCCTTACTGAACTGCATATACAATTCAGGATAACCAGGATACATACGTGTCTTGATTCCGTTGTCTATCACATCATATTCCCTACTAGCCTGAGAATTCTCATGAGTGTATTCTCTTACACTTCTGAAAGCCAAATAAGGACGTAATCTTAATATTGTTTCAGAATGTGCATCAACCAAAGTATATCTTATCAGAATACGGTTTTCATGATGAACGAAGACCTTTTCTTTCTTCAAGATAACTCCACCTACACGATACCATGTTGTTGGAACTTTTTCACACTCATATTCACGGATATATTTATGACCGCGCGGACTAAAATTATCTCCATGATACTTATGGAGTCCCAGGTTAAATTCAGCACCATGCTGTATTACTGTCTCATCCATTGCCGACAACAGTACATGGTTTTCGTCATCCAATTCAGGAACAGGAATAACTAACAGTCCATGATACTTGCGAGTATTACAATCTACTATTGTAGAACAATGGTAAGCCCCGGAACGATTTGTACGAAGAATCTCACGCGGTAAAGATTCTTCCAAATTCGTCATAAGAGTTTTATCAAAACGTAAATAACTCATAGATGTTATATTAAGGTTATTAAATAGTTCAATAAATATGTTATAAATCTCACCCCAAAATTAGTAATTAAAAAATCAAATCAAAACGTAAAACACGTTTTTTTTCAAAAATAGTTACTTTTTTCCAGCAAATAAAAAATCATTACTGAAATACTTGTTATAAATATGTTAACGGGCATATTTATTGCAAGTTTTACTATAAAAAAAATCCCGGATTAACCGGGATTTTATCGTGTTTTATATTTTAATCTATTATATCGAAACCGCAATACGGAACCAACGCTTTTGGTATTCTAATACCCTCAGGAGTTTGATTGTTTTCCAACAAGGCTGCAACGATTCTTGGTAAAGCTAGAGCCGAGCCATTCAATGTATGGCAAAGTTCAGTCTTCTTGTCTGCATTTCTAAATCTACATTTCAAGCGGTTTGCCTGATAAGTATCAAAATTAGATACAGAACTTACTTCCAACCATCTCTGCTGCGCTTCTGAATATACTTCGAAGTCATAACATATTGCAGCTGTAAAGCTCATATCACCACCGCAGAGACGAAGTATTCTATATGGAAGTTCCAACTTTTTTAACAATCCTTCTACGTGATCCAACATTTCCTGATGAGACTGTTTTGAATGTTCAGGTTTGTCTATTCTTACCAACTCTACTTTAGAGAATTCATGCAAACGGTTCAAACCACGAACGTCCTTACCGTATGAACCAGCTTCGCGACGGAAACATTGAGTATATGCACAATTCTTGATAGGCAACTGTTTTTCATCAAGGATTACATCTCTGTAGATATTTGTAACAGGAACTTCAGCTGTAGGTATCAGATACAAATCATCAAGATTGCAATGATACATCTGACCTTCTTTATCTGGCAACTGACCTGTACCATAACCAGAAGCAGCATTTACAACTGTAGGAGGCATGATTTCTTCATATCCTGAAGCGCGTGCTTCATCAAGGAAGAAGTTAATAAGGGCTCTCTGCAATCTGGCACCCTTTCCTTTATAAACAGGGAAACCAGCACCTGTAATCTTTACGCCTAGATCGAAATCTATCAAATCATACTTCTTGGCAAGTTCCCAATGTGGCAACGCATTCTTTGGAAGCTCAGTTTCCATACCACCATGCTTTACAACCACATTATCTTCTGCACATGAACCTTCTGGCACTTCATCGTAAGGAACATTAGGAATAGTATATAATATTTCCTGCATTTCTTCAGATGCCTTATCCATTTCAGCTTGCAATGTCTTGCTTGCTTCCTTGAACTCGGCAACCTTATTCTTTGCAGCTTCAGCTTCTTCTTTCTTGCCTTCTTTCATCAGCATTCCAATACTCTTTGAAAGAGAATTTACCTCAGCAAGATTTCTATCCAATTGATTCTGAGCGTTACGTCTTCTATCGTTGCATTCCAAAACTTTTGCTATCGCTTCTTTTGCATTTGCAAAGTGTTTCTTTTCAAGTCCACGAATTACCTTATCGGTATCTTCTGTAATTTGTTTAATAGTGAGCATATTATTTTTCTTTTATAATCGTTCCAAATAAAAAGATATGCAAAGATATATTTTTTTTATCAATTAAACAGATAGAGAAAACTTTTTAATCAGAAAACAGGCAAAGTATATACTAATCCTAAAGAAATGCGTTGCTGATTATAGCTATTTGCTCCATACTTTCTTGCAATATCAGTCAGATGAGTGTTTTTGTGAAGCAAATGGAGATATACAATCAGTTCACTGTCGGACATAGGATAATACTCAGCACAGAACTGTACATTCCATGTTCTTCTGTAGTTGCCTGCCTGAAATTCTTCTGACGACTTATAAACATTACCAAGTTCGTATGCTCCTTTTATATATAGATTAAGATGAGGAGAAACCCTATAATCCAAATTGGCAATGGTTGTAAAATATTCTACATTTTTTGCCGTAATTACATTGTTTCCATCAACATCATATGACGATGTTATTAGACCTTTGGAATCAAGTCCTTCACGTGAATACATAAAATCAATATAACCTAAGAAAGGCTTTTTATCCCATACATTACCACATGTAAAATAAAATATGTTCTTACCTTTTGCCAATTGACCATATGACAATGAATATCGCAACTGCATAGCTCTGTCAACAAAATATCCATCCCAATTTACGGTTCCCAGCATAGGTATTTTAGAATCCTCCACATCATCCGGCAAAGAATACATAAACTGGTCATTTATTGTTGAATTCCTGTTGTTGGTAAGCTGGAAATTCATAACCTGATTTTCATTTATATTATATGCCATATTCAATCCCACCTGGTAGGCTGGTATCGTATTATTAAAGTCGGAATAATGTCTCACTTTAATAGCATTAACCCAACATTCATATCCACTGAACTGTACAGGCTGTTTTCCGGCAGTCAATCCCCATTTGTCATTCAACTGCCATCCTACCATTGCCAATTCAACAGAGCCGGCAAGATTATCCAACGGAATATTCGGATTGGTGTACTTATTAAAAGATTGTCTGAAATGATAAGAAAATTTGTCTCTGAATGCTCCTAAAACCTCAAGTCGTACCCTATGTACCTTAAAGGCCATATTATCAAAGTCTCCATTATTAAATGAAGCATCTGCAGCAGTACAAAACTGAATATTCATGTCCGCCCAGTCAATATCACGCTTGCCGTCAGTAATACGTTGAAGCATTGTTTTTTCATCCGCAGGAACTAATGACAAATCCTGAGCACTAACACTAAAACCATTAAAGAATAAAATAAAAACTAAAGCTAAAACAAAAACCATCTTTGAGAATAACACTTTATATATAATTATCAATTATAACTATTTAACAATGTAACTATAATAAAAGTTCATTACTAAATGCATTATAATCAACGTGGAATGATAAGAGTGAGGGCTTCAGGCAATACTGTCACTTCAAACGGATAATATTTTTCTGTCCACAATCTACCATCAATACTGACTTCGGCATTTCTGGCACGTAACACTTTTACAGACTTCGTTCTATATGACTTAACCGTTTTATGATTTAATATTCTTCCCTGCTGAAGCATCCACAGTCCGGAAATCAACTCCCTTAACTGCGGCCTATATATCACTGACACATCAAGCCATCCGTTATAAGGAACAGCACTTGGAGTAAGTCCATAGCCTCTGCAACTGCCTATTCCGACAGCCATTATTCTTCCTCTGATATGTTCGTTGTTAAGTTTCAAATGCATTCTGTGCAGTTTGCGCTCGAAAGCGACCAAAACCAATGACGACAAATACGAAATAAAAGGTATTCCCCAAAACCTTTTTGTTTCATTTGTTATCATAACTATCTTGGCTCCAAGTCCCATATACACAGCATTAAGAAAATACCTGCAATTATGCTCATCACCATTATAGAAACTGAAAACTCCAACATCAACCTTTCTCAGACGTCTGTTGATTAACACATCGACAGCTCCTTTAAAATCATCGGAATCAAGCCCCCAATATTTGGCAAAATCGTTTCCTATTCCATTAGGTATTATACCAAAGGCTATTTCATGTTTTTCTTCTATATCCGATTGCATGATTCCGTTTACGGCATCATTTATTGCTCCATCACCTCCCACTACCACAATGGTTTTATATCCATTGTTAGCCAAAGTTCTGGCAAGCCTTTCAACCGAACCAAATCCTTCAGACTGTACATAATCATATTTTACATTCTGACTATCCATGTACTCGCGAATTTTCGCCCATCTTTTCTGCGCTTTTCTGCTTCCCGCTTTAGGATTATATATAATACCCCATCTGTTAGGTTCTACTGCCATAATACTAAAATTTTGATTACACAACAATCGAATAATATTTCCTTAGCTGTCAATAATTATCAGTTTTATTAATGAGATTCAATATTACATCTACCTTACGTTCCAGACTCCATTCTGCATTTATCCAGTTAATAGAGAATCCCCTTCTCTCCATTCCTCTAAACCAAGTCATCTGTCGTTTGGCAAACTGATGTATTGCTATTTCAAGTTGAGAACACATATCCTCATAGCTCAACTTACCTGTGACGTATAAGGTCAGATATTTATACTCCAATCCATAATATATAAGATCATCAGCCGATATACCGGAATTCAACAAGCCCCGAACTTCATCTATCATTCCTTCTTCCAATCTTTGACGAAGGCGCTTTGAAATTTTTTCACGTCTTAATTCCCTATCTATGTCAACACCTATTATTATGCTTTTATAATCAGGAAAAGGTCTCTCATCAACTTTATTATTCAGATAATACTCTTCTATTTCTATCGCCCTAATAGCACGTTTTGCGGTATCGACATCAGTGGAATTGTGCAATTTTTTATATTTTGAAAGGATTTCCGTCAGTTCCTCAAGAGACTTGCATGACAAACTGTCCCTCAACTCTTTATTCTCAGGCACAGGTACAAGTCTGTATCCTTTTAGTACAGACTCTATATACATTCCGGTTCCTCCACATAAAATGGCTTCTTTATTCCTCGATTTTATATTTTTGTACGCATCTAGGAAATCTCTTTGAAATTCAAATACATTATATTTATAACCCGGATCAACAATATCTATCAAATGATAAGGAACATGATAACCGTCAACTACATAATCTTTGAGATCCTTTCCTGTTCCCAAATCCATTCCACGATACACCTGTCTGCTATCTCCACTTATAATTTCGGCATCAATAGCCTTCGCCAAAGATGCAGCCAAAACAGTTTTACCTGAAGCCGTAGGCCCCAATATGGTTATAAAATCATATCCCATAAAAATATTTCATCTAACGTATAACTATTATATTTACAAAGATAGTTTTTTTTAGTAAATATCAGTACAACAGTATTAAATGATTTATTAATATGCAAAATAAATTATATTATTTATAAAACGAATAAAGCCGCCTTGAAAAACAAGACGGCTTTAAATATATGGTTTTGTTACTGATTAGCAGTTTACAGAAGCCATGTGAGCGATCAAATCCAATACTTTGTTAGAGTAACCGATTTCGTTGTCATACCAAGAAACAACTTTAACGAAAGTATCAGTCAAAGCGATACCAGCTTTAGCATCGAAGATTGAAGTGTGAGTGTCACCCAAGAAGTCAGAAGAAACAACTGCATCTTCAGTGTAACCAAGGATACCCTTCAATTCACCTTCAGAAGCTTCCTTCATTGCAGCGCAGATTTCGTCATATTTAGCTGGTTTAGCCAAGTTAACTGTCAAGTCAACTACAGATACGTCCAAAGTAGGAACACGCATTGACATACCAGTCAATTTACCGTTCAATTCAGGGATAACTTTACCTACAGCTTTAGCAGCACCAGTTGAAGAAGGGATGATGTTACCAGAAGCAGCACGACCACCTCTCCAGTCTTTCATAGAAGGACCGTCAACTGTTTTCTGAGTAGCAGTTGTAGAGTGAACTGTAGTCATCAAACCGTCAGTGATTCCCCATTTGTCGTTCAAAACCTTAGCGATAGGAGCCAAGCAGTTAGTAGTACAAGAAGCGTTAGAAACGAACTGAGTACCTTTAACATATGTTTTTTCGTTTACACCGCAAACGAACATTGGAGTATCGTCTTTAGAAGGAGCTGACATAACTACATATTTAGCACCAGCTTCGATGTGAGCCTGAGCTTTTTCTTTAGTCAAGAACAAACCAGTAGATTCTACTACGTATTCAGCACCTACTTCGTTCCATGCCAATTCTTTAGGATCTTTGCAAGCTGTTACACGGATTTCATTGCCATTAACAATCAACTTGCTGTTTTCAACGTCAGCAACGATAGTACCGTCGAACTGTCCGTGCATTGTATCATATTTCAACATGTAAGCCAAGTAATCTACTGGACACAAGTCGTTAATACCTACGATCTGGATATCGTTTCTCTTCTGAGCTGCACGGAATACGAAACGGCCGATACGACCGAAACCGTTAATACCTACTTTAATCATTTTGTTTAAATTTTTAATGGTTTTATAATAAAGTTTGAAAACTGTTCGATATAATCAATCATATCATTCGATATAATTAATCTCAAGTTTTACGATGCAAAAGTAATGATTTCTTTTAAATCTCAATACTCGCACTATTCTTTTTTCGTAAAAAAAACACTTATTCGATAAACTTCCAAGCACTTTATTTTATATATATTACATATAACACAGTTTTTGCTATCTGTACTATACAAAATAGAACTTTTATAAAGCACGATTATTTTTTTATCTCATTCCCCTAGCCTTGTATATACGTTCTTTTGCATTATTGATATCCTGGAATTTTTCTTCTGCAGCTTTTCTTATGTCTTCTCCTAAAGTTGCCACCCTATCCGGATGATGCTTAAGAGCCATTTTCTTATAAGCCGCACGCACTTCTTCATCTGTTGCATCCGGAGAAATTTCCAGAACCTTGTATGCTTCGTCCAAAGACTTGCCCCTCATGTTTAACATGGACTCAACTTCCTGCTGTGACATTCCCATTGCCAGGGCAACTTCCTTGAGTGCATCTATTTCTTCTTTACATACATTTCCGTCGCTCTGGGCTATCTGAGTTAAGAAGCGTAACAACTGAAGACGTTCCTCATACGACATGTTTGACGCAATCTGCGCCCCACATTCATGAATAGTGTTTTTAAAAGCCATTGGATTTGACTTATCCATCTGCTTTCTCTGTTCAAACAAGTTCAGAAGTATCTGTTCACCTTCAGAAACGGCAATCTCACCGAAATTATTCCTTAGGAACTGTCTCACAAATTCCATTTCGCTATGCATTATTCTTCCATCGGCACGTATTATATATGATGCCATAACAAGCATAGAAAACAGGAAGCTGTTTCTCTGTCCAGCATATTCATTCTGGCTGTCTGAGCCTTCTATAGTATTTTCATTTGCATTATCAAATAATGATCCGATGGCAAAACCTGCCAAAGCGCCCAAAGGACCCATGGTAACAAAACCCATAAGGCCACCTATCCATTTTCCATATCCCATATTATTCTATATTTTTACATTACGTGACAAAGTTATAAAAAAACTTCATATCCACAATAACATAAAAAAGCTGCCCCAATCAGATTGAGACAGCTTTCAGTCTAAATATTATATTTATATATTAAGCTGTGATAGCAGAACCCATCAAGAATGTAGCAGCAAGTGCAACGATAGCATACAATTCTGGGAATACGGCAAGAATCAATGTATTACCAAACACATTGTGTCCCTGACCAATAGCTGCTATACCATTAGCACAAACCTGTCCCTGACGGATTGCAGAGAAAAGGGCAACCAATCCAAGACCAATACCAGAACCAAGCACTGCACAAGCCTGAAGAGTAGTGATTTCAGGAGTAAGTACTCCGAAGATATTCTGGAACATAAAGTAGCCAGCAAAACCATAAAGTCCCTGAGTACCTGGAAGCGCTGTCAACACAAGGAAGTTACCAAAAGCACTGTCATTCTTTTTAAGTGCTCCGATAGAAGCATTACCAGCAATTGTTACTCCGTATGCACTACCGATACCAGACAAACCAACCATAACAGCTATGCCAATATAGGCAATCAAAAAATTCATTTCCATAATTCTAAAGTTTTTTATTATTATTTTTTCAGTTTATATACACGAAATACATTTTATTTTTTTAATGGAGAGTATTCCTTTCCTCCACCTTCATAACCTGAGTTCTTGAAAAACTCAACGAAAGTCAAACGCATAGGGTGAACCATTGCACCAAGAACATTCATAAAGATATTGATTGAATGTCCGATGACAAATATAAGCACCATAACTATAGGGCCTGCTATTATATTGTCAGGACTCATACCTGCTGCAAGACTATTGAATACGCTTGCCAAAATACCTCCTGACAATCCCAATGCAAACAGACGAACATATGACAATATATCACCTAACAATCCGGTTGCCATATTATAACTGTCCCAAAGTCCAAGACCGATATTTACGAAAACATTCTTACCTGGACTATTGTAAAGATAAGCCATAAGTAATCCTGCTATCACAAACACCATGTGTACTGTTCCACCCATTTCCATTGCACCGGCAAATGCTATTGCAGAACTAAGAATGACAAATATCCATCCTATTGTTCCCACAGCATACTTAAATCCGAGCTGTATAGTCTGGTTAACAGCTTTCAGCATCATTCCGAAGATTATCTGAACTCCACCCAGGATAAGAGACAGATTAAACATCTGCTGATTATCCAGTGAAATAGCTTCCTTCATCTTCTGCAGGAAAGGCACCTGGATATCATAAATATTAAATCCGAAACATGTTCCTGTAAGCAGACCGCATACCATTGTAGAAGCTCCAAGGATTTGCACCAATGTAAGTATTGGTTTCATGCCCGAACTTATATTCTTAGCCATCAGCCTATATATAGTAACTGCCAACACCATAAACGCACCGTATCCTGTATCTCCAAGACACAAGCCGAAAAACAGCATGAAGAAAGGTGCAAAGAACGGAGTAAGGTCAAGTTCATTATATTTAGGCAACATATACAGCCTTATGATAGGTTCGAACAACCGTGAGAACTTATCGTTTTTAAACAATATAGGCACATTATCTTCAGGTGCAGGGTTGGAAATCTCATAATAAGCTCCTTGATTATCCATGAAAGACTTAACATCTTCAGTTTTAACTTCAGGAACCCAACCTTCCAATAATACGAGTTTATTGTCGGCCAAGGAATCTCCGGTCAATACAACCTTTGAGAATTCTATTTCAGAATAGACCTTCCTTTGAGCTACTTCAAGGTCAGCAATAGATGTTCTTGCCAAATCCTTGATGCTTTCATCCACTTTGTTTATATCTTTTTCAAGATTCTCAACAGAAGTCTTCAAGCCACTCAAAGATTTATCCGGCAATTTTGCATATTCCACCTCAAGTTCAGGAACATCTTTTTCTGATGTTATAGTTACAAAATAAACTTTCGAACCTATTTTGTTTATAACTGTTGCATTATATGCCTGAATCCATTCATCTTTGAATTGTTTTTCAGAGCATATATAGAAATTCACTACATAACCGGCATTCCCAAGACGTTCTATATTACCAGAGTCGAAATCTCCCCATGGTTCTAACGAAACAATTTCCTTTTCAAGCGCCTGTTTCTTGTGAACCAGCTGTTGCTGATCAGCCTGCAGTTCAGACAATACTTCAAGGGTTTTTTCTCCTTTAGCAGCATCACCTTCATGCTTATCTGCCACAACATTCATTCCCTGAAGGTATTTTATCGCAGCAGCATATTTTGCAGCCAATCGGATACGATCCTGAAGTTCCTGATTTTCTGCCGCTCCCTGTGATTTCGTAAAAATATGAACAACACCAAGTTCACGCAGTTTTTCCAGAAACTGTTCGTACTCCTTATAATATATAAGGAAAGTCAGCTTTTTCATTTTAGCAATCATTCCTCAGCCTCCTTTCTCTTTTCCTGGATAGATTTCAGAATCTTCTGTGATGACTTCGACAGATTTTCCTCATCTTCCATGAAACGTTTAATTTTTCTCAATGCGTCCTGATATCCAGGGATCTGTACTTTTTCAAACAGGTTTACCTTTTGAGTAGTTTTTTTACGCGCATGTTCCAGCAAGCCCAATTTGGCGAGTGTAAATTCTCTCTCAATGGCAGTTTGCGCCAAAGTCTTCAATATATGAAGTCCGTCAGCATACCATTTAGGAGCAGAGAACATACTGAATTTACGGATATCGAAGTCCACCTCTTCAAGTAGCGGAACCCTGACACCTGCAATCTTTCTAACGCCCAAATGAACATCCTTCACTTTTATCAATGAAGCATCAAATTCATTCCAGAGTGCGAACATGGCTTCATACGCCTGAATCTGACTTTCAAGACGTTCCTCCAGTTCCACAGCTTCAGTTTTGCAACGTTTCACCTCAAGTCGCAACGCACTTTCCTTATTCTTTATTATAGGAAGCGTACGAACTCGAACCTTCAGTTGCTTTTCCAACTGCTGTAGCGAGGTTTTGTTATATTGAAATTTAATAGCCATTTCTCTGTTTTTTATTGAATTTGATTACTTCTTCCAATACTGATCAACAAATTCCTTCTTAATATTAACCTCTTCAGGCTTGAAATACTTGCTGAACAATCCCCAAGTAACATCAAGCATTTCTGTTGTATTGAGGTTGACGTCAATAGCAAGAAGCTGATTTGCATAATCCTTAGCGAAAGCCAATGTACGTTCGTCGTAGTTTGTAAGGTCAAAACCGTTTTCCATTTTTGTCTTGGCATTTGCTGCATCGGCATACAGACGTACGGCAGCGTTCATAACCTGCGGATGGTCTTTACGTGTTTTCTTACCGCTAACCAACTGTTTCAAACGTGAAAGTGAACGGAAAGGATCGACAATAACCTTCCCTATATCGCTATCACGACGCAGGAACAACTGTCCTTCTGTGATATAACCAGTATTATCAGGTACTGCATGAGTGATATCTCCACCAGAAAGTGTAGTCACCGCGATAATGGTTATAGAACCACCGCTAGGGAACTGTACAGCCTTTTCGTAAATTTTGGCAAGGTCTGAGTACAAAGAACCTGGCATAGAGTCCTTCGAAGGAATCTGATCCATACGGTTTGACACGATTGCCAATGCGTCGGCATACGAAGTCATATCTGTAAGCAGAACCAAAACTTTCTGATTATGCTCTACTGCAAAATATTCCGCAGCTGTCAATGCCATATCAGGAATAAGCAATCGTTCTACAGGAGGGTTCTCGGTAGTATTTACGAAACTGATGATACGGTCCAACGCACCAGCGTTAGAGAACACATTCTTGAAGTAAAGGTAGTCATCATTAGTCATACCCATACCGCCAAGGATAATTTTATCTGTCTCGGCACGAAGAGCCACATTAGCCATCACCTGGTTAAACGGCTGGTCCGGATCGGCAAAGAACGGAATCTTCTGTCCTGACACCAATGTATTGTTCAAGTCAATACCCGCAATACCTGTAGCAATAAGTTCAGATGGCTGTTTACGGCGTACCGGGTTAACAGAAGGGCCACCGATTTCCACTTCTACACCCTCAACCTCAGGACCGCCATCAATAGGATCACCGAACGCATTGAAGAAACGTCCCGCCAACTGTTCGCTAACCTTCAGTGTAGGCGATTTTCCTAAGAAAACCACTTCTGCATTTGTCGGAATACCTTCAGTACCCTCAAACACCTGCAGCGTAACATCATCTCCGGCAATCTTTACAACCTGTGCAAGTTTGCCGTTAACCATAGCCAGTTCGTCATACCCCACTCCTTTAGCTTTCAGTGAGCAGGTAGCTTTAGTTATCTGGCCTATTTTGGTATATATTTTTTGAAATGCTTTTGTTGCCATTTTATGATTCTTAGTTAATGAAATAAATTATTCAGCACGTCTTTCGGCAATAAGCTCCTGTAACTGTTTTCCAAATTCCACATATTCAGCAGATTTATATTTGGAATAGTTCATTTGCTTGCAGATATTAATCATCTTCTTGAAGTATTCCATAACCTCTACAAAGTTATCGAATTTGAATTCTGTATGGCAAACATCTATTACCATATTTACAATTTCCTCCTGGCGTTCCATAGGAGTAACAGAATCCACTTCATCGAATGCATCCTGCTGAAGAATTACAAAGTCAATAAGTTCAGACTTCCAGAAGATAACATGATATTCTACAGGCACACCATCATCACCAAGGATATTGATCTGTTCTGCGATTTCCTTACCTCTCAGCAGTCTGGTCTTCAATTCATTGACCTTTCCTATCCATTCTCCGTTAATACGTTCTGCAATATAATTCTCGAATTCCGGATATTCCAGATATTTTGAATAAGAATCAATAGGATTAACAGCAGGATAACGTTTACGGTCGGCACGTTCCTGTTCCAACGCATAGAAACAGCGTGCAACTTTCTTAGTATTCTCTGTCACAGGTTCCTTCAGGTTACCTCCGGCAGGTGATACAGTACCGATAAATGTGATAGAACCAGTAGCACCGTTATTCAGATAAACATAACCTGCACGTCCGTAGAAGTTTGAGATAATAGCCGAAATATCCATAGGGAATGCGTCAGGTCCAGGCAATTCTTCCATACGGTTAGACATTTCACGCAGTGCCTGAGCCCAACGAGAAGTAGAGTCTGCCATAAGAAGTACCTTAAGTCCCTGTGCACGATAGAACTCAGCCATAGTCATAGCTGTATATACAGAAGCTTCACGTGCAGCCACAGGCATGTTTGATGTATTAGCAACAATAATAGTACGTTCCATCAATTTTCTGCCGGTATGCGGGTCAACTAGTTCAGGGAATTCAGTAAAGATTTCCACAACCTCGTTTGCACGTTCACCACAGGCTGCAATGATAACGATATCAGCCTCAGCCTGCTTTGAAATGGCATGCTGCAACACTGTCTTACCAGTACCGAAAGGCCCAGGGATAAATCCTGTACCACCTTCCACTATAGGATTCACAGTATCAATAACACGTACTCCTGTTTCAAGCAAACGGAATGGACGTGGTTTTTCCTTGTAATTTGTCATAGCCTTCTTTACAGGCCATTTCTGAATCATATTTACTGGAATATCATTTCCTTCCTTATCAGTAAGAACTGCTACAGTATCTTCTATTGTATATTCACCCTCCGAAACTATAGATTTTACTTTATATGTTCCTGTCAACTGGAAAGGAACCATGATTTTCAATGGTTGATGGTTTTCCTCTACTTCTCCAAGCCAAGCCGAAGGTCCAACTTCATCTCCAGCCTTAACAATTGGTTTGAAAAGCCATTTAGCTTCTTTGTCCAAAGGATAAGTATATTGTCCGCGTTTCAGGAAAACGCCATCCATCTTATCTAGGTCATTCTGTAAGCCATCATAGTTTTTCGACAGCATACCAGGTCCTAAAGTTACCTCAAGCATATGGCCGGTAAATTCAGCTTCAGCACCAACCTTCAATCCACGTGTACTTTCGAATACCTGTACATAAACATTGGTTCCTACCACTTTAATAACCTCGGCCATAAGACGGTCACCACCTGTAGAAATGTAACAGATTTCATTCTGTGCCACCGGACCATCTACAGTTAGAGTCACCATATTGGCAATAACTCCAATAACACTACCTTTTGTTGCCATTTTATTATATTTAAACTAATTTCTAAACTCCTCAGGTATCTGAACATCATCCTTCAAAGCCTTGATCATAGCTCTGAATAATTCATTACCTTTATCTTTATCCAATGATATCCATCTTTCTATCATTTCAAGCTGTAATAAAAAGACAAATAAACGTTCTACAGTGAAATAATTAAAAAAAGACTCAGTTTCCAGCCAATCCCATTTCAGTTGGTCTGTTTTCTTTTCCCTTTCTACCAAATCATCTATTTCAGCTATCCTCTGAATATTTTCCAAATATGTCAAAGTTTCTCCCAATCCAAAATCTCTGGCATTGGATACACGCAAAAGCTCACACACTTCTGTATCACCAACTATGGCCGAAGCTACATCCAACTTATATTTACGTGCGGAAATTGCAGTTTGGATATTATTCAGATTAAGATTAAACTCAAACCATGAAGAAACAAATCTATTCCTACTTTTCATTGCATAGGAATAATATTCAGATGCCAATATATCACCGGCTCTATACTCATCTTCTGGAGAAAGAGTCAAATATTCAGAAATGAATTTGCCAAAATAAGATGGGAACTTTTTATCGGGAATATCTCCCTCTTTTACTGTATCTATCAATGTAAGAAGTTCCTCAGTACTAAAAATTCCAGATGTACTTACAGTGTATTCCTTGTCTTTCAATAGATGTAAAAGGTTATCATTATCAAATTTAAGATAAAACAGATCTATTACTTTTTTATCTTTATCCGACAAATCAGGGTATATTTCCGACTTAAAACTATCAACCGTATAACTCAGCTTGCCATCTTCCAATGATATATCAGGCAATCCGGCTACTAGATAATAATAAGCATCCATAATCCTATTTTAAAACAACATTTGTACTAGCTGTGGACGTAAGAAATCCTTAAAGTAGTTTTCAAACTCTTCCTCACCAAAATTAACCTTATATGAACCGTCAGCAGGAGAAATTGTAAAAAGAACTTTCGAACCATTTACATTTTCTATCTTAACTCCCTTATCAAGCAGATCCTTAGCATTTTTTGAAAAATACTTCTTTAAGTTCTCTGCATCAGCCACTGATATAACAACAGGTTCATTTTCCACCCATTGTTTGGCCAGATTTACAATAAACATGTTAAGATAATCCTTTTCTGCTGTGAAATTTTTCACTGCTTCAGATACTGTTTGGTTAGTAAGCAGATTAGTCACTTCAGTTTTCAAAGCATTTAATGCCTGACCGGCAAAGAGTTTTAATTCCGACTTTGTGTTTTCCTTTAGTTCCTCAGCCGATTTTTTAGCCATACTAATAATCTCATCAGCCTGCTTCTGGGCTTCTTCAATCATCTTCTCAGCTTTTTTCTGAGCCTCACTGATAAGTCGCTGTGCTTCTTCGTTTCCTTTTTCCACACCTTCGCGATATATCTTATCGGTAAGTTCTTGAATTTTATTTTCCATAATTATATTAGTAAATAAATTGTTTTTATTTATAACCAAGGTATAAATAAGATTTCTAAGGTCAGAATCTTATTTCGCTGCTCAAATATAAGAAATAAGGATGAAGAAAACGAATTTAAAATCGATGATTTTATACAAGATTATCAATATTAAACATTAGATTAACATCAGGTCTGTAAATACATTACATAATAGTGTATAAACGCAAAAAATCCCCGAAGTATCTCTACCTCGAGGATCTCTCTTA
>NZ_JANRHK010000034.1:0-17733 GCF_024733815.1 Bacteroides sp. ET336
ATATTCGTAAGTTACGGACATGACGAATATACATCTTTTGCTTTCAAACTCGTGGATTACCTTCGGGAAAAAGGATTTGATGTTTGGATTGATGTGAGGGATATTCATGAATCTTCGTTCTGGGATGAGGAAATAGAGAGAGGATTGATGGATGTTTCTGCTGCGGGTGAAAGGGGAAAATTTGTTCTGATAATGACTCCAAAGAGTATTGGCAGACCTGGTGGATTCTGTCTGAATGAAATTGCTATGGCTTTGGATAAGAAAATTAATATCCTTCCGCTTATGCTAAAACAGGCTACTCCACCTATCTTTATTTACAGGATACAGTATTTGGACTGTCAGAACTGCATGATTGGAAATACATTGAATGAGGATTTATGTAAGTCTGTGTTCGAGAGGATTGAGAGAAATATTCAGGAGCATTCGCTAGATACTTCGGGTAGTTATTCTTCGCTAAGGGCACATCTGTCTCCTATAGATTTTTCATCGGATATAAACCATTTTCAGCGTTCTTTTGTAGGCAGGTCATGGCTTGATAGTATTGTAGATGATTGGCTGCAGAATGGAAATGAACGGTGTCTTTTTATAAAAGGCAAACCAGGGTCGGGAAAAACGGCTATATCTACTCATCTTCTTTCTGTATTGCCTAATATTGTGGCTTATCATATCTGCAGGAGAAACAATTGTGAAAAGTCGAACCCGAAAAGGGCTGTATGCACTATTGCGTATCAGATTTCAACACAGATTCCGGAATATTCGGAAAGGCTACTGGCTATACTGACAGAAAGGAATATTGATTCGTGGGATAGCAGGACTTTGTTTGAGGAATTGATTGTTACTCCTCTTTCATCGGTAATGCATGATGATAATAAGGACAGGGTGATACTGATTGATGCCCTGGATGAATCGTCGGTGTCGGGTGGAGAAAGTATTGTTACTTTTCTTTCGTCTTTGTCGCCGTTATTGCCGGATTGGGTAAGGTTGATAGTTACATCAAGACCTCTGAATGATATCGTGTGTCAGTTTAATGTATCTACCAGATTTGTTAATCTCGACTCGGTGGATTATGTCGGTCTTAATAAGATGGACATGCTGTCGTATATAGATAAGACTTTAGAGAAGTTTATGGGAGAGGTGTGCTTCGATACGGCTAAACGTCGGATTGTAGATAATGCAAGTGGTGTTTTTCTTTATGTGAAGACTATATGCGAGAATATTATTTCGGGAGAGATGGATATAAGCGATCATGAATCGTTTCCCAAGTCTATTTCGTCAATATATAACAATTTTTTCAGAACTAAATTTACTGACATAGGATTATATAATTCCAGACATAGAGTTTTGTTGAGTTTGATGGTGGCATCATTTGATCCTCTTACTAAGGATATGGTATGTAGGTTGATGAAGATCAGGAAGCATGAACTGGAATCTTTGGTTCTTGATTTGGGAGGATTTATAGTAGTGGGATCGAATAATGAACTTCAATTTTTTCATCTGACAATGATGGAATGGTTGGTTGATGATTCAGCTTCCGGATGTTTTGCTATTGACCGTAAGGATGGTGACGAGATTTTTATCGGGTATGGCATTGATGATAATGTCCTTTCTGAATATTTGGTAAGACATCTGCCAAAACATCTGGCTTTGGTGGGTGATAAGGACAGACTGCTTGAACTCTTTAACGACAGTGAATATGTGGAGGCTCTGGAGGGATGCTTTGCTAACAGATATGAGGTTATAGATATTCTTTTTGATAATTTCAGGTACTATTATGATAATTTCTGTTCACGAGGCAGAAAAAGGAATCTTGAGTCGTTTTATCTGTGTCACTCGGTTATGGAGGTGTTCAGAAATTATTCATTCTTTCTTTTCGATAAAGAGTATTATAGAAGGTTCGGTGAGATGGGCTTTGATGACTTTGTTCGTAATTCTGACTTCAAGTCTTTGCCTGAAATACTTAGGGTTAGAACAATCTCCTTTTATTATACTTATGGATTGATTGGTGATGTACTTAAACTTGACTTTTCTGATATTGAGGATGAAGACCTTGATATGATTTCTGATGACAGGAAGAAATATATGGCCGGGTTTTATAATATGCTTGGGGTTGCCAACCGAATCTGTGGAAATATGGAGCTGGCGGAAAAGTATATTAGTCGGTCAGCTGATTATTATTTGAGAAACGGAAATTTGGATAGCGGGCATGTTGTAGCAGCTAATTTATCACGTGTATATAAGTATAATCTGGAATTTGATAAGGCAGAGAATATCCTGAGGCCCGGAATGGAGTATGCTCTGTCTTTTGGTTTCCCTGATACGTATAATGATGAATATGAGAGAATCTTGCATCTGCATAACGGACCGACTTTTATACTGGCTGAGTATGCAATTGATGTATATGATATGGAACTTGCCAAACAGTGTATCGGGATTATAGCACGGTTCTTCGAAAAGCCTGAAGCACGCAGGGGAAGCAGGTTTTATCCCAGATATTTATATACGATGGTTTATTTGTCATTAATGGAAGGCGATTGGGAATCGGCTGCGTGGTATAGAGATAAATGTCATGAGATTGCACCTTCTGCTGAGAGTTACTATCAGGTGGATGCAGCTGCATGCTGGTATAGATATTTTGCTGACGGACGTAATGATTTGTCATTGATAGAGGAGTCTGTAGGGCATGTTCTAAAATCAATGAAGGGGTGTGTGAAGGGTAGAAGATGGGAGTCGTATGCATATGTTTATCCTTTGTATGCTTTATGTTGTGAGATCTTGGGTACCAAGCCTGAACTGGATGCGAACTTTCCTTTGGAGGTATTCAAGAAATGGATAGACTACCGTAAAGGTTTTTATCTGAAGTTGGTAGAGAGATTCAAAACATTATAAATATTTTATTCTTATGGAAACTAAATCTGCTCAAGTGGTTATTTTTTCATCAGGAAGTCAGAGGAATACTATATTGAAGCTTTCTGAGGAACTGGAAAAAAAGAATTGTAATTGTACGTTATGGACAAACTTGTTTACCCGTCAGAATGATAACAGTAAATTTGCTTTGTTGCCTACCTTGCTGAAAAAAATCCCAACTTTCGATTTCGCTATAATTCTGGCTACACCCGATGATTCGGTTAACAGAATACGCGACGGGGTAGAAGAAAATTTCCAGTGTATGAGGGATAATGTAATTTTTGAAATAGGATTGTGTGTCATGGCACTGGGGGCCAACCGTACAATTATACTTCAGAACGAGAGTGTACACTTGTTTGATGACCTGATAGGGGTGTCTGGTGTAAATAATACTGAGACTATGTTGTCGGCTTCTGCTTTGGGGGTAAAATGTTTTACATATTCTGATGTTAAACGTCTGGAACAGATTTATGATCCTCTGGTTGATTATATAAACAGTGAAATGCAGGTGTTCTCGCCGGTTGTAATTGGAGCTGCATGTTCTACGGCAATTGGATATTATAATATGTTTATAAAGAGAATTGTTCGAGGTTTGGACAGTCCGGATTTTGCTATGAAAGATAAGGAGGTAAGGGTGCTGGTTCCGCTGTATATCAGTAGCAGTATCTTTAAGGATATTGATGATTATTATGCTGATAATGGTTTCAGTAAGATGACACGAAAAATGGATTCCGGAAGAGATATGTCGTTCTATTACAAAATGGAGAATGACAGTTTTATAGTATGTGACATTCCTACAAGTATTGGTGCTTCTTATCAGATGGCTCAGGATATACTGTCAATAGAAGCGGCTGATATAGATGATGTGGACTCGGAAAAACGGTTTTTGATGAAAGAGGCCAACATGTTTTATCTGACATTGAAAAAACTGTTGGCGGAAGAACTCACGAACAGTAAAGTGAAAATTGTGCTTGAAAGAATGTGTGAAAATTAATTGTCTTAATACTGAAAATTATGAGCCAGAATGAATATAAACCAAAACCGGTTGATGTGTCGGATGTGGATTTGCCTGATTCGCTTAAAGAACTGATGGAACAGATTGCTGAGAATGTGCATGAGGTATGGAGTCGTGGTAGAATGGAGGATGGATGGGTGTATGGTCCTGAAAGGGATGATAAACTGAAGACGCACCCGTGCCTGATTCCGTATGGAGAATTGGATGAAAAGGAGAAGGAATATGACAGAAATACCGCTCTCAATACTTTGAAACTTATAATTAAATTGGGGTATAATATTAATAAGGGGTAGATTATGAGTGTAATAGGATATTACAAGCGATTGTTCTCACAAGAGAATATTGACAGAACTATATCTGGAGGTATCAGACCACAATTGAAAATACTAATGACTTTAGTAGCTACAATCTTATTCATATTCTTTATTATAGTTCTTATATTTTCTATTGAACTTGGAGGTTCTGATGGTTTCTGGGAACGGCTATGGCTTGTTTATAATAATTTTGTCGATTCTGGTAACCAGATAGTGGAAAAGGGATGGGTAAACCGTTTATTGGTCACATTTATGAGTTTGTGTGGCACTGTATTGTTGAGCGGGGTGCTGATTTCAACTATCTCGAACATTATTGAAAGAAGAGTGGATGCCATCAAGTCGGGAAAGGTGACATATCGTAAAATCAAACAGCATTATGTGATAATCGGTTTTTGTGATACTACAATTAGTCTTATAAAGGAGATATGTAAAAAAGACAATACCAATCCTTTGTTATTGATGAGTGGGGTGGAAACTGAAACTATTCGTTCGGAAATACAGTCGCATTTGAGTAAGGAGGATGAAAGTAGGGTTATTATTTATTTTGGAAATATAGAATCTGAAGAAGAACTGGCGAGGCTTAATATTCATCTTGCAAAAGAAGTCTATATTTTGGGAGATGAGAATATGATGGGGCGTGATTCCAAGAGTATTGAATCTGTGCATAAGGTTAGTAAGCTTAGGGGAAATTCTGCAGGAAAACCTTTGCTGAATGTTTATGTGCAATTTGACAGAATACCATCGTATTCTAATATACAGAAAATGGTTTTACCGAAAGAGTATGTGTGCTATGGGAATGTTCCGAATATTTATTTCAGGCCGTTTAATTATTATGAGAATTGGGCGCGTCAGTTATGGGGCTTGTATTCTGTAGAAAATGGCTATGGCTTTAAACCGTTGTTTAATAGACCTCTGACAAAGACTGTAATGGACGGTAAATCTGTGGCTGATAGTGCTAATAGCTTTGTTCATTTGGTAATAGCAGGCTTTAACCGCATGGGGCGTTCTTTATTCTTGGAAGCATTGCGCGTATGTCATTATCCAAACTACGATGATACCGTGGATAAGAGCAGAAGTGTGCGTACAAAGATAACATTGATTGATAGGAATATGGATGAAATGTTGCCATATTTTAAAGCTCAGTTCCCGTATTTGGATAGTCAGATTTTTGATATAGATATCAATTATATGAATGCTGACATAAGTAGTAAACAAGTTAGGGATTACCTTGTGGGGTTGGCTTCAGATAAGGATTGTATGCCTACGATTGCAATTTGCGTAAGTGATCCTGATATGAGTCTTTCGTTAGGACTTAACTTACCTTCTGAAATATATGAGAAGGAGGTTTCTGTTCTTATACGTCAGGAGATACAGACAGACCTTGGAAGATTGATAAACAGTGACAGTGGAAGATTTAAGAATGTAAAGATTTTTGGAATGCTGGATCAGGGTATGTCAATGTCTTTATTGGGTGATGAACTGCCGGCTTATGTAAATCAAATGTATAAATGCAGTTGCTGTAAGAATACTCCGGGAAAAGAGGATAAGTCTTCTAACGATTATTGTTCGATATATGGAACCAAAGGCTGTAAGTTATTTGTAGAAGGAAGTGCAAATAATCATTACATGTTGAGCTTGTGTAAGTTTGTTCATGACGAACCTGAGTATGCTGCAAGGATGAAAGAATGTGCATATGATGCATGGTTTACTTTGTCTGAGGTATATCGTTGGGCTAACAGATACCAGATTGATGCATATGTGGTTTATTGTCGTACTCTTGGATATGAAATCTTTAAAGGTGAAGTTGGTAAGGAATGGGAAGAAGTTTCATATGAAGATTTTGAGAAGAGAATAGATGAAGGATATTTACGTACTCTGATGCGTATGGAAAAGTACAGATGGAATGCTGAAAGAACTATTGAGGGATGGCGGTATGGTGAGGTTCGTAATAATACTTATCTGGTGCATAATCTTATTTTGCCGTATAATGAGTTAGAGAAAAAATATCCGCAAGAGATAGGTAAGGATGAGGATGTTATAAGAAATATTCCTTATATCTTGAAGTTGGGTGGATATAAAATTTATAGAAAAATCACTCTTTAATCAGTGAAAATGCTATATATTTACACTGATGAACACCTAAACAACATGGAAAATCAAGTTACGAAGCAGGATAATAAGGACATGGTAAAGGATTTACCATACAATATAGGTCTGGCACTTAGCGGTGGTGGAGCAAAAGGTTTTGCACATCTTGGTGCCTTGCAGGCTCTGGATGAAAAAGGTATTAAACCTGATATTATAGCCGGTACAAGTGCCGGAGCTGTGGTAGGTGCCTTTTATGCAGCCGGATTCAAACCTAAGGAGATTCTGAAATTGTTTTTGGGGCATGACTTCCGTGATTTCGTGAGCTTTATGATACCGAAGGAGGCTTTGCTGAAATATGACGGATTCATAGAATTTATGGAGAAGAACTTGCCTGTGAAACGGTTTGAGGAACTGAATATTCCTTTCTGTGCCGTGGCCTCAGATTTTGACAAAGGTGAGAGTAAGGTCTTTACCGAGGGTGAGCTTGTGCCTAGAGTTATGGCTTCGTGTACCATTCCCATTGTGTTCAAGCCAATGATGATTGACGGTGTGAGGTATGTGGACGGTGGGTTGTTCAAGAATTTCCCTGTTACGCCTATTCGTGATTTGTGCCGTAAGGTGATTGGGGTGAATGTATGTCCCAAGCATCCGGAGGAGTATGAGGATAATATCTTGCGTGTGGCTCTGAGGTCTTATCTGTTTTTGTTCAAGCAGAATGCGGTGGAGGATTCGGAGCTGTGCGACTTGTTGCTTGAGGTGGATTCTATAGACGAATATAATATTTTCAATCTTAAAAATGCTTTGAAGATTTATAATCAGGGATACAGGCAGATGGTTGAACTGCTGGAAGAAGAAGGGAGACGATTGATGATTAAAGATTAATAATTAAAAATTTGCACTCATAAACTTATAAACTCAAAAAATATATGGAGAAATTATCAAATGATGTACTGAGCATTCAGGTGTCGGCAGCCGGTGCCGAACTGTGCAGCATACAGTGTAACGGTAAGGAGTATCTGTGGCAGGCTGATCCTGCATTCTGGAACAGACACTCACCGGTTCTTTTCCCTATTGTGGGAAGAGTGTGGGATAACACTTACAGATGCGAGGGAGAGACTTATTCGTTGGGGCAGCACGGATTTGCGCGCGATATGGAGTTTCAGCTTGTGAGCATTACCGACAATGAGGTGTGGTACAGACTGACTGACAATGAAGAGACTCATAAGAAATATCCTTACAATTTCTGTCTGGAGATTGGCTATAGGATAGAGCAGAAGAAGATTCATGTGATGTGGAGGGTTAAGAATACCGGAAAGGGGGATATGTATTTCCAGATAGGAGCTCATCCGGCTTTTTATTTCCCGGGATTTGACGCTTCTACAAAAGAACGTGGCTACTTCGGTTTCGATAAGAAAGAGGGACTGGAATATATCCTCATAGGAGAGAAGGGATGTGCCAATACTGATGTGCACTATCCGCTGGAACTGAAGGACGGACTGTTGCCTATGAATACTTCTACTTTCGATGGTGATGCTCTGATTCTGGAGAACGGACAAGTGGGAGAAGTTGCCTTGTATGACAATTCGCGCAAGGCTGTGTTGCGTCTGTTGTTCGACGCTCCGGTTGTAGGACTGTGGTCGCCTCCTGGAAAGAATGCTCCGTTTGTGTGTATCGAACCTTGGTACGGACGTTGTGACAGGATGAATTTTGATGGTGAATACAAGGAAAAGGACTGGATACAACATCTGCCTGAAAACGGAACTTTCGATGGCGGTTATGTGATTGAAATAATGGAATAAGTTTTATGAAGATTATACACACGAGCGACTGGCATTTGGGACATACCTTATATGAGCATGACAGGACGGCGGAACATGCCGCTTTCCTGTCTCAGCTCAGGGATATAGTGGAGGAGGAAAAACCGGATGCCCTTCTTGTAAGCGGTGATATCTACGACCGTACCAATCCTTCTACCTCGGTGCAGAAAATGTATTACAAGGCTTTGCTGGAGATGCATAAGGCATGTCCGGATATGGCTATTGTGGTGACGGCTGGCAACCATGACAGCAAGGCGATGCTGGAGCTTGGGCGCGAACTGTGGCTGATGGCAGGAGTAAGGGTAGTGGGACAGCTGGAGAGGAAAGACGGGACGGTCGATCTGGACAGGCATATCATAGGTATAGAGGATGCCGATGGTGTGTTGAAGGGGTATGTTGTGGCTGTGCCGCATATATTCGACCAGAGTTATCCGCTGATGGATGAGGAGGCTTCCAAAGAGGAACGCAGGTGTGTATTTTTCCGTGCTTTGCAGGACAGGGTTAAGATGGTGAATACTACCGGGGTGCCGGTGGTGTTGATGGCGCATATGACGGTGGCAAACAGTAATCTTGAGGGGCATGACACTGACGTGATAGGGGGAATCAATGAGGTGGCTCATGAGGAGCTCGGTATGGGTTATGACTATATCGCGCTGGGACACATACATTATCCTCAGACACTGAGAGGAGCTGCCGGAGTGGCAAGATATTCCGGTTCGCCTGTTCCTGTGAATTTTGATGAGACTTATCCTCACTCCGTTTCAGTGGTTACGGTGGAGAGAGGAAGGGAACCTGAAATAAGGGAGATAAGGATTAAGAATATTCGTCCTATGCTGACTGTTCCTGCTGTTCCTTCTGCTTTTGACGTGGCTGTTGACGGGCTTTCTGACATCGGTGATGACGAGGAGTGTTATGTAAGACTGAATATACTTCTTGATAAGCCTATGCCTGCCGATTATATGGAGAAGATAGCTAAGGCTCTGGATGGCAAACGTGCCGCATATTGTTATTGTAAGATTACCAGACCGGAAATGCTGGCCGCGGATAGTGATACGGTTATGACTTATGATGAGTTTCAGGAACTTACTCCGATAGATGTGGCACAGAGATTTTACAAATCGAAGTTTGGTACTGATATGCCTTCTGAGATGGCTGATATGATAGATGAAGCCGTGAAGAGATATAACGGGAGAAATGTATAAAAGTCTTTACAATTTATGAAACTGGCTAAACTGAAAATAGAGAACATAGCGTCTGTAGAGATGGCTGAGATTGATTTCGATAGTGGAGCGTTGGCTGATGCTTCTGTTTTTCTGATTACCGGTGATACGGGGGCAGGCAAGACTACCATTCTGGATTCAATCTGCCTGGCTTTGTATAACACTACTCCAAGGCTGAATATGGCGTCGGGGGTGAAATCGAATTTCGGAACAGACAATATCACCGCTAGAAACACGTCAAATCTTTTGAGGCATGGGGCACGTCAGGCCTCGGCTGTACTTACTTTTCTCGGCTCTGACGGGGTAATGTATGAGGCTGTGTGGCAGGTGAAGCGTAACAGGAACAATAAGCTTACATCGTCGGAACAGACTTTGTCGTGGGGTGACACTACTGTGAAGAATGCCGATGCCGTGAGAAAGGTTACGGAGGAAGCTGTAGGGCTGGATTTTGATCAGTTCTGCCGTACAACGATGCTGGCTCAGGGACAGTTCACTCAGTTCTTAAAAAGTAAGGATGATGAGAAATCTGAAATTCTGGAAAAACTTACAGGAACGGAGATATATTCGGAAATAGGAAAGAAAATAGAGGAGATAAAAAAGGAAAAGGAAGCTGATTATAATGCTCAAAGGAGTTTGACAGAAGGGATAGTATTGCTTAAACAGGAGGAGATTGACTCGCTGAACGGACAGAAATCGGAAGCTTTGCTTAGAAAGAAACAGCTTGATGGGGAGGCGTCGCGTCTGGATTCTTGTGTGAAATGGATGGAGGTCTATAAAAAGCTGCAGGAAGAAAAGGTGGTGGCAGAACGGAAATTCAAGTTATGTATGGAGGTAATAAATTCTGACAGCTTTAAAGAGGAAGCCAGACTTATCTCTGATTATGACAGAATGGGTAATGCCGGTAGCTGCCTGCAGACGAAGAGAGAGGCAGAACAAAAGGTAAGAGAGCTTGAACTTGAAGCGGGTAGGTTGAAGACACTGTTCGTAGAGCTTCATAAGGGAAGAAACGGTTTGAGGGCATGGATACAGCAAAAGAACAACCTGCTTGAAGCATTGAATGTCCGTATAGCCGGAGCTGCGGTAAATGTACCTATGTTTTCGAACGTGCAGAAAATAGAGACTTTGCTTAATTCTGTTTTGGAGACATCTGTCAGGGTTAGGGGAAACACAGAGGCTCTGAAGAAACGAAATAACAGTATGCCTGTAATAGAAAAAGCCTGTTCGGACAAAGAGGATAGCGTAAGTAAGCTGGGAAACCTTGTAGAATTAAAGGAAAAAGAGATAAGTGCCGCCACACAGGCTGTAGCCGATATGAAACCGGAGACAGTCAATGAGGAGGTACGTAGGCTGTCGGTAGAGAAGGATAGTCTGAATAGGCTTAATACGCAGATTGGCGTACTGAAAGATTGCAGCAAGACTCTTGCAAGGCTGGAGAAAGAAACGTCGGCTCTTATGGAGGAATGTAAACTTCGTGAGGCTGAACAGGTAAAACTGGATGTGAGGCTTGAAGAAAAGAATAAAAAGCTGGTGGAGGCCAGAAAGGCTTATGACGGAGTGGAGCTTTCTTTGCGTGACTGGACTGTGAGCCTAAGAAGTAAATTGGCAGTGGGTGATGTATGTCCGGTATGCGGACAGGTGATAGACAGGTTGACTACAGATGAGGAGTGCGAAGAGAGATTGAAACCGCTGGAGGAGATGGTTGCATTGGCTGAGAAGGAACTTAGAGGTACTTTGGCTGAATGTAATGCGATACAGATTATTGTGGAGCGCCTGAAGAAGGATATACAGACGAAACTGAATGAGAAGAAGGAGGCTGAAGACGCAATAAGGAATGCCGGGGCTTTGGTAAGGAACATGTGTGCGGAATTGTCTGTCAAGTGCGGAGAAGGTGATGAGCTTGATGTGACGAATCTGGATGAGACTTTACATATTGTATCTGCAAATAATTCGGCAAGGATGAGTGCTTTGATAGAGATGCAGAAGAAAATAAATGACAGCAACAACCATCTTACTTTGCTGAATAATGAACTGAAGGATATAAGGAAGGAATTTGAGAATGCTGTCAAGTCGAGAGATAAGGCAAAAGAGGACAGGCAGACGGTAGTGAATGAAATTGAGCGTATCAGCTCGTTGATAAAGATTGACAATGAGATGATAGCCAAGGCCCTTCAAGATGCCGGCGGAATGATTGTGATAGAAGGATGGAGGAATATGTGGGATAGTGATCCGTCAGGCTTGCTGTCTTCCATACGCAATTCCGCTGCTGAATATGATGGATGGGTGAAAGACGTAGCGGCAACTGAAAAGCTGCTTTCCCAGGCTTTGCCGGCATTGGAGAATGTGGAAAAAATCCTTACAGAGATATCCGAAGTATGGAAGGACTGGAATTGTGATAATGTTACGGACGCTATATTGGTTGACAGGCTTACAGACAAGTGTATTGACTTTTCTGCCAAGGTGCATGCTCTTACTACATCGCTTGCCAATGAACGTGAGAGAATGGCCAAGGCAACCGGCGAACTGGATGCTTTCCTTTCACTGAATCAGGATTTCGACCTCGGAAGGATAGAATATATCTCTTCAATAAAGAATATATCAGAGATAAGAAAACAGCATGATGCCGAAATCACCGGAAGCAAGAATGCGGAAAGTGTTCTTGCGGCTAAACAGAAGGAGCTTGATTTGCATCTTGCGTCTTGTCCTGAAGATGTACGCGATGGTGTAGCCATAGAAATGATGAAATCAATGCTTGCAGACGTACGTAGTGCCATTGATACGGTCATGTCTGATATTGGCCGTATAGAGCAGCAACTCAAATCGAATGAGCAGAACATTGCCAGATTTAGTGTGGAAAAGGAAAAAGAAGAGGCCAAAAGGCACATTTTTGTGGAATGGGAGTCTCTGAACAAGCTTTTCGGCGGTGGCGACGGAAAGATTTTCAGAAGGATTGCTCAGAGCTTTATACTTAATGACTTGCTGCATCGTGCGAATGGGTATCTGGTTAAGTTGAACAAACGCTACAGGTTGGACTGTGAGCCGGGTACATTGACTATCAGGATGATGGATATGTATCAGAATGATGCTCAGGGACCGGTTGACATTCTTTCAGGAGGAGAGGGATTCCTGGTTTCTCTTTCTTTGGCTTTGGCTCTTTCTTCGCTCAACAGGAGAAATCTTTCCGTGGATACATTGTTTATCGATGAGGGATTCGGAACGTTGAGTGGTGATGTGCTGAATACGGTTATGAATATGCTGGAAAAACTGCAGGGTATCAACGGAAAGCGTGTGGGTATAATCAGCCATGTGGAAGGACTAAAGGAAAGGATACCTGTGCAGATCAAGGTTAGTCGTATTGACCAGACGCGAAGTTCGGTGGAAGTGATAGATAACAGAATATAACAGACGAAATATGAAGAATATTGTATGGATGTTGTTTGTGCTGCTGGCGTATGGATGTACGGAAGAAACAACAGTGGATAACGGTAGAGACAATCAGAGTAAGATAGTGGGTTGCATTGAGCTTAAAGAACTGATTTCTAGTGACTCATATGATGTTACTTCAACCAAAACTTTCATATTTTCTGATGGCCGAATATCATATTATGTCTCAGCCCAGGAGGTTGAGGGAGGAAAGCTGTTCAGCAGTTCGGATACTACATTCGTTTCTGCCTCAGACCAAAGTGTGAGAATAACCGACAGCTATGGCAATATACGAACTTATCAGTTGGATACTTCCGGATTTGCGGTTTCATGCCGTATGGAGGAAGGCGGAGGTACAGAAAGAAACTATGATTTCACATATATTACCGACAGTGAAGGACATAAATTTCTGTCGGAAGTTACGGAGAAAACAGATAACGGGGATACTTATTCTTCATTGAGGCTTGACTATTCTGAAGAAGGGAAGGTGAGAGTTGAACAGACAGTTGACGGATCATCAGAGACTTATATAATTGAGTTCAATAAATCGGTTGCCGTAGAGAATGCGCATGGCTTGCCGGATTTATTCCTGTCGGAATTATATCCGCTTTCCATGCACATGGTGGCATTTTATGGAGGGTTTATCGGTGATTCATACAGGTACTTATGCACGGATATGTATCCGGCCAGCAGTCCGGAACTGGAAGAACACACCTCTTACGAGTATTCCTTGGGTGACGATGGTGAATTGAGCGGTTGCTGGATGTTGACTGTCAGTGGCGGAGAAGAATATGTAAGAAACATTAGTGTAAAACTTACAATATAAAATATTTTCAATATATTTGTCCGTGAAAGACATACAGGCATATATTCCTGATGAATGGAATTTATGCAAAACCATTAAACTAATATGAAAACGGACAATATTAAATCAATAGCTGTTGTAGCAGCTGTAATTGTTACAAGCGAAGGTATCCTTGCCACTCAGAGAGGTAGTGGCGATTTCAAGGATAAATGGGAATTCCCCGGAGGAAAGATAGAAGCCGGAGAGACACCGGAACAGGCCTTGATGCGCGAGATACGAGAGGAACTTGATCTGGAGATACGTATCGACTCATTTTTGGATACGGTTGATTATACATATCCTGATTTCAATATAAAGCTACATGTGTATGTGTGCTCGGTCATATCAGGTATTCTAAACCTGAAAGAGCACAAATCTTTGAAGTGGCTTAAATCGGACGGACTTTATTCTGTAGAATGGTTACCTGCCGACAAAGTGATATTGCCGGCATTGGAGAACTATCTTGAAAATGTGACTGTGGATAAGAAGGATGACATGTCGGCATATACTTATCTTCAGAAAGGGCATTTTGCATTGCTTCGTAAGCCTGTTCCTCATATTGTCAATAGCAAAGATGCGATAGTGCGTGTGACTCTGAGCAGTATATGCACTAGCGACCTTCATATAAAGCATGGCAGTGTGCCGCGTGCTGTACCAGGAATAACCGTAGGTCATGAGATGGTAGGAGTGGTTGAGCAGGTTGGTAGGGAAGTCGCCAATGTGAAGCCGGGCGATCGTGTTACCGTGAACGTGGAAACTTATTGCGGTGAGTGTTTTTTCTGTAAAAACGGTTATGTGAATAATTGCGAAGACCAAGATGGAGGATGGGCCTTGGGATGCCGTATAGACGGTGGACAGGCATGCTATGTGCGTGTACCTCATGCGGATATGGGATTGAACCGCATTCCTGATAATGTTACAGACGAACAGGCTCTTTTCGTAGGTGACATTCTGGCTACAGGATATTGGGCTGCACGAATATCTGAAATCAAGGAAGAAGATACTGTATTGATTATCGGGGCCGGACCTACTGGCGTTTGTACTCTTCTGTGTGTGAAGCTGAAAAATCCGTGTAAAATAATTGTCTGCGAGAAGTCGGAAGAAAGGATAGCCTTTATCAAAAGACACTATCCTGATGTCATGGTGGTGAAACCTGAAAACTGTAAGGATTTTGTGATGCAGGAGTCTGCACATGGAGGTGCTGATGTAGTGCTTGAAGTGGCAGGGGCAGATGATACTTTCCGTCTGGCATGGGAATGTGCGCGACCTAACGCGGTGGTGACAGTGGTTGCCCTTTATGACAAGCCTCAGGTATTGCCTTTGCCTGATATGTATGGAAAGAACCTTACTTTCAAAACCGGAGGAGTTGACGGATGCGACTGTGAGGAAATACTCCGCCTTATCTCTGAAGGCAAGATTGACACTACACCGCTCATTACACACCGTTTTGCGCTTGACGAAATAGAAGAGGCATACCGTGTTTTCGAAAACCGTCTTGACGGTGTGATAAAGGTGGCTGTAAAGGAGATTTGACACTATTGGATTTTAACCTAATAAACAGATTTTATATGAGAAAAAACTTTGGAAGTAAAACGTGGCTGTATCCTATGCCTGTGTTTATAGTGGCGGCATACGATGCCAATGGAGTGCCTAATGCCATGAATGCGGCATGGGGCGGTGTCTATACGGACAATATGGTTTGTCTGTGTCTGTCGGAAGACCATAAGACGACAAAGAATATTCTGGAGTCGAAAGCCTTTACGGTAAGTATGGCTACAGAGGATTATGTAGTGGCATGCGATTATTTGGGAATAGTGTCCGGAAACAATGAAAACCGAAAACTTGAAAAAGCCGGTCTGCATGCTGTAAAGGCAGAATCGGTTAATGCGCCTATCATAGAAGAGCTTCCTATGGCATTGGAGTGTGAACTGGTTTCGTACGATCCGGAAACATGCCATATGGTGGGACGTATAGTAAATATATCTGCCGATGAGTCGGTTTTGGGTGATGATGGAAAGATTGATGCCGACAAACTCCGCCCTATAACATACGATCCGATAAAACATGTATATAATGTTTTGGGAGAAAAGGTAGGAAAGGCTTTTTCTGACGGCAAAAGTCTGAAATGACCATATATGTGAAATACGAATGAAAAACAACTGATAATTTTATTATGAGAAAGACATTTAAATCCATGCTCCTATGTGTGGGTATGGCGCTGTGCGGAGTAATGGCTTATGCACAGGATTCTAATTTTTATATTTATCTGTGTCTGGGACAGTCTAACATGGAAGGAAACGCCAGATACGAGTCTCAGGACACAACTGTCAATCCGCGTTTTCAGGTATTGTCGGCTGTCAATAATGATGAAGTGGGAAGAGTGAAGGGTAAGTGGTATCCTGCTCGTGCTCCATTGTGCCGTAAAGGTACCGGTCTGACTCCTGCTGACTATTTTGGACGTACCATGGTGGAATATCTTCCAGAGAATGTAAGGGTTGGTGTGGTACATGTGGCTATTGGCGGTTGCCGTATAGAATTATTCCAGAAAGATAAGCGCGAGGAGTATATAAAGACTGCCCCTGACTGGATGAAGGGAATACTTGACGAGTATGACAATAATCCTTATGAGCGTCTTGTAGAGATGGCACGACTGGCACAGAAGGATGGTGTGATAAAAGGTATTCTGCTGCATCAGGGAGAACCCAATACCGGCGATAAAGAATGGCCGATGAAAGTAAAGAATGTTTACGAGAGCCTGTTGTCTGACCTTAATCTGAAGGCTGAGGATGTGCCTTTGATTGCCGGAGAGGTGGTTAATGCCGACCATAAAGGTACCTGTGCAAGCATGAATGAGATAATTGCCACCCTGCCACAGGTTATCAAGAACTCTGCCGTTGTTTCTTCTGCCGGACTCAGCTGTGCAAGCGATCATCTGCACTTCGATGCTGCCGGTTATCGTGTTCTGGGACGACGTTATGCTGAAAAGGTTCTTGGAATGATGGGCATCAGACTGCAGACTACAGAGGATGTGATAGCCAGCACTGTTCCTGCGTCATCAAATATGCATGGATGTGATTTTCCACGTTTGGATAAGGACAATCGTGCTTATTTCCGCATCTATGCTCCGGACGTAAAGAGATTGCAGGCTGATGTGTGTGGAGTGAAATATGATTTGTCGAAAGATGAAAACGGTTGGTGGACTGGTCGTACCAATCCTCTTGTGGTAGGTTTCCATTATTATTTCCTGTTGGTTGACGGATTTTCCGTAATCGATCCTATGAGCTGTACCTTCTTCGGCTGCAGCCGTATGGCAAGTGGAATAGAAGTGCCTGAAGGCAGTGAAGGTGATTATTATCGCACGAAGGATGTGCCTCACGGACAGGTTAGGACGTGTACTTATTACTCGGAGTCGCAGAAACGTTTCCGTCGTTGTGTGGTCTATACTCCGGCCGAATATGAGACAAACAGTAAGAAACGTTTTCCGGTATTATATCTTCAGCATGGTATGGGAGAGGATGAGACCGGATGGAGCACTCAGGGATATATGTATAATATTCTCGACAATCAGATTGCCGAAGGCAAATGTGAGCCTATGATTGTGGTGATGGAAAGTGGGGATATCGAAGTCGGTTTCCGTCCGCGTCCGGGAAAGAATGTTGACGAGGAAAGAAATCTGTATGGGGCTTCGTTTGCCACTCTTATGGTTCAGGATCTTATACCATATATCGACAAGACATTCCGTACCTATACCGACAGAGATCATCGTGCCATGGCTGGACTGTCATGGGGAGGAAAGCAGACATTCGACATTACGCTAAACAACCTCGACAAGTTCTCCTATATCGGAGGTTTCAGTGGGGCTATTTTCGGAGTTGATGTTAATACGGCCTTCAACGGAGTGTTTACTGATGCCAAGGCCTTCAACAAGAAGGTACATTATCTTTTCCTTGGATGCGGAACAGATGAAAACATGGGGACGGAGTCTTTGGTCAAGTCTTTGCGTGGTCTCGGTATTGAGGTTGACTATTATGTGTCAGAAGGTACCGGACACGAGTGGCTGACATGGCGCAGATGTCTGAACGAGTTTATTCCACATTTGTTTAAAAAATGA
>NZ_JANRHK010000035.1:0-16968 GCF_024733815.1 Bacteroides sp. ET336
CCAATATGACGCTCTTTTATGGGTTTAATTTTGAAAATTGATTGCAAACGCTTTGCAAAGTATTTGCAAACACTATTTAAATACCATTTAAACACTGATTAAACACCATTCAAGGAGTGGATACAACCAAAAAACATATTCTTTATTCATCTTAAAAATATTTCTACATCACTATAAACTTTCTATTCCACCTATAAGTCCTCCGAATTCAGCATTACACAAAAACAAAAAAGGCGTGAGGACTTGTTTTCACTCATCAAGAAACAGGCATCGCCAAACACCCTACAAGCAACAAGCGAAAACAGTAATCCCACGCCGTATGGTTATACAAACGGATACAACATTGGCTGTACACGAGTATATACAATACAGATGAGCGTCATGTTCTCCTATCCTGCTTGTTGTTGAAATTGGCGATTTCGTTTCTTAGGATAAAAGCTAAAAACGCACTATTTATTACAAAGATACGTTTTTTATAATACACGACACCTGTTCGTGGGATTTTTTTGTTACCTTTACACTAAAGGCAATACAAATTTAAAGTTCTCAGATTTTCTCGCAAGAAATGAATTCACATTAAAAAAGGAAAATGTATTTTTGTATCAGAACTATTGATTATTGATACAAAACAGTCAGAAATCTTATATTTTGATGCGATTAAAAGTCTTAGAGTTAAGATTAATCCTTCAAACATCCTATAGGTACAACATAAACTCCATCAGTTCTTTTATAAGCAAAATCGCCTACACCCGTCAGTACCATACAAAAAGAAGGAGCTTTCATTCGTGAAGTATCTATAATATTTGAAAGAGCTTTTAAAGTCTTTGCGCCATCCTCTATCAGTTTTTCTCCTCCTAATTTTATTTCAATAAGACCATAAGAACCATTACGCAGATGTACTACAGCATCACACTCCAATCCATTCTTGTCTCTATAATGGTAAACAGATCCATCCAAAGCATCGGCATAGACACGAAGGTCTCTGATACACATCGTTTCAAAAAACAACCCGAACGTATTCAAATCGTTAATCAAATCATTAGGACCAAGACCAAGAGCGGCAACACCCACTGAAGGATCAACATAATATCTCGTGTCCGATGTGCGAACAGCGGTTTTACTTCTCAAATTAGGATTCCATGCCGGCATATCTTCAATCACAAATATTTTACGCAATGCAGTAAGATATGACCCAACAGTCTCATCGCTGACGTTTTCCGGTTCGTTTGTCGATATATCAGAAAGAATAGTAGCTATACTCGCTTGAGAGCCTTGATGTCTGGCGTATGAACGCATAATCCTTTTTGCACGTTCCGCATCACGTCTCACGTTGTCCACACGTGATATGTCGCTGTTTGTTATGGCTTTATAATATTCTGTCGCCTGCAATAGTGCTGCCTTTTCTGTTTTCTTCTGTATCGCTTTTGGCCATCCACCACGACAAACAACAAATGCAAGCATAGGCAATGTAAGTTTATTCAATGCCCCTATAGTGTCAGGAGCAAGGAACAAGTCTCTCAAACTTACTCCACCTGTAGATTCTCCTGATTCCCACAGACTCATAGGACGCATTGTGAGCCATCCGTATCTCCCCGTTCCGGTATGATGAATATCTTTTGCATCGACAGGTACAGCAGAACCGGTAAGCATAAACTGACCATCTTCACCCCTATGGTCAACTTCAAAGCGTATAGCATCCCAAAACTGGGGTACTTCCTGCCATTCATCAATCAGGCGAGGGGTTTCTCCTTCAAGTAAAAGTCGTATATTGGTCTGTGCCATCTGTTTGTATTGTCCTTGTCTATTTGGGTCATCCATATATATAACACTTTTGGCTTGTTGTTCAGCCGTAGTCGTTTTACCACATGCTTTAGGACCTTCAATTAAAACAGCTCCCATAGCATCTAATTTATCACGAAGTAATTGATCTGCTATACGTTTTCTATATTCCATAAAATCAGTTTTCCACAAAGTTAATTTATTTATTTGTAAATCAACACTTTTCAAACAATTATTTGGCAATTTGAAGGATTTTTGTTTGGAAATTTGGCTTGTTTACGTTTGGAAATTTGGACAATTAAGATACTATTCTACCTTGCTTAATGCAATTTACAAGATTATTTATTACCTTTACATCAAATGTGATACAATATATATGGACACGAATAAAGAACTTCTTACATATCTCATCGACAACAGGGTTTTCGAATCTTCGGCCTCCGCACTTGCAAGCCGCCTCGGATATAAAGGAAGGATGGCTTTCTCAAGACTGAAAGAAGGGAACATCCGGACTTCTACAGTGGACAATATCATTGATGATATCTGCACTCATTTCGATTTGGATTATTCAGACCTGATTGACATCACTGAGATGTTCAGGATAGGCAGGATTCTATATGATGCAATAAAGGATGGAAATGTTTATGATGATAATACTTCTGGTCCGGACTGGATTCTAACGGACTTCGTGACACGTGACTTCAATGATTATCCTGAAGATTTCAGTCCTTATATACCGCAGTTAGACGAACTATACAGGGACAGTCCCTACGTGTACTTCGGCACAGTGATGGTGCTGTATATAAAAATGAAAAAGATTGATCCGTATGCAGGAAACACAGCACAATTCCACAATCTGCTGAAAGAACATACCTCACACATATGTTCTGTTCTAAAACTGCATATCCCTGAAAATGCAATAGGACATTCCACTTCATTGGCTTATCTTTCGGACAATATTATCAAAAATGTTCCCCAGTGCATTTGGGGACTTATGGTGAACAATATTCATGTTTTGAGATATTTTGCCGACCCGGATTATATAAACAGTATTCTTGAACTTGGAGCAGCCTTCGCCGAATGGGAGGATTTCAGCTACTGGCATGAAAGTGATGTGGCTTATTTCAAAGGGGAAAAGCTTTGGACTCTATTCTTCCGTGAGTCTAACTCACCACTGCACGGCATGTATATCGGTCAGACTTTCGAAGCCGGAAAAGATAACAAGACTTTCATTCCGAAAGAAAACTTCTC
Source organism: Bacteroides sp. ET336 (assembly GCF_024733815.1). Lineage (NCBI taxonomy): Bacteria > Pseudomonadati > Bacteroidota > Bacteroidia > Bacteroidales > Bacteroidaceae > Bacteroides > Bacteroides sp. ET336. The sequence continues at coordinate 3,031 of NZ_JANRHK010000035.1, forward strand.
ACTGATATTCTGGAACAAAGAAAATGATGATAATGAATTTGCCACTATTCAGGCATGCAATATTATTAATTCCGTCGCCGAGGACTATACCGTGTATTACGGGCTGTATAAATACGACGACGTCAGCAATGAGATAATAATTAAATGGAACGACGAGAATGAAAATTTCCTGAATATACCGTCAAGACTCAAAAGAATTACGAGAGAGAAACCCGTAGAAAGGGACGAGCAGGTTTGGTGGAACATTATCCGCAAATTCGAAGACAATGATTCTCTGAAAATATTTACAGAAACCCTACTAAACAGGCTTAACACGGAATATCTTGACGATGACTACAACATTCAGGACGTGACCATCAGCCGCAAGTTCTTTACTCTTACTATTAAGACAACCGACGGAATAAAGGAATATTCAATCCCGATTGACACATATCCTTTCCTGAAAAACTTAAAGGTATTCGATGAGGTCACTATCAAGAAAGATACGCGCACTGAAGAACTATTCGTTAGCTGGTCATGGGAGGGATATGAGATACCTCTGAACGAATTCAATACAGAAATCAGTTCAGTAACCTAAAACGGTCACTGAACTAAAATCAATATTTTATCATAAATCTTTCTCCCTGCACATGATGAAGAAATAATCCAACATAAACCGACCATTCTTCCTAACCAGCTCTTTACCGTATTCCAGTCCTTTAGTGCTATTCAAAGCTGCATCCTTCAGGTAGCCTCTATCAAGAAGTTCGCACGCTGTTTCATATGGTATCAATTGTCTATTTGTCAAGAAATTAAATGCATTCTTTTCTGCCTTTTCCTTATTATAATATGGATTGTCAGGCGAAGCGATACATTCACAATAGTTACGCACAACAGATATTCCTTTTTTAAGAGTAACACACAACAGCAATACGTCATTTCCTGTATCAGGAATTTTCAGTCCTTGAGCTATTTTATATTTCATCCTATTATGAATGAAATCGCTCATCTCTTCTTTTCCTCTCAGAAATACAAAGTGTTTTCCTTCTGTTGCCGCAAGGAAGTCATCGTATGCTGCCTTTTTGTTAGCATTCGAGAATTCATTCTTGATGTCATCAAGTTCCGGAAAATCTTTAATGCTATAGATATTCATAATACCATTGTGTTGCCAATACTTTCCAAACTTGAACAGAATTGATGTAACTACAGTATCACCCGGAATCAGCTTTGGAGCGTTAAGTTCAATAGAATCTTTTATTACTTTATAAGTATCCTCCTTGTCTGAAACCTCTTTGAACAAATAATAATCTTCTGTCTCATCCGTCACCAAATATAATGCTTCCTTCCTGCTGTCCACGTTCATATATGGTGCATCGACAGGATTCACAGACTGTTCCTCAAGAAGAAGTTTCAGATATTCAGGAGCGGTAATGGAAAGAAGAGGTGTTCTGCCCGATAACACGGAATTTATCTTAAAGGAATATATCATCAAATCCATCGTACGTGCATCAAGGTCCTCACGTTTCTCTAATTCCTCCATATACTCGGAAAGGCTATCCAAATAACATTCATAACAGCCCATGTTAATATATGAATTAAAATAGAACCACTCCACTATACATCTGTATTCAAGGAAGTCATCCTCAGTCAAATAAGAGAGATCGAAGTAATCCTGAAGCCTTTCATTTACTGGGGCTGTTTCGAACTCCTCGTCAAAGATATCGTATATTTCATTTGCCAATGCCAGAATACCGGTGTTTTCCGGATTATAGATTTTCTCCCCTATTTTATCTCTCTGAAAGCAATGCCAAAGAATGAAGCGTACATCTTCCACGTTTATCTCGTCTGGATAATAATCTTCGCCCGGTTCATAGAAAGGCAACCGGCTGCCATACCGTTTTTCGCACTGCGAAGTGAACACCTGCCAGACACCGATCTGCGAAATGATATCTTCGAACCATCCGACAAGAAATATCGCCGTATCTTCGTAAATCTCGTCTTCAGGCTCAATTTCCCCTTCCATTATATCATAATCATATAGTACGTCAATTATTCTGTTTACCAATCTACAGTAATAATTATCTGTCGCACCTGTTTTAGTATATGGATGCATAGACACCCATTCTTTAGGATAAATTTTTCTCATTTTATTAATTACACTTTAAATCAAATTAAACTCTTTGTGAACTGGCCATTGGCATGATATGAGATGCCATTGGGTAAAATCAAAACAAACATCTGATCGTTATCACTATTTTTTGTCTTAACCATGATTATACAAATACATTTACTTGTACATGAATAAAATTTATTGTAACACATAAATAGGCATCCGCATTGTACCGATATTCTTCAGCATACCTTCTTCAACAAGCAACTTTAATGTCCTTATTGATTTGGACTTATTGAAACCTGTCAGCTTCTCGAAATCAGGACGTCGCAGGATCTGATTATCTGTAAAATATTTTTCAATCTTTTCAGTAATTTCAGAAAGGTTCATTTTACTGGAATGACGACCGCTGTTTTTCATATGTACGAATTCCACGTTAGATAATCTTCTTGACAATTCCTTATCTGGTTGAAAACGTATTCCTTTGACTTTTATATCAGAAGATGATATATTATTAAGATTTATATCGGGAGAACATTTCAGGCTAAGACTGAAATAACCTATTCCGTGCAAGTAAACAGAATAACCATTACTAAAGGCTTCAAACATTTCATCACCCAACGCTGTAAGCACAGCCTCAACGTCAGATGCCGTGACAGTACATTTTTTCTGGATACTCTCACGTAGAGTTCTTGTCGTCTCAAGTCCTTTAGTTATAACTTTAGCATGAAACTCAGGAACTTCAACACCTTCTCTTTCAGGATTTTCAAACAAATCAAACTTTATTGGCATAGTATATTATATTAGGGTTATTATTACAAATCAATAAAACATATATAACTTTAAACCGTGACACGTTCGTGTGACTACGGTTACACTAACGTGTGACTATAGTGACACCAACGTGTAACGATAGTGACACGAACGTGTGACAATAAAGATGGGAATTTTTTTGATATAAAAAAAGAAAATCCATAAAAAAAGCACCGGCACACCTGTCGGAAACGACAAGCACACCGGCGCTCCATAAATACACCTTTTATAACCTTTTATTACTTATTTCTAGCTTCTGCTATATAGCCGAGAGCTTCAGCACATTTGTCTGTTACGTAAGCCCAGTCTTCTGCTGCAACTTTATCTTTAGGGAACAACTTAGAACCCATACCTACGCAGAATACGCCAGCCTTGATCCATGCTGTAAGGTTTTCCTTAGATGGTTCTACACCACCAGTTACCATAAGCTTAGACCATGGCATTGGAGCCATCATACCCTTAACGAAGTTAGGACCGTAAACATCACCTGGGAATACCTTGCACAAGTCGCAACCAAGTTCCTGAGCGAAACCTACTTCAGAAACAGTACCGCAACCAGGAGTGTAAGCTACTAGACGACGGTTACATACCTTAGCAATTTCAGGGTTGAACAATGGGCCTACAACGAAGCAAGCACCAAGCTGAATGTAAAGAGCTGCAGTAGCAGGATCAACTACTGAACCTACACCCATTGCCATTTCTGGACATTCCTTTGCAGCGTATTTCACTACTTCAGCGAATACTTCGTGAGCAAAGTCGCCACGGTTTGTGAATTCGAATGCACGAACACCACCGTCATAGCAAGCCTTTACAACTTTCTTTGCAACTTCTGCATCTTTGTGATAGAATACAGGAACCATACCGGTTGAACCAATCTTGTTCAATACCGCAACTTTATCGAATTTTGCCATTTTGAATATTCTTTTTAAATGATTAGACTATTAACGCTGTACACGACCGCTTGCGTCACCACCTGCAAGAGCTTCAACTTCTTCAGCAGAAACAAGGTTGAAGTCGCCGTTGATAGTATGTTTCAATGCAGAAGCAGCAACTGCGAATTCAAGAGCAGCACCCTGGTTAGGCTTAGTAAGCAATCCGTGGATAATACCACCTGAGAATGAGTCACCACCACCTACACGGTCGATGATAGGATCGATGTCGTAACGTTTTGAAGTATAGAATTCTTCGCCATTGTAAATCATAGCTTTCCAACCGTTGTGAGTTGCAGAGAATGATTCGCGGAGAGTAGAGATTACATATTTGAATCCGAATTCCTTAGCCATTGCAGTGAAGATACCTTTGTAGCCTTCTGCATCTGTCTTACCGCCTTCTACGTCAGCGTCTGGTTTGAAGCCAAGGCAAAGTTCAGCATCTTCTTCGTTACCGATACATACGTCAACGTACTGCATCAAAGGACGCATGATAGACTGAGCTTTTTCCTTTGTCCAAAGTTTCTTACGGAAGTTAAGGTCAACAGAAACTGTTACACCGTGACGTTTAGCAGCCTCGCAAGCAAGTTTTGTAAGTTCGGCAGCCTTGTCAGAGATAGCAGGAGTGATACCAGACCAGTGGAACCAGTCAGCACCTTCCATGATAGCATCGAAGTCGAAATCACATGGATCAGCTTCAGCAATAGCAGAATGAGCACGGTCATAGATAACCTTACTTGGACGCATAGAAGCACCAGTTTCAAGATAGTAGATACCTACACGGTCGCCACCACGAGCGATGAAGTCTGTCTTAACACCATATTTGCGAAGTGCGTTTACAGCAGACTGTCCGATTTCGTGTTTAGGAAGTTTAGTTACGAAGTATGCATCGTGACCATAATTTGCACAGCTTACAGCTACGTTAGCTTCGCCACCACCATAAACTACATCAAATGAATCTGACTGAACGAAACGAGTATTACCCGGAGTGGATAATCTCAACATAATTTCTCCAAGTGTAACAATTTTTGCCATAATAAAATATTTTTATTGAAATAGGTTTATTTATTCTTACATATAATAAATCAAACAAATACACGCAATTGATATTGATTAAGAAATCAATTCGTGTGCGCACACAAAGGTACAACATATTTTCATAATACCAAAAAAAGTTATAATTTTGTATCGAAAAAAATTTATTTCCGTAATAATTCATCTTACGGCATATATAATAAGGTGTAAATATGAGAGAAAACAAGTCTGAAAGAATACGCATAAAGGACATAGCCATAAAGGCAGGAGTTTCTGTGGGAACAGTAGATAGAGTAATACACGGAAGATCGGGTGTATCGGAATCAAGCAAGAAAAAGGTTGAAGAAATCCTGAAACAGATGAACTACCAGCCAAACATGTATGCCAGTGCATTGGCGTCCAACAAAAAATATAATCTGGCATGTCTTCTCCCACTACACACAAATGAGGACTATTGGATAGATATTGAGGCAGGTATGGAACACGCCGTAAGTACATACAAGGACTTCAATATAAAACTGAACATCTCATATTATGACCAATATGAATCAGGAGCCTTTGCCGAAGCCGGACAGAAAATGCTTGAATCCATGCCGGACGGAGTGATTATGGCCCCAAGTTCAGAAGACGAAACTAAATCAACTGTCTTACAACTTAAAGAAAGAAACATTCCATTCATATTTCTGGATTCAAACATAAAATCACTTAATCCGCTGAGTTTCTACGGACAAAGTTCGCACAGCAGCGGATACTTTGCAGCCCGCATCCTAAGCCTTATGGCTGAGCATAACGAGCCGGTTGTGATATTCCGCCTTATATACGGAGGAAGACTTGGCTCAAACCAGCAAAGAAACCGTGAAGAAGGTTTCCGCGAATACATAAAGAACAATTGTCCTGGAATAAAGCTTTACGAATTGAACTTCTACGTAAAAAATCCGGAGAACAATGAAAAACTAATGGAAGAGTTCTTTGCCGAACATCCTGAGATAAATTGCGGAATTACGTTCAACTCGAAAGCGTATATCATTGGCGAATACATGCAGAAAATAAACCGCAAACGCTTCAAGCTGATGGGCTACGACCTACTGAGAAGAAACGTAAAATGCCTAAAGGCGGGAACTATTGATTTCATTATAGCACAGCAGCCTACAGAGCAGGGACAAAGCTGTATAGAATGTCTGTTCGAACATCTCATTCTGAAGAAAGAAGTCAAGCCATATAACTATATGCCTATAACTCTCATATCGAAAGAAAATATTGATTTCTACCTCGACGCTCATGTCAGGACTAACAACATCTGAAATATATAATGAACTTAAACAAACTTACACCTATTATAAACAAGCCTAGCGGAGCCGCACTTATGCCTCTGGCTGTATTCCTGTGTCTCTATCTGGTAACGTCTATAATAGTGAATGACTTCTACAAGGTTCCTATTACAGTTGCATTCCTTGTAGCATCGATATATGCAGTAGCTACTACAAAAGGCCTCAGCCTGAACGACAGAATAATACAATATTCCATCGGAGCTGCCAATAAGAATATCATGATGATGATATGGATTTTCATTCTGGCAGGAGCATTTGCACAATCAGCAAAAGCTATGGGAGCTATAGACGCCACCGTAAATCTTACTCTTCATCTCCTTCCGGACAGTCTGCTGCTAGCCGGTGTGTTTCTGGCATCTTGCTTCATTTCGTTATCTATCGGAACATCAGTGGGTACAATAGTGGCACTTACACCTGTTGCTGTGGGAATAGCCGCAAAAACAGACGTTGGAATTCCATTTATGACGGCATTGGTCATCGGAGGGGCTTTCTTTGGGGATAATCTTTCATTTATATCAGACACTACCATTGCAGCAACAAGAACGCAAGGCTGCCAGATGAGAGACAAGTTCAGGATGAATATGCTCATAGCACTGCCTGCCGCAATTCTGGTCTTTGCCTATTATATATTCTATGGGAATAATGTAGAAACCGTTGCTCCAACCGGAAGCATAGAATGGGGAAAGGTAATACCTTATATAATAGTATTGGTAACGGCAATTGCAGGAGTGAATGTAATGTTAGTCCTCCTGCTCGGAATTATATCTACAGGTATAATAGGAATGGCATACGGAGCATTCGATTTCTTCGGATGGTTCGGCTCAATGGGACAGGGAATAACAGGAATGGGCGAACTCATCATCATTACCCTTATGGCCGGAGGAATGCTTGAACTGATACGTTTCAACGGAGGAGTGGATTACATACTTCACAAACTCACCAAAAAAGTAAGCGGAAAACGAGGAGCTGAATTCAGTATTGCAGCACTGGTAAGCCTGGCAAATATGTGTACCGCAAATAATACAATAGCCATAATTACCGTAGGGCCTCTTGCTTCCGAAATAGCTGAGGAATACAAGATTGACAAGAGAAGAAGCGCCAGCATACTAGACATATTCTCATGCGTAATTCAGGGAATAATCCCTTACGGCGCACAAATGCTGATTGCGGCAGAACTGGCATCCGTTTCTCCGCTAAACATCATGGAATATCTGTACTATCCTATAGTATTGTGTATTTTTGCAATACTCAGTATCATATTGCGAATACCAAGGACTGTGTAATAAATAGAGATAAAGTAAGGCCATTTAAAAGAAAACTCGGACAAAACGAGAAAAAAGAAACATAAAAAACTTGTATAATTAAAAAATTACATCTACCTTTGCACCGCAATTAAGGATGGTTCCGTAGCTCAGCTGGATAGAGCAACGCCCTTCTAAGGCGTGGGTCCTGCGTTCGAATCGCAGCGGAATCACTTAAATGCAGAAAATATTATAAGGATGGTTCCGTAGCTCAGCTGGATAGAGCAACGCCCTTCTAAGGCGTGGGTCCTGCGTTCGAATCGCAGCGGAATCACGAAAAAAGAGAAAATCAAAAGGCATAGCCAACTGATTTTCTCTTTTTTTCGTTTTATCACACTGTAATCATTTCATATTGTCGCATATGAATTTCTCAATCTTGTCGTATGGAATCACGCCTGCTACATTGTCATACAAATCTACATGACTCGCACCGGGAACAATGAGAAGCTCTTTATTATCACCTTTGAGTTTCTTGAAAGCATCTTCAGAGAAATAACGCGAATGTGCTTTCTCACCATGAACCAGAAGTACGGCACTCCTTATCTCACTGCTATATGTCAACAGAGGAGTATTGATGAATGAGAGTGACGAAGTAACATTCCATCCGTTGTTTGAATTGAGCGAACGTGGATGATAGCCGCGGGGAGTCTTGTAGTAAGCATAGTAATCCTTGACGAATTGTGGAGCATCTTCAGGCAGCGGGTCAACCACTCCACCGGCAAGGGCATAGCTTCCGTTTTTAGCATCGATAGTACGCTGCTCGTTTAGTTTCTTGCGAAGTTCATAACGTGCGTCCTCGTCCATAGAGTCGAAATATCCGTTTGCAGTTACACGGCTCATGTCGTACATTGTCACTGCCACAGTAGCCTTTATTCTGGTATCAATGGCTGCGGCATTCAAGGCAAATCCTCCCCATCCACATATACCTATTATTCCTATTCTCTCAGAATCGACATCCGGACGAGTTGTCAGATAATCCACCGCCGCACTGAAATCCTCGGTATTTATATCCGGCGATGCCACATATCGCGGCTCTCCCCCACTCTCGCCAGTGAAAGACGGATCGAAAGCTATTGTAAGGAATCCACGTTCAGCCATAGTCTGTGCATAAAGTCCGGACGACTGTTCCTTTACCGCACCGAAAGGACCGCTCACAGCCAATGCAGGAAACGGACCTTCTGCATTTTTAGGACGATACATATCTGCAACTAGAGTTATGCCGAAACGGTTCTTGAACGAAACTCGTTCTGTCACGACTTTATCGCTTGGCACGAAAGTCTTTTTGTCTTGCGCATTTAGATTTGTCATAGCACTAATTATTAGAATTTGAACGATTAAAAGTAATTTTGTTTTCATATTATATGCATATATTTATTATATCCTTTTTATGAAACGGGCAGGTACGCCGCCTACTATAGTTCCAGCCTCAACATCCTTGGTCACCACGGCCCCGGCAGCTATCACGGCATTGTCGCCTATTGTTACTCCCTGAAGAATAGTAGAGTTTGAACCTACCCAAACATTCTTGCCGAGAACAATCGGAGCCGGATAAGTGATGCCACGTTCTTCAGGCTGCAATCCGTGATTGAGAGTAGCGAACACCACATTATGACCTATCTGACAACCATCACCGATAGTCACACCTCCATGGTCTTGAAAATGACAACAGGCATTTATGAAAACATTTTCACCAACGTGTATATTCTTCCCGAAATCAGAATAGAAAGGAGGAAAAACACGCAACGATTCAGGCACCTTATATCCGAACAGTTCGGAAAGCAATTCTCTAACCTCAGACGGAGTGTGATAAGATGAGTTCAGACGGAATGTCACACGGCGTGCCTCTTCGCTCATCTCACCCATAATGGCATGTATCTCATCTGTACTGAGAGCCTTGCCGGTCTTTACATAAGATAAAAATTCGTTTAAAAGCATATCTGTTATAATGTATATTATTTCATGATACAAAAGTATTATATACACTCAGACAAACCTGTATATGGATTACGGCTCTTTGTACCAATATTACAGAATGTTGCTTATACGGATAATATGTATTAAATTTGCTACGAACACAATAATTCTTATAAATGAAACAGGAAGTTATCAAACTGGAGGAGGTCAATAAATTCAATGATATATTCGGACTCGAAACACTTCATCCTATGGTGAGCGTTGTCGATCTGTCCAAAGCTAAGGAATGGCCTGAAACTCTCACAATAAATTATGGCGTATATGCCGTTTACCTGAAAAAAACGAAATGTGGCGATCTGACATACGGAATGCAGGAATACGACTACGACGAAGGAACTATAGTATGTTTCGCACCTGGACAGGTAGTGACATCTTATATGAATACCGATACAAAGCCGGAGGGCTACGGAATACTGTTTCATCCCGACTTTATACACGGCACAACACTAGGCAAAAACATAAAAAGATATTCATTCTTCGCTTACGATTCGAAAGAAGCTCTTCACCTGTCAGAAGATGAAAAGAAGATAATCATGGAATGTTTCGGCAATATCGAAAGAGAACTACGAAGCCATCAGGACAAACACAGCCAGAGGATTATTACAGCGAACATCGGACTGATGCTTGACTACTGCCTGCGTTTCTACGACAGGCAATTCGAAACAAGAGAGGTATCAAACAAGAACGTGATAGTGCAGTTCGAACGTCTGCTGGACGATTATTTCGACAGCAAGGCTCCAGCCGAAAACGGATTGCCCACGGTGAGATACTTTGCCGAAAAGGTGTTCCTGTCGCCAAACTATTTCGGCGACATGATAAGCAGGCAGACAGGAAAAACGGCATCGGAATATATACACGGCAAAGTAGTAGATAAAGCAAAAGAAAAACTGCTATCCACACAGATGACAATGACTGAAATAGCCTACGAACTGGGGTTCCAGTATCCGCAACACCTGAGCCGGATGTTCAAAAAAGAAGTTGGCTGTACACCAAACGAATACAGAATGCAAAGAATATGAGTTTTTTTATTACTTTTGGACACGAAATAGAATAACATTAACAAAATAATAACATAATCGAACATGAAAACAGAACAAGAAAAGCCGACGGGGCTGCCTGAGAACGCGTTCCGTCCGCTGAAACCAGACGAGAAATATGAGCCTCTCATGTCGCCTTCGAAGAATTATCCTGAAGTAAACCTGTGGTCAGTGACATGGGGTATAGTAATGGCTGTGATTTTCTCAGCTGCAGCCGCCTATCTTGGACTAAAGGTAGGTCAGGTATTTGAAGCCGCAATACCTATTGCCATAATAGCGGTTGGTGTGTCAAGCGCTACAAAGCGTAAAAACGCACTGGGTGAAAACGTAATGATACAGTCTATCGGAGCATGCTCCGGAGTAATCGTTGCAGGTGCAATATTCACTCTGCCTGCACTTTATATCCTTCAGGAAAAATATCCTGAGATGACAGTGAACTTCATGCAGATGTTCATCAGTTCCCTCCTTGGAGGTGTATTGGGTATTCTTTTCCTTATTCCATTCCGTAAATATTTCGTAAAGGACAAGCATGGCGAATATCCTTTCCCTGAAGCTACAGCCAGTACACAGGTTCTTGTGTCGGGCGAGAAAGGCGGCGACCAGGCCAAACCTCTTCTCATGGCAGGACTTATCGGAGGTTTGTACGATTTCATAGTAGGTACCTTCGGATGGTGGAACGAGAACTTCACAAGCCGTATCTGCAGTGCAGGCGAAATGGTGGCAGAGAAATTCAAACTGGTTTTCAAAATCAATACAGGAGCTGCAGTACTTGGATTGGGATATATCGTAGGTCTGAAATATGCAGCCATAATATGTGCCGGTTCGCTGGTGGTTTGGTTCGTTATAGTACCTGGATTCGCGCTTGTTTTCGGCGATCAGGTTCTAAACACATGGAATCCGAACATCGCTACAGCCGTTAAGGACATGTCGCCGGAAATGATATTCAGCGAATATGCCAAAAGTATAGGTATCGGCGGTATAGCAATGGCTGGTATCATCGGTATTGTCCGTTCATGGGGCATAATCAAGGGAGCCGTAAGTCTTGCAGCCAAGGAAATGGGTGGCAATAAAGCTGAAGGTAACGTAGAACGTACTCAGCGCGACATTCCTATGAAGATTATTGCTTTCGGTTCTATCTTCACATTGCTGCTCGTCCTGCTTTTCTTCTACTTCGACGTCATGCAGGGCAACGTGCTTCACACTGTAGTGGCACTTCTTCTTGTGGCAGGTATAGCATTCCTCTTCACTACTGTTGCAGCTAATGCTATTGCCATAGTAGGTACAAACCCTGTTTCGGGTATGACGCTTATGACTCTTATCCTTGCATCAGTAATCATGGTAGCTGTCGGACTGAACGGGGCTACAGGTATGGTTGCCGCACTGGTTATGGGTGGTGTGGTATGTACAGCTCTATCAATGGCTGGTGGTTTTATTACTGACCTCAAAATAGGTTACTGGCTGGGAAGTACTCCTAAGAAACAGGAGACATGGAAGTTCCTCGGAACACTGGTTTCGGCTGCCACTGTAGGTGGAGTTATCATGGTCTTGAATGATTCTTACGGATTTACAAGCGGACAGCTAGCCGCACCTCAAGCAAATGCTATGGCAGCCGTTATCGACCCTCTTATGAACGGTGTAGGTGCTCCATGGGCTCTTTACGGAGCAGGTGCTGTATTGGCAATTGTACTTACTTATTTCAAGGTTCCTGCACTGGCTTTCGCACTCGGTATGTTCATTCCTTTGGAACTTAACCTTCCTCTATTGGTAGGTGGTGCTATAAACTGGTACGTGACAACAAGAAGCAAAGACGAATCTGTAAATCAGGAACGTGGAGAGAAAGGAACATTGCTCGCATCAGGTTTCATCGCAGGAGGTGCACTTATGGGTGTAGTAAGCGCAGTGATGAGATATTGTGACATTAACCTCATAAACGAGTCATGGCTGGCAAATCCTATGAGCCAGTTGGTTTCGCTCGTAGCATATGCTCTCCTTATTATATATCTGGTAAAAGCCAGTATGTCTATCAAAAAATAAACGGTTATGAAAAAAAATATATTAATTATGAGTTTTATTATAATCTCATCTGTTCTAAGTGCACAAAAACCTATTGAAATCAAACTATGGCCTAACGGTGCACCAAACGACAATAATCTGAAAGAACAAAAAGAAAATGGACCATTATATGTTGCAGAACCAACATTGTATGTATATCCGGCCGAAAATCCAAACGGAATGGCTATTATCGCTTGCCCTGGAGGAGGATACTACGGATTGGCGACTGCTCACGAAGGTCACGATATGGCTGCCTGGTTCAACGGCATGGGTATCACATATTCAGTTCTTATCTACCGTATGCCTAACGGCAACAATGAAGTACCTTTAAGCGATGCACACCAGGCTATCAGAATAATGCGTGGAAAGGCACAGGAATGGAAATTCTCCAAACTTGGAATAATGGGATCTTCCGCAGGAGGACATCTGGCAAGCACTGCAGCCACTCATTTTGATGAAACGACAAGACCAGATTTCCAGATACTCTTCTACCCTGTCATCACCATGGACAAGAGATATACCCACATGGGATCAAGAAACAATCTACTTGGAGAAAATCCGGACAATAAACTGGTAGAGAAATACTGTAACGAAAAACAGGTAACACCACAGACTCCTCCTGCTTTCATCATGCACAGCAGCGATGACAAAACTGTACCTGTGGAAAATAGTATAAACTACTATATGTCGCTTGTAAACAACGGAGTTCCCGCATCATTGCACACATACCCTATCGGCGGACACGGATGGGGTTATCGCGACAGCTTCATCTATAAGAGACAATGGACAGGCGAACTGGAAAAATGGTTGAGAGAATTAAACAAATAAATATACAGAAAATTATCCCAACTATTTGTAAAACAAAAGAAAAGCAGTATCTTTGCAGCCGCTATTACGAGATAATAGCATAATTCAAATCATTAACATTAAAAATTTAACGTTTAAAAAATGGCAACTAAAATCAGATTGCAGAGAAACGGACGCAAAGGTTATGCGTTCTATTCAATTGTTATTGCAGACGCAAGAGCACCACGTGATGGTAGATTTACTGAGAAAATTGGTACTTACAACCCAAATACCAATCCTGCCACAGTAGATTTGAATTTTGAACGTGCATTGCACTGGGTATTGGTAGGTGCACAGCCTACAGACACAGTTCGCAACATCCTTTCTAAAGAAGGTGTTTACATGAAGAAACACTTACTTGGTGGTGTTGCCAAAGGTGCATTCGATGAAGCTCAGGCTGAAGCTAAGTTCAACGCTTGGAAAGAAAACAAACAGAACGGTCTTGCTGCTTTGAAAGCAAAGCAGGAAGAAGCTAAGAAGGCAGAAGCTAAAGCACGTCTTGAAGCTGAAAAGAAAGTAAACGAAGAAATAGCT
>NZ_JANRHK010000036.1:0-16910 GCF_024733815.1 Bacteroides sp. ET336
GGATTTTCTCTACACGAAGGTTGCGGATGAACAACGGAAAACGTTCAGCTTAAAGATATATGTCAGTACGGTAAAAAATCTTCATGAGTAGGAGATAATATATGTATATAAATATAGCCTAGCGTTATGCCTGAATTATATATTGGAGTAACCTTTAGAGAATATCTGTTATAAGGGCTTTTAAAGCTTGTCTGTTTTATAGTGTGTGAATGATCCTAATTGAATAATCAGGAAAATATAATCATCTGAATATCGAGGTGAAATCAGATTATCATTTGATACGTATCATTTAAATTTTATCTTTGATATACATTGTCGGTTCTTTAGGATACAAAAGATTAGAAATACGCGATAAACAAATAAGGTTTATCCGATTTTTTAGAACATAAAAAAGCTGTCTCAAATTTTGTTCTGAGGCAGCTATGTATTTTTTATATAATGACAAAGTGTTTTTAAGCTTGTTCTAGAAATTCCATTTTGCGGCAATTGACGGAAAGAAAAAGACCTTGTTTTTATCAAGCATGTTATAGCTAATATTTATTTTCGTTCCGAATGCCAGTTTCTCATTAATGTTGTACCATCCTTGTGGGCCGAATAAAACTACAAATTTTTTCCCTTCGTTGGATTTTGTTTCTGTATTTTTGTTTTGGGTCCACATATCAATAAAACCTCATAATGTAAGTTTATTTTTCAGTATATCGCCCGACCATGTCAGTGTGAGCTGTGCATCATGGCTTATGTGATTGAAGGCATGAATCTTATATGACAGGTTTGCGCCAAGGTTGAATTTTCTTATGGTCAATGGATAATTGGCTCCCACAAAATACGAACCTGGTATAGAACCGCCTTTTGTAACACCTTCATCATATTCCAGGTGAAGTTTCACTGGTAAGTCTCCTATGTTTTGATTACGTGATATTTCCCAGTATGTAGTACCAATTCTTCCTTTTTCGCCTGTAAATTCAAAATCTATAAATGTGTAGAAAGATCCCCATTTATCGGCTTTGAACATATCGAATGTTACCATGACAAAGTTTTTGTCATACATCCTGCTGTTGATGGAATGATTTGGAAAATAGTGTAGTTGGATGTTTTGTGCTGATATTGCAGATAATGACAGTAATGACAGAAGCAGTATTAAATGTAACTTTTTCATATTTTCTTGATATTAGATAAGAGTTGTAAATGGGGTGTAGTATTCCCCTTCCGGCATTCCCTTTTCTTTTTACTATTAAAGAAAGGGAACACCGGTTAATATGGAATTAATTAAGGTACGGGGTATTAAAGAGATTTATTATTTTAGTTTTTCTTGAACAGATTTGCCAGAACTGTATAGAATCTGCTGTTGAATTCTTTATGGTCAACGTTTATACATATTGATACATTGGGGTTTTCTTCCAGAAGGCGAGCTTTGTCACCGATTGTTCTTCCGAAATCAGCTTCTGTAGTTCCCACTTTCATGTTCATTTCAAATGTTTGTACAAGGCTAGGATCTACAGCTACGGCTACAGCCAGAGGGTCGTGGAGTGCACATCCGTTCAGTTCCGGTTGAGTTGTGGCATAAGCATTGATATAGAAATCTACCATATCTGCATATTTTTTAGCTGAGACAGTGCCTATGTTCCTCCAGTTTTGTGTCTCCTTTTTAGTGAAAATGGTTCTCATAGTTACATCTAGTCCAACCATTGTAACTTTTGCCTTGCTGGTGAATACAATATTTGTGGCATTAGGGTCCTGATAGATATTTGCTTCAGCCAGCTGGTTTACATTTCCCGGAAGGAGAACTGCGCCTTCCATTATCACTATTCTGCCTACTTTCTCGGCGAACTGTGGATCTTTTTGAATAGCTTTTGCAACGTTTGTTAGCGGTCCAACAGCAACTATGGTAAGATCTTTCTTATATTCGTTAGCCATTCTTATCATGAAATCCACACCGCTTTCATCTTTTTTCTTGCTGGCTGATTGTGGTATCTCTATTTCGCCTATGCCGTTATTGCCATGTATGAACTTCGAAATATCACTTGGCAGATAAGGAGTATTGTCAATAAGTGAGCATTCAGCACCTGCATAAACAGGAATATCTTCTTTTCCTAATAGCTTTAATAAGTTTAATGAGTTCTCTATTCCTTTGTCAAGTGATACGTTTCCATAGCTGCCTACCACTCCCAGCAGATTAATGTCTTCGCATCCCAGTGCATATGCCGATGCTAATGCATCGTCTATACCTGTGTCAATATCAAGTATCATATTGACTTTCTTTGTGCTTTCTTTTGCAAGATTAGCGGCTGTTGTATTGACAGCGATACCTGCTGTCAGAATTATGATTAATGCGATTTTAAAGTAATTTTTCATAATGACTAAATTTTAAAAGTTATAAACCTGAATAAACTATCATTCCAAGTCCAAGGATGAAGAATATAAACATTAAAGTAAGATAAGATTTTGTTTTTGTGATTCCTCCGTGGAATTCTTTCCATACGAAAATTCCCCAAAGGGCTGCTATCATAGGCGCTCCCTGTCCCAGTGCATATGATACTGCCGAACCAGCCTTGTTTGCTGCTATATAGCTGAACAATGTTCCCAGCGCCCATATACATCCTCCCAACATACCGATAAGGTGGATTGAGATATTACCGTTGAAATACATCTTATATGTTGTAGGTTCGCCAATGAAAGGTTTCTTCATTATTAAAGTATTGAATACAAAGTTGCTTAGAAGTACACCTGATGAGAATATTACAAATGCAGTATATGGTGTTGAAAGTCCATGCTGAGGTGATATGAAGTTTTCTACATCCATGCTTTCCGCTACGAAACGGTAGAAGAACGACATACATACTCCAGCGAGTGCAGCAAGTAATATACCTTTATTTGTATTCTTACCTGAGTTTTCTGAACTGCTTACACTATTTGCCGACATATCATTAAGGATTATAGCCAATACTACGCAGGCTACTCCTGTGAACAGCCATAGAGGGTCGCCTTTAGGTGTTCCCAAATAGTTGATAAATACACCCAGTACAAGAGCTATACCTACTCCCAATGGAAATGCCACAGACATTCCTGATATGGAAACAGAAGCAGAGAGAAGAATGTTGGAAGCATTGAATATGATACCTCCCAGTAATGCATATCCCCAGGACTGTCCACTGATTTGCTGTATATCAGTTAGAAAATCACGTCCAACGCTTCCATGACTTCCCAAAGTGAAAGCCATCAATAGAGAGAACAAGAACATTCCAATTACGTAATCCCAATAAAAGAGTTCGAATCTCCAGGATTTTCCTACAAATTTCTGAGTGTTGCCCCAGGAGCCTCAGCATATCATGGTGATGATACATAACACTACTGCCAAGGCGTAATTATCTACGATAAACATAATATATGGATTTATCAGATTACTTCATTTCTATATGGGCATGATGACTGTGCTCCAAGTCTGGTGACTGTTATACCGGAACATTTATTGGCAAATTTTACGGCGTCAATTATATCTTTCCCTTCGGATAAAGCTACTACAAGAGCGCCACAGAAAGTATCACCTGCTGCTGTTGTATCTATAGCATTGACCTTTTGTGTTGGTACGGATATGTATTCTTCTTTTGTCTTTATGAAAGCACCGTAATCTCCCATAGTGATAATAACGGTTTCTATTCCTTTCTGGCTTATTATGTCGGTAGCATTTTTTGCGCTTTCTATGTCGCTCACTTTAATTCCTGACAGAATTTCGGCTTCTGTATTGTTGGGTATTATTATTGAAACATTCTCCAATAATTCTTTTGGAAGAAACTGAGCAGGAGCAGGGTTCAGAACAACTTTCACTCCATGTTCCTTGGCTACTTTTGCTGCGTATGTAACTGTTTCTATAGGAATTTCCAGCTGCATCAGCAGAATATCTGCATCATATACTGTACTTTCAACGCTTTTGAAATCATCAATACTGTATGTGCTGTTAGCACCTGATGCTACGATAATGCTGTTTTCTCCTTTCTTGTCAACTGAAATCATTGCCACTCCTGATGGCTTGTCGGAAGAAGACAGAATGTAATCAGTGTTGATATTTTCTTCTGAATATAGACTGACAGACTGGCGTCCGAAAAGGTCATTGCCTGTTTTTGTCAGAAATACAACGTTCCCTCCCAATCTTGCTGCAGCTACAGCCTGATTGGCTCCTTTTCCGCCTGGATTCATAATAAATTCACCGCCAAGGATTGTTTCTCCCGGAACAGGTAGTCTGTCTGATTTTATTACCATATCGGTATTACAACTACCTAATACTACAATTTTTTTCGTTTTCATGATATAGTTTTTTTCGTTTACGGTGTAAAAGTATTGTTATATTTCAGGCATATCAAACCAATTATATCCGATTTATAAAAACTCAACGATATACTTCTTCTTATGATGTTTTGATAATCAGTATGTATAAGAATAAATATCACTGTATAAAATATGGGTTATGCATGTGATAAAATCCAACTTTTAAAGTCAAATATTTTCATGGTAAGATGGTCAGAAATATTTTGTGGAGTGTCAATCTGCTTGCATAATTCTTCAAGATACTTCTTTTTATCCGATTGGGAAAGTTTAAACATGTCTTTTGTAAAGAATTCGTATAGTATAGCTTCTATTTTTGATGTCTCTCTGTTGTTTTTCAATTTTCTTCTGGCTGCTCTTATGGAATATTCCAGAAAATCGTATTCCTGGAGTTCGTATATAGATATGTAATATAATAGCAGGCAAGGTTTATATAGAAAAAATCTTTGATAATTGGAGTCTTTTACAATATCATAAAGAATCTTTTTTGCCTGTTTATGTTCGTTGATGTTTATGTTTAATAATGACAATTCAAGTATGAACTGTATTTTTCTGAATGGTGTAAGAAATTTCACTATGGAGTCTGTATCTTTGTAACAGCTTATGAGTTCTTTTATTTTTTTCTTGTCATCAGTATGTATATAATATTCAGCTTTGTTTGTGAATATTATGCATTCTATTTCTGCATTGAATTCTGCGGTATAATATTTCAATCCCTCCAGGATGTTAATGTAATACTCCATTTCCGAATATTGCCTGTTCTCATTGCATTTTTTCAGCACATTCTCGATGAACTGCATATAATCGGATGGTGGATTGTTAAGGAATGATTTATGAGAGGCGAACAGTTCGTTCGCTTCTTTGTAAATGTTGTTTGCCGCCTGATAATTGTTCTTGCATAACAGATATATACCCTGGAACAGTAAATGTTTTTTCTGTATTTCGAACAGATTTTTTCTCAGATTGTTGACAAATGTTATTTCCGTTATTGCCAGATCGTCAAAAATCTTGGTGTCCGATTTTCGGCTGGTGTAGAACACCATGAGTTCATATATTTCCGACTGACGATTTATCTGATTAAGTACATTCAGATATCCTTTTAGTCTCAAATGCTCTTTTATAAGGGTATCTTCTGATATGTCAAGGAAGTTTTCCTGACGCATGGAATCCAGTTTTGTTCTCTGTGCTAAAGAGGAGACACTGTAATCTTCTGTTGACTCGGATTCTTCAATCACTTCGTCCAGCATCTGGAAATGCTCGTCCATCAGATGCTTTTCTTTGAGAATATTTGCCTGTATTATTTTATAATATAAGTTATGTTTGCATTTTTTCTTTATGGCAAGACTTACCAGTGTGGAAAGGATGTGCTGGTATAAATAATTAGCTTCCGGAACAAATGAATTTATTGGGTAATACTTTGCATAATTCTTTTTAATATTTTCTATATCAGTTATGTTTTTCTTGTCTATGATATCGAATATTTTCATATATGCTTTTTCTGTCGGATTTTCTCCTGCCTGTAGATATAAAGCCTTCTTTTCCGATTTTGATAATGCGTTTATGAGTAATATTAATGAACCGATTTTTTTCATAACTAATATATGTTTTTCAATGTAATATGCGATATTGGCATTTATTTCTGATATCTGCAAATAAATCAGTAGAAACTTGGATAGAAACGTGGCTCTTAATAATTGTCAAAATATTTGAAATATTAGATTATGACTCTCATTTTGTAGAAAAAAATATGTTTTTCATCATAAATTTGAAACAAGAAGTATTGGATTTGATGTTTTTTTTCTAAATTTGGAGAGTCTCAGAAAACTTACTAAGTTTCGAATATATACAAATAACTTTAAAAACACAATATCATGAGCTATAAATTTATGACAGCGGCCGAAGCTGCAAGTTTGATTAAAGACGGAGATATTATTGGATTAAGTGGATTTACACCAGCCGGAACACCTAAGGCTGTTACTGCCGAGTTGGCTAAAATGGCTGAAGAAAAACATGCACGTGGAGAACATTTTAAAGTGAGCGTTCTTACAGGTGCTTCAACCGGTGATTCATGTGACGGCGTTCTGATACGTGCAAATGCTCTTGATTTCAGAGCACCATATACTACAAATTCTGATTTCCGCAAGGCTTGCAACAACGGACAGGTAAAATACTCTGATATACATCTGTCACAAATGGCTCAGCGAATCCGTTCCGGTTTCTTGGGTAAGGTGAATGTTGCCATAATGGAAGCTTGTGAACTGACTGCCGACGGACGTATTTATCTTACTGCCGGTGTGGGTATTTCCCCTACAGTGGCACGTCTGGCAGAAAAAGTTATAGTCGAACTTAACGCTGCTCATAACAAGACAAGTCTTATGGGTATGCATGATATTTATGAACTAGAACGTCCGCCACATCGTCGTCCTATCATGATAGAACATGCTAGTGACCGTATCGGAACACCATATATTCAGGTTGATCCGGCCAAGATTGCTGCTGTGGTGGAAGTGAATATTCCTGACGAAGCCCGTGGGTTCCACGATCCGGATCCTATTACCGACAAGATTGGTCAGAATGTGGCAGACTTTCTGGTAAATGATTTACGTAAGGGTACAATACCTTCTACTTTCTTGCCTTTACAGTCTGGGGTAGGCAATATAGCAAATGCCGTGTTGAGTGCATTGGGTAAGAATCCTGATGTACCTGCTTTTGAAATGTACACTGAAGTTATCCAGAACTCAGTGATAGATTTGGTAAAAACCGGTAGAATAAAGTTCGGTAGTACATGTTCTTTGAGTGTGACAAACGACTGTCTGCAGGATATTTACGATAACATTGAATTCTTCCGTGACAAACTTGTGTTGCGTCCTTCTGAAATTTCAAACTGTCCTGAAGTAGTACGCCGTCTTGGAGTTATCTCAATGAATACAGCAATCGAAGCGGATATTTACGGTAACGTAAACTCTACACATATCTGCGGAACCAAGATGATGAACGGTATCGGAGGTTCTGGCGACTTTACGCGCAGTGCTTATATCTCTATTTTCTCTTGTCCTTCAACAGCGAAGGGTGGTTGTATCAGTTCTATTGTTCCTATGGTGTCACATCAGGATCATAGCGAACACTCTGTAAATGTAATCATCACAGAACAGGGTATTGCCGATTTGCGTGGTAAGAGTCCTATGGAACGTGCCAAGACTGTTATTGAGAACTGCGCTCATCCAGATTATAAGCAGTTGTTGTGGGATTATCTCAAGATAGCCAGCAAGGGACAGACCAGTCACAGCTTGTCAGCAGCATTGGGTATGCATGAAGTATTCCTCGACAAGGGAGATATGCGTCTGACTGACTGGGCTGACTTTAAAAAGTAAAAACGAATTAAAATAATATGCGGGCAGCAGCAAGAGTTATAATACTTTATCTCTTGTTGCTGCTTTTTGCTTTCATTCTATTGTCTTTTGGGGTATCTTTATTTTTTTTATTGTATCTTTGCAAACAAATTGGATAAATAACGTAAAATCAAATATATAAAGTACATCGCTATGGAATATAATTTCAGGGAGATAGAAAAGAAATGGCAACAGAAGTGGGTGGAAAACAAGACCTACAAAGTTTCGGAAGATGAATCAAAAAAGAAGTTTTATGTGTTGAACATGTTCCCTTATCCGTCGGGAGCAGGACTTCACGTAGGTCACCCGCTGGGATATATTGCCAGCGATATATATGCTCGCTACAAGCGACTTCAAGGTTTCAACGTTCTTAATCCGATGGGTTACGATGCATACGGGTTGCCAGCAGAACAGTATGCAATCCAGACAGGTCAGCATCCGGCTGTAACTACTGCGGCTAACATTGCACGTTATCGTGAACAGCTTGACAAAATCGGTTTTTGCTTTGACTGGGACCGCGAAGTTCGTACTTGCGAACCTGATTATTACCATTGGACACAATGGGCTTTCCAGAAGATGTTCAACAGCTATTATTGCAATTCATGTGGTAAGGCTCAGCCTATTGAAAATCTGGTTAAGGCTTTCGAAACAAAAGGTACTGAAGGACTTGACGCTGCATGCAGCGAAGAATTGAGTTTTACTGCCGAAGAATGGAACGCAAAATCAGAAAAGGAACAGCAGGAAATTCTGATGAACTACCGTATAGCATATCTTGGCGAGACTATGGTGAACTGGTGTCCTGCATTGGGTACTGTATTGGCCAACGATGAAGTTGTAGATGGCGTTTCTGAACGTGGAGGACATCCTGTAGTGCAGAAGAAAATGCGCCAGTGGTGCTTGAGAGTTTCTGCTTATGCACAGAGATTGCTCGACGGACTTGAAACAGTTGACTGGACAGACTCTCTGAAAGAAACACAGCGTAACTGGATTGGCCGTTCTGAAGGTGCTGAAGTTCGTTTCAAGGTTAAAGACAGTGACATGGAATTCACTATCTTTACAACACGTGCGGATACTATGTTCGGTGTTACTTTCATGGTTCTTGCTCCTGAAAGCGAATTAGTGGCACAACTTACTACTGAGGCTCAGAAAGCAGAAGTTGAGGCTTACCTTGACCGTACAAAGAAACGTACTGAACGCGAACGTATATCAGACCGCCGCGTGACAGGTGTGTTCAGCGGTTCGTATGCGGTGAATCCGTTCACAGGAGAGGCTGTACCTATCTGGATCAGCGATTACGTACTTGCAGGTTATGGTACAGGTGCTATTATGGCAGTTCCGGCTCACGACAGTCGTGACTATGCTTTTGCAAAACATTTCAACTTGCCTATCGTTCCGCTGGTTGAAGGATGTGATGTCAGCGAAGAAAGCTTTGATGCCAAGGAAGGTATTGTCTGCAACTCTCCAAAGGCAGGCGTAACTCCATATTGCGATTTGAACCTTAACGGTCTTACAATAAAGGAAGCTATAGCTACTACAAAGAAATATGTAAAGGAACATAACCTCGGACGTGTAAAAGTTAACTTCCGTCTGCGTGACGCTATCTTCTCACGTCAGCGTTATTGGGGCGAGCCATTCCCTGTTTACTACAAGGACGGTATGCCATATATGATTGACGAAAGCAAATTGCCTTTGCAGTTGCCTGAAGTAGCCAAGTTCCTTCCTACTGAGTCTGGCGAACCTCCATTGGGGCATGCCACAAAATGGGCTTGGGATGTAAATGCCGGCGAGGTAGTTGAAAACTCTAAGATAGATAATGTAAACGTATTCCCTCTTGAACTTAATACAATGCCTGGTTTTGCAGGTTCAAGTGCATACTATCTACGCTATATGGACCCACACAATGACAAGGCACTCGTATCTGAAAAGGCAGACAGATATTGGCAGAATGTTGATCTCTATGTAGGTGGTACTGAACATGCTACAGGTCACTTGATATATTCACGTTTCTGGAACAAATTCTTGTTCGATCTCGGTGTAAGCGTTAAGGAAGAACCATTCCAGAAACTTGTAAACCAGGGTATGATTCAGGGACGAAGCAATTTTGTATATCGTATCAAGGATACAAACACATTCGTTTCTCTCGGACTGAAAGACCAGTATGACGTTACTCCTCTTCATGTTGACGTAAATATCGTATCAAACGATATCCTCGATGTTGAGGCATTCAAGAACTGGCGTCCGGAATACAATAATGCTGAATTCATCCTTGAAGACGGCAAGTATGTGTGCGGATGGGCAGTTGAGAAGATGAGTAAGTCTATGTACAACGTAGTAAACCCTGATATGATTGTTGAACGTTACGGAGCAGATACATTGCGTATGTATGAAATGTTCCTTGGCCCTATCGAACAGTCTAAGCCATGGGATACTAACGGTATTGATGGTGTTCATCGTTTCTTGAAGAAATTGTGGAGCCTGTTCTACAGCCGTAATGACGAATTCCTTCCTCAGGACGGTGAAGCTACAAAAGAAGAACTAAAGGCAGTACACAAACTGATAAAGAAAGTGACTGGAGACATTGAGACATTCTCTTACAACACTTCAATCAGTGCATTCATGATTTGTGTAAACGAACTCACTTCATTGAAATGTCGCAACAAAGCTGTATTAAGCAATCTGGTTGTTATTATAGCTCCGTTTGCTCCTCACTTGGCGGAAGAACTTTGGGCTGCTTTAGGAAATACGACATCTGTTTGTGATGCTCAGTGGCCTGCATTCAACGAAGACTATCTGAAAGAAGATACAGTGAAATATACAATTTCTTTCAACGGTAAGGCGCGTTTCACTATGGAATTTGCTGCAGATGCAGACAATGAAACAATCCAGTCTGCAGTTCTAGCTGACGAACAGGCACAGAAATGGATTGATGGCAAGACTCCTAAGAAGGTGATTATCGTACCTAAGAAGATTGTAAATATTGTTCTGTAAACCATATTTATGGAAGCATTGTTAAAAAGAAAATTTGGCCGGGAGACGAAAGACTACCTGGCCATAACTTTAGGTTTGATATGTTACTCAATTGGTTGGGCAGCGTTTCTTTTGCCTTATCAGATTACTACAGGTGGAGTGACAGGTATAGCAGCTATAATCTATTATGCGACAGGTGTTGAAATTCAGGTTTCATATTTCATAATTAATGCCGTATTTTTAGGTTTTGCATTGAAAATACTCGGACCTAAGTTCAGTATCAAGACCATATATGCCATAATCATGCTGACGTTCCTGCTATGGTTCTTCCAAATGTTATTTAAGGACGATAGTGGAAAATTACCAATGTTGCTTGGACCAGGACAGGATTTCATGGCATGCGTTATAGGAGCTGGACTTTTAGGCTTTGGTATTGGTCTTGTGTTCTGTCATAATGGTAGTACCGGTGGGACTGATATTATTGCATGGATTATCAACAAGTATAAGGATGTTACTCTTGGACGTATGATGATGTATTGTGATATAATCATTATATCCTCCTGTTATTTTATTTTCCATGATTGGCGACGTGTATTGTTTGGCTTTTGCGTGTTGTTTGTCATGAGTATAGTGATAGATTATGTAATTAATAGTACTCGTCAATCTGTACAGTTCCTTATATTCTCGCGCAAGCATGATGAGATAGCTCAGGGTATTTCCACTCAGATTAATCGTGGAGTAACTCTCCTTGACGGAAAAGGATGGTATAGCAAGCAGGACATAAAGGTGGTTGTGGTTCTTGCAAAGAAAAGTCAGTCACTTGACATTTTCCGTCTTGTGAAGGATATTGATCCTAATGCATTTATTTCCCAAAGTAATGTAGTGGGAGTTTACGGCGAAGGTTTTGACCCATTGAAAGTTAAGTAAATTATGAAGAAACTTGTTTTTGCAACAAATAACGCACATAAGCTGGAGGAAATCCGTGCTATATTAGGCGATAAGGTAGAGATCTTGAGTCTTAATGATATAGACTGTCATGCCGACATTCCTGAAACGGCTGATACTTTGCAGGGTAATGCTGCATTGAAGGCACAGTATATATATGATAATTATGGTTTAGACTGTTTTGCCGATGATACAGGTCTTGAAGTCGAGGCTTTGAATGGTGCGCCCGGAATTTATTCTGCCAGATATGCCGGTGGAGAAGGGCATGACTCTGAAGCCAACATGAAGAAACTACTTTCTGAAATGCAGGATAAAGATAACCGCAAGGCACGTTTCCGTACTGTTATTTGCCTGATAGAAGGTGGTAAGGAACACTTCTTCGAAGGAATAGTAAACGGCAGCATAATACGTGAAAGAAAAGGTGGAGCGGGTTTCGGTTATGATCCTGTATTTATGCCGGACGGATATTCAGAAACCTTTGCCGAGATGGGTAATGATGAAAAGAATAAGATAAGCCATCGCGCTAGGGCTGTTCAGAAACTTTGTGAGTATTTACTATAAAACAAGAAAGTCAGAGAATTTCTCTGACTTTCTTGTTTTATATAATAATCTTATTCCGCTAGCACGAAATCCAGCTGTTTCTTTTCCAGGTTGGCGCGTGCCACTTTTATCTTTATTGCATCACCAAGGCTGAATTTCTGATGATAACGTCTGCCGATAAGGCAATAGTTCTTTTCGTCGAACTCGTAATAGTCATTGCCCAGGTCACGCATTGCTACCATACCTTCACATTTGTTCTCGTTAATTTCTACATATATTCCCCATTCGGTCACTCCGGAGATTACTCCTTCATAAACAGTTCCTATATGATCGCTCATGAATTCTACCTGCTTGTATTTGATTGATGCGCGTTCAGCACTTGCAGCGGTCTGTTCCATTGCAGAGCTGTGTTCGCACATGCTTTCATACTTGTCGGCCTGTGCACTTCGTCCTCCGTCCAAATAGCGTGTCAGCAGACGGTGAACCATAAGGTCAGGGTAACGGCGTATAGGCGAAGTAAAATGAGTGTAGTAATCGAATGCAAGACCATAGTGACCGATGTTGTGGATTGAATATCTTGCCTTCTGCATAGAACGCAATGACACTGTTTCCACTAAGTTCTGTTCTCCCTTTCCGTTTACATCTTTCAACAGGCGGTTGATAGACTTTGATACTTCTGTTTTTGTTCCGCTCGTACGGATTTTATAACCGAAGCGTGCGATAAACTGGTTAAGGTTGTCCAACTTGTCTGGGTCCGGCAGGTCGTGGATACGATATGGGAATACCTTTGCCTTTTTGTTCTTTGGCACTTTTCCTATATGTTCCGCTACGGTACGGTTTGCCAGAAGCATGAATTCCTCTATCAGTTTGTTTGCTTCCTTGGACTGCTTGAAATAAACGCTCAGAGGCTTTCCTTTCTCGTCAATTTCGAATCTCACCTCGCAGCGGTCGAAGTCGATAGCTCCTGCGGCAAGACGTTTTTCACGAAGAATCTGAGCCAGTTTGTTCAGTTCAAGAACTTCTTCCTTGAAATCTCCTTCACCGGTTTCTATTATATTCTGAGCCTCTTCGTATGTGAAACGTCTGTCGGACTTTATCACTGTATGTCTGATACGATAGTCCTTGACCTCCGCTTTTTCGTTCATATCGAATATTACAGAATAAGCCAGTTTCTCTTCGTTAGGACGCAGTGAACAGATGAAGTTGCAAAGGCGTTCTGGCAACATAGGTATCGTACGGTCCACAAGATATACGGATGTGGCACGTTTCAATGCTTCCTTGTCTATGATACCGCCCTCTTTGACATAATGTGAAACGTCGGCGATATGTACACCAACCTCCCAAAGTCCAGGTTTCAGTTGTCTGATTGAGAGTGCGTCGTCAAAATCTTTCGCATCCTTAGGGTCGATGGTGAATGTGGTTATATTGCGGAAATCCTCACGTTCTGCATAATCCTCTTTTGTAATTTCTGCAGATAATTTTTCTGCTGCGGCCTCTACTGATTGTGGATAAGTATATGGCAATCCGTATTCAGCCAGTATGGCGTGCATTTCAGTGTTGTTTTCGCCGGCCTGTCCAAGCACGTCTATAACCTCACCGAAAGGATTCTTTGCTTCGTCCGGCCATTCTGTAATTTTCACTACAGCCTTATCGCCATTCTTTGCTCCTTTAAGCTTTTCTTTAGGTATAAAGATATCGTTGGCAAGTGTGCTTGTTTCTGTAATGAGGAAAGCATAGTTTTTCGATACTTTCAGTGTACCTACGAAAGTCGCTTTTGCTCTGTCAAGTATTTCTATCACTTGTCCTTCTATCTTCTGTTTCTTGCATTTTGCACAGAGAGAAATCTTCACCTTGTCATTGTTCATGGCATGAGCTGAGTTCCTTTCTGCAATAAAGATCGGTTCTCCTCCATCGTCAGGTATAAACGAGTTTTTGCCGTTGCTCTTTCTGATGAAGGTTCCTGTCATTATCTGACCTCTGTCATTAAGTTTCCATCTTCCCTTTTCGGCTTCAATCAGGAAATTGTCTTCTGCCATATCCTTTACTATGTCGGTACATAGCATTTTGGTAGGATGTGTTGTTAGTTTCAGTCCCAGGAATAATTGCTTAAGACTTATAGCCTCAGTCGGTTTGTTGCGGAAATAGTTTATGATGAGTTCCGACATCTCTTTTTTCTTCATTCTTTTTCCGCCTTTTTTTTCTTTTTTATTTTTAGCCATAGCTATTCCTTTCTTTGTTAGTTTCTACAAAGTAAGCAAAATAAATGGAATAAAGATATAATAGTCTTATTTATTTTCCTGCAAACCAGTAAAAGTGCCACATTTTCCGGCATTTTCATCCTGAAAGAAATCTGCCTGTAATAATTCTGTTTCTACATATTCATACAATTATATGTAAAAGTCAGAATTAATACAGGCAGACCATTATTTATTACAGACTGTTGTGTTATTGTTTAAAGCAACAGATGATTTTTAGAACCAGGCCTTTTGATTGTCACCCATAATGAATTTAAGGCTTCCTCCTTTTATGATGTCGTTATATTCTATCCATGGCTTGTTGTATTCTTTACCATTCAGAATTATACCCTGGATGTAGTTGTTGTCTTTACCTGAGTTCTCTTTTTCGATAGTGAATGTTCCATTTTTAACTTTCAGTTCAACATTCTCGAAAAGAGGGTAGCCAAATACAAATTTACCACCTGCTGGTTCTACCTGATAAAAACCAAGTGATGAAAGTATATACCATGCAGACATTTGTCCCACATCTTCATTTCCTGAAAGTCCGTCAGGATTTGTGCTGTACATTGTGTTTAGAACTTCTTTTATGCGGTCTGCAGTCTTCCATGGTTGTCCCAAAAGTGTGTATAAGTATGTTATATGATGACTTGGCTCGTTTCCGTGGGCATACTGACCTATAAGGCCACTTATATCTGGTGAAGAAGCATCTCCCATATCACCGTTTGCTATAAACAAGGAATCAAGTTTTCCTATGAGTTTATCTTTGCCACCGAAACATTCTGTAAGTCCTTCTATATCGTGTGGTACCAGCCATGTATATTGCCATGCATTGCCTTCACAGTAATCATCGTCTCTATGTGATGAACTATATGGGCTGAACGGAGTACGCCAGGTACCATCCAGCATTTTACCTCTCATAAAACCTGTTGAAGGGTCGAAATAGTTCTTGTATGATTTACTCCTTTTCAGGAAATACTCATAATCTTCCTGTTTACCTAGTTTAAGAGCAGCTCGCGCTACCGCCCAGTCGGCTAATGCGTATTCCATATCGTATGCAATGGACTCCAGCATTTTGTCTGACGGGATAAAGCCATATTCAATTCTGTGTTGCATTCCTCTTTCTCCTAGCATGGATGATTCTTTTAGAGCTTCGTAGGCCAATTCATAGTCAAATCCCTCTATGCCTTTAAGAATGGCATCTGCAACTACAGGAACACCAGGGTTACCTACCATACAGTCTGTTTCACAACCCATGAGATGCCATACCGGAAGCTTTCCTTGTTGCTTATAGATGGTAATCATCGTGTTTATAATATCACTCATCTTTTCAGGATGAAGAATGGTCATAAGTGGCTGTGCAGCTCTGTATGTGTCCCAAAGTGAGAATGTTGTATAGTTCTTAAATCCTTCTCCCTTGTGCATTTTATTGTCGGCTCCGTAATAGTCACCGTTTACATCACAGAATTCGGATGGAGCAAACATAGAGTGATACAATGCGGTATAGAAAATCTTTTTGGCATTATCATCAGAACATTTGTTGATTTTTACTTTACCAAGTTCCTCGTTCCATGCGTCTTTTGCGTCGGCTATGACTTTGTTGAAGTCCCAACCGCTTAACTCTGTCTGCATATTCAGTTTGGCACCGTCTTCTGACACAGGAGATAGGGCAACTTTCATATATATAGGTTTCGAATCATTTTGGGCAAAATTTACTCTCGCGAACATTTTTTCTCCCTTACCTTCTTTGGCATCATTTAAGGTTTTACCATCTACAATGAATTCTACACCGTCAAATTTTCTTGAGAACTCTGCATGGAAGAATACTTTCTGGTTGTTAGCCCATCCTTTTGAATATCTGTATCCGTTGATAGTACTGTCGTTTACTATTCTTACAAGTGCTTCGGTTGGTTTATCCCAACATCCGCCATTTACCATATCGAATACAATTGAAGGCTTTTCGTCTGAAAGATATGTATATTTGTGAAAACCTACTCGTTTGGTTGCTGTAAGTTCTACATCTACATTGTATCTTGACAAATGAGTTCTGTAATATCCCGGCACTACTGTTTCTTTCGATCTGTCAGAGTATGACCATAGACCGGTTTCGTATGAAGAGTTGTCTCCACGTGCATAAGTGACTTCACCTGTTACAGGCATAACATTGATGTCGTGCAAGTCGCCTATACCTGTACCGCTAAGGTGTGTATGAGGAAACCCTATGACTGTAGAGTCTGATACATGATATCCCGAAACCCAATCCCAACTTTGAGGAATACTGGTGGGGCCCAATTGTACAAAACCATATGGAACGTTAGCACCATAGAACACATGTCCATGACCTCCTGTTCCTATTTTAGGATCTACATAGGCTGTATAGTCCTGTTCCAATACGGTAGTGGTTTCGTTACTGCACGATGCCAGAAAACAAGCCAGCATTGATGCAAAGGCAATAGATAACTTCTTCATAACAAGGTAGTATTAAATGTTTTTTTGACAGGTAATTATATCGCAAAAA
>NZ_JANRHK010000037.1:0-14762 GCF_024733815.1 Bacteroides sp. ET336
CACTTCCTTTATATTAAAATCTGATATATCTTTGTAATAGTTATATATAAAAACGTTTTTATTATGGATACAATTATTCCTTATGCGTTGTTGTGTTTTACATCGTTTTTTACTCTTACAAATCCTTTAGGCACCATGCCTGTGTTTCTTACCATGACTAAAGGTTTGGATGAAAGTGAAAGAAGTCATATTGTGAAGCGCGCTACAATCATTTCTTTTCTAATTCTGATCAGTTTTACTTTCTGTGGTCAGTTCCTCTTCAAATTCTTTGGTATCTCTACAAACGGTTTTAGGATTGCTGCAGGCATTATTATTTTAAAGATAGGCTATGATATGCTTCAGGCAAGATATACGAATACAAAGCTAAAAGATGAGGAAATAAAGGCATATGCAAATGATATATCCATTACTCCATTGTCAATTCCTATGCTGTGTGGTCCTGGAGCTATAGCAAATGGGATTATTTTGATGGATGATGCAGATAATTGGGTCCTTAAAGTAACATTGGTCAGTGTAATCGCTATAGTATATATATTGACATATATAATTCTGAGACTATCTACCCGTCTGGTCAAGTTTATGGGAGAAACGGGTAATAATGTTATGATGCGATTAATGGGACTTATTCTGATGGTTATTGCTGTGGAATGTTTCGTAGGTGGAGTAAAACCGATATTGCTTGAAATAATACATAATCCGTCGTTATAATGCATCAAAAAAAAGACCGGTCTTCAAACCAACGGTTGGGGTGAAGACCGGTCTTTTACTTATTATAATATGTTATTATTTGTTTTCGTCAGAATGTTTCGGATAGTCGATGGTGTAATGCAATCCTCTACTTTCTTTTCTTTCCATTGCCTGGCGAGTTATAAGATATCCTACGTTAATCATATTTCTCAATTCGCATATTTCTCGTGAGGCCTTGACACGCTTGAACAGTCTTTCTGTCTCTTCATACAGGATATCAAGTCTGTTCCATGCTCTAACCAGACGTAGGTTGCTTCTTACTATACCGACGTAAGATTCCATTATCTGATTTACCTCGTTCATACTTTGTGTAATAAGGACTCTTTCTTCGGTACTGATTGTTCCTTCGTCGTTCCATTCAGGAATATCCTCATTAAATTCATATCTGTCTATTACACTCATTGCATGCTGTGCGGCTGCATCGGCATAAACTATTGCTTCAATCAGTGAGTTTGAAGCCAGACGGTTTCCTCCGTGCAGACCTGTGCATGAACATTCGCCAATTGCATATAGACGACGTATGCTTGATTGTCCGTCCAGATCGACTTTGATACCTCCGCAAAGATAGTGGGCAGCAGGAGCAACAGGTATATAATCTTTTGTGATATCTATACCCAGGCTCAAACATTTCTTATATATGTTAGGGAAATGTTTCTTAGTTTCCTCAGGGTCTTTGTGAGTTACGTCAAGATAAACATGATCCTCACCACGCTGTTTCATTTCGCTGTCTATTGCACGTGCCACTATATCGCGTGGTGCCAGTGACAGGCGAGGATCGTATTTCTGCATGAATTCTTCTCCTGCAAGATTTCTGAGAACGCCTCCATATCCGCGCATAGCTTCAGTGATAAGGAAGCTAGGACGATCGCCCGGATGGAATAGTGCTGTAGGATGGAACTGTATGAATTCCATATCCTTTACGGCACCTTTTGCACGATATACCATTGCTATACCGTCGCCTGTGGCTACAAGTGGGTTTGTAGTGTGTCTATATACAGCCTCACATCCTCCTGTTGCCATTACAGTAACTTTAGAAAGGAAAGTATCTACTTCGCCTGTCTCTTCGTTAAGTATATAAGCTCCGAAGCATTTAATGCCCGGTGTATGACGTGTAACTATTATACCGAGATGATGTTGTGTAATGAGTTCTACAGCGTAGAAGTTTGAGAAAATTGTAATGTTCGGATGCTGTTTCACAGCTTCGATAAGGCTTGTCTGGATTTCAGCTCCTGTATTGTCCTTGTGGTGAAGAATTCTGAATTCGGAATGTCCTCCTTCCTTGTGAAGGTCGAATTCTCCTTTTTCATTTTTGTCGAAGTCAACCCCCCACTTTATTAATTCTTCTATTTGCTTAGGGGCATTTGTGATAACCTTTTCTACAGCTGCAGGATCACTTATCCAGTCTCCGGCAACCATTGTGTCGTGAATATGTTTTTCAAAGTTGTCAACTTTGAGATTTGTTACAGAAGCAATACCACCTTGTGCAAAATATGTATTGGCTTCTTCCAGTCCGGCTTTGCAAATCAATGCAACAGATCCTTTATGCGCCACTTTAAGCGCAAAACTCATTCCGGCAATACCAGAGCCGATAACGAGAAAATCGAATTTCCTAACCATAATAATTTCTATCTATATTGCAAAGCTACTAAAAAGTTATAACATAGTCCCATCATACGCTTATTTTATAAAACTTTTCATTCAAATAAATCATAAAAACAGATAAAGAAATTCTGTTTTAGTGGTTTATTAGTAAATTAATTTTTATCTTCACAGAAAATTACCGAGATTGTAGATAAATTCTTAAAGATATGGATAGGACGTTTAAGACCGAAGTGGGATGGTGGTATTGGATTTTGATTTCTATCACATCATTGCTTCTTTTCTTTTTCTTCTGGATGCATGACACATTGCTTGCCATTATTATGGCTATATTGGTGATATATGAGATAGAGATGCTTATACATACCCAATATGTCATAACAGATGATGGCCTGTTAAAAGTTGAAACAGGACGTTTCGTGAAAAAATTTACTCTGCGCATTGACCAGATAGAATCAATAAGATTAGTACGTTCGATGATATTCTGGGCTCCGGCATTGTCATTCCACAGATATGAGATAAAATATAACGGAAATAATAAAACCGTGAAGGTACAGGTCTCTCCACGAAACAAGGAAGCCTTTATCTCAAAACTTAAATCAATGAATGACAAGCTTGTGATACAGGATAAATAATAACAAACTTTATACCTTATATACTATGGATTTTCAATTAGCTATAATTGGTGGAGGACCTGCCGGTTACTCTGCTGCCGAAGCTGCCGGTAAAGCCGGTTTGAGCGTTGTATTGTTAGAGAAGAATTCTTTGGGTGGTGTCTGCTTGAATGAAGGATGTATCCCTACAAAAACACTGTTATATTCTGCAAAGGTTCTTGACGGAGCCAGAAATGCTTCAAAATATGCCGTAAAAGCTGAAGGAGTATCTTTTGATCTTTCTAAAATAGTAAGCAGGAAACAGAAAGTGGTTCGTAAACTTGTATTGGGAATAAAGAACAAGATGAACGAATCGGGTGTAACTGTGGTTTCCGGTGAAGCCTATATTCAGGACAAGAACACGATAAAATGTGGTGATGACATATATAAATGTGAGAAATTGATATTGTGTACAGGCAGTAAAACATTCATACCTCCTATCAGTGGAATAGATAAAGTCTCATATTGGACACACAGAGAAGCACTCGACTGTAAAGAACTGCCGGAAAGTCTGGTTATAATAGGCGGAGGAGTGATCGGAATGGAATTCGCTTCTTATTTCTGCAGTCTTGGAGTAAAAGTAACAGTGATAGAAATGACTTCAGAAATTCTGGGAGGTATAGACAAGGAACTGGCATCACTTCTCAGAGCCGAATATACAAAGAAAGGCATTAGTTTCATGCTTGATGCCAAGGTGACAGAAATTTGCAATGCGGATTCGGGAAAAATCATTGTGAAATATCAGACAGCGGATGGTGATGGATGCGTAGAGTCCGAAAAATTACTTGTCAGTGCAGGACGTCATGCTTGTACCGAGGGTTACGGACTGGAAAATCTCTCTCTTGAATTTACTCCACAACATAGAATTATAGTCGATACAAAGACAATGATGACTTCTGTAGATGGAGTTTATGCATGCGGTGATATTACAGGATTCTCCATGCTTGCCCATACAGCTGTAAGAGAGGCAGAGGTTGCTGTAAATCATATATGTGGAACAGACGACAACATGAGTTATAAAGCTATTCCGGGAGTGGTATATACAAATCCTGAGGTGGCATCGGTAGGAATGACTGAAGAAATGGCCAAGATAGTAGGATTTGATTATAAGGTAGTAAAACTCCCAATGGCATATGCCGGAAGGTTTGTAGCCGAAAATGAAGGAGTGAACGGTGTATGCAAGATAATAACAGACTCAAAGAACCATATAATTGGTGTGCATATTCTGGGAAATCCGGCATCGGAACTTATAGTGATAGCCGGTATGATGATAGAAGAAGGCAGAAAACTTGAAGATTTCAAGAAATATGTATTCCCACATCCTACTGTAGGTGAAATTTTCAGAGAGTTTTAATCTTTTAACTTCGTTGATTTTCAATTCTCGCTATATTTGTAAACGGTTTCTAGATACTGGTCAAACAGTATTTAAAAACCGTTTTTAACTATATAACAATAAGACGAGATAAATATGAAAAGAACTATTTTCAGAACATTTTTATTATTAACTCTGCTTTTATTCTGTGTATCATCATATTCGCAAACAATATCTCACAGAATAGATTCACTTATCAACAACTCTTCATTTCTTAATACATCCGAAGTCGGAATTCTGGTGTATGACCTCACATCGAAACAGGAATTATACAGATATCAGGCAGAAAAACTGTACAGGCCTGCATCTGTTGAAAAGGTTATAACTTCCGTAACAGCCCTTTCTGTTTTGGGTAAGGATTATCAGATAAAGACGGGTCTGTCCTATTCGGGATATATCGAGGGCGATACACTATATGGCGATATATACGTAAAAGGCGATTTTGACCCTGAATTTATGCAGGAAGATATGGAAACCATGGTAGATGCCATAGCAAATATGGGAATACATGGTGTTAAAGGACGTCTGATAGGCGATGTGTCTATGATGGACTCGGTTTATTGGGGGCCGGGATGGGCATGGGATGATACTCCCGACACTTTTCAGCCATACCTTTCACCTCTGATGCTGAATCGTGGATGCATAAATGTCAGTATATCTCCGTCAGGCGGAAGTAAAGCTAATGTTGAGATAAAACCTGAGTCCGATTTTTATTCCATTGACAATAGGACATCACCGTCAGGCAGTTATGTAAGCGCCACCCGAAACTGGATGTATAATGACAATACCATAACGGTTTCAGGAAGTTCAAGACATAAGGCAAGTACCTCAATGAATATTTTCAATACAAAGGGCTTCTTTATGCATACACTCCGTTTCCAGCTTCAGGGAAAAGGTGTGTTTATCCCACAAGACAGTGTGGCATATGAGAATACTCCGGCAGACACTAAAGGTATAATAACCGTCTATCGGGATATTGATGAGGTTTTGAAACGTGCCCTTAAAGAAAGCGACAATCTTTCTGCCGAGGCACTTTTCTTCCATGCAACCAGAGAAATAAGCAATGGTAAGAAATATCTCAGCCATAAGGATGGACAAAATGCCATATACAAGTTTATGAAATCAGATATAGGGTTCGACAGTAGGAAATTCAGAATTGTAGATGGTTGCGGAGTATCTGACTACAATTATGTATCTCCGGAACTTATCATGGGATATCTGAAATACGCATTCAGTTCCCCGTTGATATTCCATCCGTTCTACGACAGTCTTCCTATAGCAGGAATTGACGGAACACTTCAATATAGAATGGGCAAAGGAAAAACATTCAGAAATGTCAGGGCCAAGACTGGTACATTGACTGGAGTATGTTCATTGGCTGGTTATGTCACTTCACCGGCAAAACACACCATTGCCTTTGTGATTATCAATCAGAATGTTCTGAAATACGTGTCTGCAAGAAAGTTTCAGGATGAAATTTGTAATATATTGGCGTCATATAATTAATATTTTTATTAGCATGACGCTGTATTTTATGTTTAAAAAGTATGTATTTACATGATATTAAACATTTTTGCACATATTCTGTACTTTTTTGTGTGCGATAACGGGAATAATTTATTACTTTTGTGGAAATGATTTATTAAACAGTATTTATTAATTGTATTATTATGGTAAACTTTTCACTTGAAGGTAAGATTGCTCTTGTAACAGGTGCATCTTACGGTATCGGTTTCGCAATTGCTTCTGCATTCGCTAAAGCCGGTGCAAAGATCGTTTTTAACGATATCAAACAAGAATTGGTTGATAAAGGTATCGCAGCTTACAAAGAACTTGGTATCGAAGCTCACGGTTACGTATGCGACGTTACTAACGAAGAAGCTGTAAATGCTTTGGTTGCACAGATTGAAAAAGAAGTAGGCGTTATCGATATTTTGGTTAACAATGCAGGTATCATCAAGCGTATTCCTATGACTGAGATGACAGCTGCAGAATTCCGTCAGGTAATCGATGTCGACCTTAACGCTCCATTCATCGTTTCTAAGGCAGTTATCCCTAGCATGATCAAGAAAGGTCACGGAAAGATTATCAACATCTGCTCTATGATGAGTGAACTTGGTCGTGAAACTGTTTCTGCATACGCAGCAGCTAAGGGTGGTCTTAAGATGCTTACTCGCAACATCGCTTCTGAATACGGTGAATTCAACATCCAGTGTAACGGTATCGGCCCGGGTTACATCGCTACTCCTCAGACAGCTCCTCTTCGCGAACGTCAGGCAGACGGCTCACGTCACCCATTCGATGCATTTATCATAGCTAAGACTCCTGCTGCTCGTTGGGGTAACCCAGAAGACTTGGCAGGTCCAGCTGTATTCTTGGCTTCAGATGCTTCTAACTTCGTAAACGGTCACGTATTGTACGTTGACGGTGGTATCTTGGCATACATCGGAAAGCAGCCTAAATAATTAATGGTCGCCAATAGAGAATAATATTATATAGGGTCCTGCCGGAATATTATTTTTCCGGTAGGACTTTTTTTGTATTAAACCTTTAAGAATAATCTTATAAATTAAGTATGAAAAAGTTATTTGTGTCTGCTGCGGTTGTTGCGCTTATGGCTTCATGTGCACAGGAGAAAGGCGTAACGGTATCAGTGTCAAATCCAT
Organism: Bacteroides sp. ET336; assembly: GCF_024733815.1. Taxonomy (NCBI): domain Bacteria; kingdom Pseudomonadati; phylum Bacteroidota; class Bacteroidia; order Bacteroidales; family Bacteroidaceae; genus Bacteroides; species Bacteroides sp. ET336. The sequence goes on from NZ_JANRHK010000037.1 coordinate 7,038, forward strand.
TGAAAATAGACCGTGTGGAGGAAATTGTGGAAATTCCAGCCGATGATATACTTGGAAAACTGAAACTTGACGAAACTGCCGAGTTTGTAATTATCGACGAGAATAACACCGAGATACCATATCAGCTTACAGCCGACAACAAAATTATATTCCCGGCTACTGTAAAAGCCGAAGCTACTGCGTCATATAGCATCACTAAAGGACAGCCATCACATGTAAATACTCTGGTTTATGGCCGCCAGTATCCTGAGAGACTGGATGACATTGCATGGGAAAACGATAAGGCAGCTTATCGTGCGTATGGTCCGGCATTACAAATGACAGGTGAGAAGGCATATGGATATGATGTCTTTACAAAAAGTGTTTCAGAGCCGGTTGTTGAAGACCGTTATGCAATGGAGCTTGACAAGGATGCCAGAGCTATGATAAAGAAACTTCGCGAGGAAGGAAAGAAAGCAGAAGCAGACAGCTTGGCTAATGCCATATCATATCATATTGACCACGGAAACGGAATGGACTGCTATGCGGTAGGTCCTACACTCGGTGGAGGTACAGCTGCTTTGATGCCTGATTCTGTAATATCATATCCTTATTGCTATAAGAATTTTGAAATACTTGACAATGGTCCTCTAAGATTTACAGTAAAACTGGAATTCAATCCTCTTACTATCGACGGAGATACCACTGTGGTTGAAACACGTTTGATTCAGCTTGACAAAGGTTCACACCTTAATAAGACAACTGTAAGTTATACTTCTTTGAAGAAAGACTGCCCTATAGGTGTAGGTCTGGTGTTGCATGAAGCAATTCCTGACAGATATTCAATGAATCAGGAGGGAGGTTATATTGCGTATGCCGATCCTACTACAAATGTAAATGCTGACAACGGAATAATATATGTAGGTGCGGTATTCCCTAATACGCTGGAAATGGCAAAGGTACAACTCTTCGAAAAACCGGTTTCAGGAGCTATAGGTCATGTAATGGGTATCAATACATACCAGCCAGGTGATGAATTCGAATATTATTGGGGTTCTGCATGGAGCAAATGCGGATTTGATGATGAGAAATGGAATTCCTATCTTGAGGAATATGCCAAGAAAGTAAGAAATCCATTGAATGTTACTGTAAAGTAACAAATTACTATTTATAATGAAAACAAGCCATCATTACCGGTTTATAATACCAATGTAATGATGGCTTTATTTTTTCTATTCGAATACCTTAAACTCATATCCCTGTTCCATCAGCCATTCTATAGCCTTAGGCAGGGCATATCTGATATTCTCTTCCGATTTCAATGAATCGTGGAAAGTTATTATCGAGCCGTTTCGGGCATATTTCTTTACTTTCTGCAGTATTTGTTCGCCTGTAAACTTACGGTTATAGTCGCGTGTCACAAGGTCCCACATTATAATCTTATACCTTTTTTTCAGCTCGGCATACTGTTTTGGACTCATGTATCCGTGTGGAGGGCGGAACAGGTTCGTGTTCATCATCATTCTGCATGCCTTGTCCGTGTTTTCAAGATATGAGTTGATATCATAACTTAATCCACGTATGTGGTTGAATGTGTGATTCCCTATTCTGTGTCCTCTTTCCACTACCATACGGAATTCATCAGGATGTTTACGGATATTGTCTCCCACCATGAAGAAAGTAGCCTTTATTCCATATCTGTCGAGCACATCAAGTACCCACGGAGTAACTCTCGGTATCGGTCCGTCGTCGAATGTCAGATATACAGCTTTTTTGTCTTTATCCATTCGCCAGATGGCAGATGGATAAAGACATCTTATAAGTTGTGGAGGTTGTTCTATAAACATGTATTATAAGTTTATAAGTTTTTAGTTTTTAAGTTTAATGATAACAAACTCATAAACTTAAGAACTCAAAAACTCATTTTTTCAGTTCTTTCCAACTTTTGTCTCGAGCAGAGAATAGAGCTCCTGGAATTTCTGATTGTAATGAACGGCAGTTTCACATACTTCACCAGTCTTTTCATCCTTTATTTTTTCCAGACTCTTGCATATCTCGTCAAGGCAATAAATGTTACGCAGACAGTTTTCATATGACAATGCAAAACGCGCATCATCAAGGCTCAGATACCATGCGATATACTGAACATTGTCGTTCGCTATCTGGTCAAGAATGTTTTCAGCTTTCTTATATTCCCCAAGGGTAATATAGTTGTCTGCCATTTCCTTCGAACCGCTGTAGATATAATCATGTCTTACGGTTGTACTAGGAATCACCTTTTCGCAGTAATCCAGAGCCTTTATAGCTTTGTCCTTCTTACCTTCCTTGATAAGCTGGGTACTTAGCTGTACGAACATACGGCGGTGAGTGTCGCACATACGCGAAACAGTTTCATCCAGATAAATGTCAGGACTTTCTATACCTCCGAACTTGAACTTGTTCATCAGATTATCATACATCTTTTCGCTGTCTATCGTTCTGCCCAACTTCTTGTTGTCGAAAGGAGTTATTCTGTAAGCAAGACCTTCCTGCAGGAAGTTGTTTGTCAGGTTCAGGTGATTGTCCGAACCTACAGTGATAGCCATGTATAGCGGTCTTTCCCAGTTAGTGTTGGCAAGCATTTCAAGCATCATCAGTTCACTCTTATACAATACCCTCTTACCTTTCAGTGACAAGTGCATGTAGTCAGGAATAGAGTCCGGAGTAAGCATTCCGGAACGTTTGATGGCTTCCTTGTCCAGCTTGATTACTATACTGTCTGTAGGAATCATCTGGAGTCCGTCCTTAGAGTTTCTCACCCAATGTTCCAGAATATTCTTCAGTTCGTATGGGTTGTCGCCGAACTCGGCTTTAGCCTCTTCAGGATTCTGCTTGTAGTAGTTGTTTATAGTCTGCATAGCTTCAGGGCGAACATAAACGGCCTCGTTATGTCCTGAAACGTAGTCGATACGATCCCAGTTGATAGGCACAGAAGGAGAGTCGTATGCAGGACGTTTCATCTGGTCGATATACCAGTCTGTCTGCAGATAGCTGAGGTTACATACACGTACATCTGTACGGAAACCTTCAGTCTCCTGATTATACCACAATGGGAAAGTATCATTGTCACCATTAGTGAATATGATAGGGCATCCCTCTTCCTGAACAGTCTTCAGATAATTCTGTCCGAAATCGCGGCAAGTGTAGCGTCCGCTGCGGTCGTGGTCATCCCAAGTCTGGCTAACCATCTGCAGAGGAACGAGCAGACATAACACAGCTGTTATGGAAGCAGCAGTAGTCTCGTTCATCTTTTTGCGCAGATATTCAGTGATACCTGCCACTCCAAGACCAATCCATATTGCGAAAGCATAGAATGAACCGGCATATGCATAGTCACGTTCACGAGGCTGCAACGGAGTCTGGTTCAGATAAAGTACAATGGCAAGACCTGTCATAAAGAACAGGAAGAATACAATCCAGAACTGCTGTATTCCTTTGTCTCCTCTGTATGCCTGCCAGAACAGACCTATGAGTCCCAATATCAGAGGCAGACAGTAGAACACGTTGTGTCCCTTATTGTTTTTCAAGCTGTCAGGCAGGAATGTCTGGTCGCCCACAAGCATATTGTCTATGAACGGAATACCTGTAATCCAGTTGCCATGTTCTATTTCGCCCTGACCTTGTATGTCGTTCTGTCGTCCTGCAAAGTTCCACATGAAGTATCTCCAGTACATATAGTTCACCTGATATATAAAGAAGAACTTTATGTTTTCCCATTGAGTAGGAATCTTGACCATAATCGTTTCGCCACACTGGTCGTAAGGCACCTGTTTACCCTTTATTCCGCCTACCCATGATTCGTATTGCTGTGCATGTGCTTCGCTGTACATACGTGGGAACAGCATATTCTGTGCATACTTATATTCTGTTCTGTGACGTACTATTTCGTAGCTGTCCTTTTCGTCGGGAGTTTCCTTTTCCTTACGCTGATATACAGGAGCTCCTTCTTCCACATCGTAAACACATCCGCCGTCAACCTGTTTCAATGCAGGTTTTGAAGCATAAGTTTGTCCGTAAAACAAAGGTCGTGTACCATATTGCTCGCGTCCCAGATATTCACCAAGAGTAAAGATATCTTCAGGCGAATTCTGATCCATTGGAGTATTGGCCGACGAACGTATCACGATTACAGCGTATGAAGAATATCCCACTACAATCATCATCAGGGCCAGTAGTGAAGTGTTCAGTGTACGTGCGCTTACACGGAATTTATCGCTTAGGTCGGCAAACAGATAAGCTGCCAGAATACCAAGTACGATTATACCTATTATCACGCTGCTCCATCCGTGTCCGTAGAACGGAATACCGAGAAGTCCCAATGTAAGCAGGAATGATATATTCATCAGTTTGCGGCTGCGTACTGTATAGCTTTCGTAAACACCCCATATGAGCGATGCCGCCATAATTATGATATATACGATAAGTCCTGAGTTGAAAGGCATTCCCAGGCTGTTGACAAACAACAGTTCGAACCATCCTCCAACTTTTACAATACCCGGTACGATACCGTACAGTACAGCGGCAATTATAACCATTGAACCGCAGAGAGCCAAAAGGCTTCCTTTCAGGTTAGCGTTAGGATTCTTCTTGTAGTAGTAAACCAGTACAATGGCCGGGATACACAGCAGGTTAAGTAAGTGTACACCAATCGAAAGTCCTGTAAGATAAGCAATCAGAATCAGCCATCGGTCGCTGTGAGGCTCGTCAGCGCGGTTTTCCCATTTCAATATAAGCCAGAAAACCAGGGCTGTAAACAAGCTGGAATAAGCATAAACTTCACCTTCTACCGCACTGAACCAGAATGTATCACTCCAGGTATATGCCAAAGCACCAACAAGACCAGAGCCCATTATGGTAATCAGTTTGCCGGTGGTCATATCCTCTATATTCGGACATACCAGTTTTTTTGTAAGATGTGTTATACTCCAGAAAAGGAAAAGGATACATGCCGCACTCATCAGCGCACTCATGATATTGACCATCAGCGCCACTTGCGAAGGGTCTGAAGCGAACAGACTGAATAAATTTGCCGTAAGCATGAAGAAAGGTGCGCCAGGTGGGTGTCCTACTTCCAGTTTGTAACCGGTGGTGATAAATTCCGGGCAGTCCCAGAAACTGGCTGTTGGCTCAATAGTCATGCAGTAGGTGAAAGCAGCAATTGCGAAAGCAAGCCATCCAACCATGTTGTTAATCTTGTTGTACTGTTTCATGAATTATATATTTAATTTCATTTCATTGACCGTTGGTTCTGTTATTATCGTCAAAAACAAGCGCAAAGATAATAAAGAATTGATAATGATAACAGTATGACAATCTTAAAGTTTCTTTATAATAGGGTGTTGATACGTTTTAAAAAAATGAACTGTCATTCGGTTTGAAATGACAGTTCATTTTGATTCGAATGACAGTTCGTTTTCAAATATTCTTTTTCCGGTAGTTTTATGTTGGATATTTTTGTTAACTTACGGACCTGATTTGTGATGAAAATATGTTTGCGGATTCTGCAGAATTTTATAGTGAATTCTCATTAGAATTTTTTTTAATGCTATAATGGCTGAATTTATATTTTGTGGAAGCCTGGAAGCTTACAGTAGCGAAAATAAGTATATAGAATTAACAAGGTTTTTATTACTAAGAAACGGTATTATGAATATTAGAAGATTACTTTCAGGAATTACTTTTGGTATGATAATGGGATGTGTTAATGCATTTGAGTTTACTCCTGCAAATGTATCATCATATATAGCTTTAAAGAAACCGGGGAATATGTCTGTATATTATCCTCTGAAGATGAACAAATTGACAGATCAGAAATTTGCCTATCAGTTGGTTGGTGATTCTGAGATGCCTGTGCTTGTATATCAGAATATAACGGATAGTGGAAAAACCAGGCAGGTAGTGGTTTGGATAACAGCTCTTGAAGATGTATATTTTAATTTCGGGCAACAGTTGAAATCAAATTTTAGACATGATGATTGTCTGTTTTATATGCCGGGTTTTTGGTACAGGCGTAATCTGCGTTCGCCAAAGGAAGCACCTTCGTTTCATACTTACGACAGCTGGCTGGTTCGTGATGACCGCTTGAGCACTCCTATGACGGCTGTTTATGACGAGAAACACAATAAGTTTATTTCCGTAACACGTGTGGCAGACTTTGAGTGCGATGCATTGACCACACATAATCAAGGTGAAATAATCCTTTCAGGAAAAACATCCATAGGTTATACAGGATTTGAAAATGTCAATGGAATGACTGCATTATCTTTTGGATTTCCATACAAGGAAGCGCCAAAAACATATATCCGCAAACTGACTTTGGCACCTTATGTACAGGCTTTTCAATTGCTGAAGAAAGGAGAAAGCATAGAATTGAAATGGGAGATTAATGAAAGCCGCGCAGACGACTTCTCCGATTGTGTCAGAAAAGCTTGGGAGTATAGTTATGATTTATACAGGCCTGCACCGGTAGAAACTCCTTATACGGACGAAATAATGAAGGATGTATTGAGTAATTTCTTTGTAGAAAGTTATGTGGATAATGCAACTGTAAAATATTTCTCCGGCGTAGAATTGCGTACAGACGATTGCGGAAAGAATGATGTTGCTGAGGTAGGTTTCGTGGGACGTACACTGTTGAATGCATTCAATGCTCTGGAGTATGGTGAGGAGAAAGAACGTACTGAATTGGTTGATATGGCTAACAGTATTTTCGATTCATATTTGCAAAAGGGTTTCTCTAAAAACGGCTTTTTTAATGAGGTGGTACATTTTAAACGTAACTCTGTAGAAAAAAATCATAGCATCCGTCGTCAGTCGGAAGGTATGTATGCTGTTTTGTATTATTTGGATTATGAGAAGAAGAACGGACGTAATCATCCGGAATGGGAGATGCATCTGCGGAAAATGCTTGATAACTTTTTATTGTTACAGAATAAGGATGGAAGTTTTCCACGCAAATTTAAGGATGATTTGTCTATTGTAGATAAGTCGGGAGGAAGTACGCCTTCTGCAACTCTTCCTCTGGTTATGGCTTATAGATATTTTAGAGACAGGCGTTATCTGGAAGCGGCAAAACGCTCTGTGGCATATCTGGACAAGGAATTGATATCTAAGTCTGATTATTTCTCATCTACACTCGATGCTAACTGCGAGGATAAAGAGTCTTCGCTATACGCCTCTACTGCTGCTTATTATCTGGCATTGGTCACAAGAGGTCATGAACGTGAATATTATGCTGAACTTTCCAGAAAAGCTGCATATTTTGCATTGTCATGGTATTATACTTGGGATGTTCCGTTTGCCAAAGGTCAGATGCTGGGCGATGTAGGTTTGAAAACACGCGGTTGGGGCAATGTGTCTGTCGAGAATAACCATATAGATGTGTTTGTGTTCGATTTTGTTGATGTACTCCGCTGGTTGTCAAAAGAGTTTGATGAAAAGCGGTTTGCAGAGTTTTCGGAGGTTATAACTTCATCTATGCGTCAGCTTTTGCCGCATGAGGGACACATGTGCGGCATTGCAAAAACAGGATTTTATCCTGAGGTGGTACAGCATACAAATTGGGACTATGGTAAAAACGGAAAAGGATATTATAATGATATTTTCGCTCCCGGATGGGTTGTAGCATCATTATGGGAGATGTTGTCGCCAGGTAGGGCTGAAGGCTTTATAAATGCCAGATATAGATAGTATATTTTTTGACGATCA
>NZ_JANRHK010000038.1:0-8382 GCF_024733815.1 Bacteroides sp. ET336
CAAAAAAATTACAGGAATACAGATAACTCTTTGTTAATCAATGAAAAAATAAAGAATATTTTTTTTCAAGACTGTTACAATAATTGAAAATAGCACTAAATATTATACATTATTTATATAAAGGGATTCACTTTTATATGATGATGTAACAAATATGACTTCGAATAAAACAAAAAAGAAAACCAGAAAATAAATAAAACAGCCATTACCCTCTTACCAACAAAAGACAAAATCAATTTATCTCCACACGGACGTGTGGAGATCTCCGCACGGCCGTGTCGAGATCTTGACACGAGCGTGTGGAGGTAAACTTATTTTATCGTAATAACCGAAGATTCCCCATGCGAACCGAATTGCGGCGCATAAACTGATATGACAGAAACCGGACCTGAAACATATTTTCCTGAACGTGCCACGTATGCGTCATAACGTATAGTATAGGAACCTTTTCGCATACGGTCGATGAAAAATTCTACAGACGCATCTTTATTTACGCGATAGAATGAAAGCCCTTCTGCCCAAGAATAAGAAGAGAGCTGGGATGCAACCTCAAGACATGAAGGTTTCTCGTCCTTTATCCGTACAAAATCCATATCACGGTCGGCACTTACCGTTATGCATACTGTAACCTTATCGCCCACAGACAAAACGGAAGACGATGAAACTTCTTTTCCATCGCATATATACTTGCGTTCTATTCTCAAACCTTCACCATTGTAGGATTTCACTTTATCGATACTTTCAAGACATTGTGAACAGACAGAAGCCCATCCGGCACCTGTACCTTTTCTTGAGAATTCAATATTCTCTGTTTTCCTGATATCAGAATCATGCAACGATACAGAAACATGTCCTATCGCATCATCCGGTGTGGTATAAGTTTTACCCGCAACCTCTGCTGTAATAGCAGAACCTGAACCAAGCACATCACTTCCACCTGCCAGAAACGCATAAATGGCATTTACAGATGCAACCGGAGTATCCCAAACCTGTACCTGTTTCTGCTTCAGCAACCACAGACGCATATCGTCAAGTAAAGTTTCTTTATTATCTCCCAAACGCATGATGGCTTCCATTGCAGACACATGAACCGGTATTCTGTAATCGAACGAAGAATATCCAGCCTTGTATGTATCAAAATATGAACCCATCTCATCATTGCTTATCATATATTCCATAACAGACTGTAGAAGAACCTTCGCTTCGTCTTTATTTCCTGCCGCGTCCATAACTGTGGCCAATACCGATTTTTCATTTATGTCGAGCGATGCAGACTTTCCAACAAAATAGTCAATGAAATAATTGTTTATCCTGGTATCTGCAGAAGCTGCAGCCTCATCGTCTATGGCACATATATACAGATAGCTCATAATCATATTCTGAGGCACGTAAGCGTTCTTGTTTTCAAGCATACTGTCATGACACTTGGCAGCTTCGGAAGCCAGATATCCAAGAGCTTTCTTATACATATCGTTCATCTGATAATTGAATGATACTCCCAAAGCCTTGAGTCTGGACAAAGACTCCATTATCCGAAGAGTGATGTAAGAACTTGAAGTCATGCCCTTGAACCATGGCCACGAACCGTCAGCCAACTGTAACTTGGCAAGACTTGCAACAGCCGTAGAGAGTCTGTCATTCATTGCGTTTACATCGAAAAGCATTGCAATACGCTGTTTTTTCGAAGCGTCATCTTGAGCATCAGCCAACCATGGGGTTTCTTCGATGATGATATTTTTAAGTTGTTCATTCTTTGACAGTTCCGACCATAAATCCTTTTCATTTTTTCCCTGTGCCATCCATAAATCGAACACCTGCCTGATTTTAGGATTGGATTTCACAATATGCAAAGACAATGAATTGGCATAAAGAGCCGTAGCCCACGACATTGCATCATCAGACGAAGGTGTGCCAAGCACAGGCAAGGCCTGAATGACATACCACTGCGGATTTGCCGTCATTTCTATGGTCAGTTTCCTGTTTGTAGCAGTATTGCTACCACCGTTGAACAAGCCATCCGTAGAAACTGTTTTGTTTTCATCGCCTCTCAACTGAACAGGAATATTCTCTACAATTATCTGTTTGTCAGACAATACCGGAAGGTAATGACGCTCGCCGTCGCTGAATTCGCCAGCCTCAGCCATGACAGTACAAACCAGAACATCCACACCTTCGGAAACCTTATAGTTAAATGTCACAACTCCTGTCTCCCCTTCACGTACACTAAAAGCATCTGTCTTGGTATAGACAACCTGTCCGTTGACCGGATTGGAAAGAGTCATAGTGACTTTTCCGCTGATATCCTCATCGGACATATTGATGAGAGATGATGAAATGGACGATTCATCACCTACCCTGACAAAGCGAGGCATATTAGGCTGCACCATAAATGGCTTGGAAGTGGTAAACGACGCCTTAATAAATCCGTAATCCATATTCTGCGTATGTACAAAACCATTGAAAGTCCATTCGGTCAATGCATCAGGCATTACGAACGACATAGTAACTGTTCCGGCAGAATCTGTACGCAGATGCGGGTAGTAGAAAGCTGTCTCGGAGAAATTCTCACGAAGGGCATGAGACACATTTCCGTTACTCATGTTTACACCCTCAACTACAGACTCAACTACAGAAGATTCTTCATAAGACTGCAATACCTCCTCCTCTGAAACTTTTCTGTTAAAACTCCGATCCATCATATCTGATGACGCTTGATTTTTCAATAATATATTACCAGCAGCCGGTGCCTTGGCTATAATCATTCCGCGCGAAGCATAATATCCCCATGAGAAAGGTATAAACTGTGTAAATCCGTCACCATAGATAAGATCGATTCCATTGCTGCCGTTTACATAAGCATATGCCACACGCATATAAGGATTGTCATACACATGCAGACTCTGCATCAATACACGCGGTATCTTTCTTCCAAAATACAATCCGAAATGCCAACCGTGGGAATAAAGTTCGTCAAGAGAAGCATCGTAAGCAGACGCCAACATAGAAGCATTGACAGGCTCCCCGTCTTTATTCCTTACCGTGAGTTTCCATTCCTCCTTCTGTCCTGGAACAAGTTTGTCTCTGAATGTTTCCCATGATACGTTGAGTTTCTTCTCAGGTTCAGGCTTTACAAGACTTATTACCTTCTTATACAATACTCCCTGACGCATAAAAGAGAAACATACAGTTATACCGTCACCATATTCTTCCTTATATCTGTAGCTGAACTTCTGTATTGAATTAGAGAATGTCATCCTACGGCTTTCAAGTCTTTTTCCAGCCGTAAATACATCAAGCATCATATAGACATCACTCTCGGAGCTGCCTATATAGAAATCGACAGACTTACCTTCATCAAACGAATCGCCGTCCTGATAGAACCACTCTACAGTCCGGTAAGGAGGAATACTGTCTGCAAGGGAGAACAGGACGAAATCCTGAGTCTTTGACACATCACGTCCCTTGGAGTCTGAAGCGGAAATCCTTATGCGGTATTTCCCTGAAGAAAGAGAATTGAATGAGTAAGGCACAAATGAATTCTGAGCCTTTTCCTCACCACTGAACACAGCCTTGCCTGCTATCTTGCCTTCTTCATCAAGCTTGAAAACAGAATATCTGACAGTTGTTTCTACCGGCATCCTTTCGCAATTGAAAGCGTCAAAACGGATCTTGCCTATTCTTTCTTTTGCCACTTTGGAAGGCAAATCAGAAATACTCAAATCGAGCGATTTATCACCTACAGATACGGAATACTCCCCTACCTGAGTTTCACCGGAAAGGCTTGTTACCGTAGCCTTTACATTAAATCTGTAATACGCATTATCCGCAGTCTGCAAATCGCCGTCAGGTTTATCAAGGCAGAAATCTATATGGAACTTGCCGTCGGCATCAGTCATTGTTTCGCCAGTGGAAATTTCCGTTTCAGTACCGTTATATCTCCACCAAATATTTTCCATACGGACTACCCTATATTCCACCTTTGCCATGCGCAGAGGAGCACCGGCAAATGATGCAGCCCTCGCCTCAGTATGTACCGAATCGCCAAGCGAATATTCACTGCTGTTTTTCTCGAAAACCACATCGAAAGTAGGACGCTTATACTCTTCCACTCTTATACCGCTATATGCATTGTCGGCCTTTACTCCAAAGTATCCCGGCAAAACATTCTGTTTAAGCACAAACTCTGCACTGTAAACTCCAAAGTCGTCAGTGACAACCTTTTTCTTCTCCACCTCCTTACCATTGGTATCGGTCAGACTTACAGTCACTTCTTCCCCCTTAAGTACAGAAACGGAATCACCTTTTTGTACATATTTAACTCCTGACACATATACCATCTGTCCCGGACGATAAATCGAGCGGTCCGTGAATATAGTTGTCTGCTTTCTCTCCTCTTCATTTGTGTTCAGGAAATGCTCTCCGGAATAGAAATTTGAGATATTCATAAAATCATTACCGGAGGTACGGACACTGAAATATTCAAGTTTATCCTTGGCGGTACTTACCACTACACAGCCTTTTTCATCAGTGGGATAAACATTCTTCAGCTCGTATTTACCATCGTTCAGTGCGTATGAAACTATTTCCGCTCCGGGAACAGGATGACCAGTCATACGATCGACGGCAACGAGTTCTTTTCTGTCACCCGGCAATGGGATTACAATACACTGATAAGGAGATACATATACTACCTCATAGCAGACAGCCTCCGGTTTCTGCTTTGAGAAGAGCTTCATCATATATATACCATCTTCAGGCAATTTATACTTCAATCGGGTGGTTCTTGACTTATAATCAGCGGTTGCCGGAAGAGTATAATTATTAACAGCCACACGGTCACCATGTTTCCTGATCAACTGCTCATAGTTCTTTCTGTCACGCAGTCTTTCCGATACCGGCGACAAGCCGAGCCTGTAAGCTTCTATCGTCACACTGGTCAGGTTTCTGTATGAAACTTCTATATCTGACCGATATCCGGGATATACAAACGGGATACGTATCTCCAGGCTTGGAGACTCTATCTCCTTAATCGTATTATTCAGTTCGTCAGTCCATTCCGTATTTGGATATAGAGTAAGAGCTTTTTTCAATTCAGACATAGCCCCAACCTTTTTTCCTTGAGAACTATACTTATTGGCAAGCTTCAGCATAATATCACAATAAACTTCTACATCCTTATATTCAGATGCCAGACTATCTAACATTTTCACAGCCTCATCCGGAGAAAGTTTATCCTTCGAATAAACACAATTGTCAGAAAGATAGACAAGACGTGCCTCACGTGTCAGTGCTTCAGCCTCTCTGTCACGATAAGGACTTTCGGCAGAAGAATACAAATCTATCAGAGAATCATAAACGCCTAGTATCTCATTGTGGATTTTCTGTTCATATCCCCTAGCCGGAAGTGACAACAGTGTACGTACAGCCTGACGGCCCAGGAAATCATACATATTGTCATCAAAATATTCCTTGCTCAATTCTTTAGAAACAACCACAGGATAATATAAAGCCGCAGAACGCGATGCCAACAAATCCTTTTCCTTCAAAGACAATTGCAAACATGAAATGACAGAATCAACCTCAGAAGGCGATACCGCTGCATAATTCATAGCCATAACGCTGTTAAGCACAGCTTTTCCCACTGCATCCTGTTCCGATGCAGCCCACTTCTTCAGCATGTCTTTCTGTTTCTGGATACTGTCGGAACTCAACCTTACCTTATACTCTGAACATACCATAAAAGCCTTTATCATCTGAGGTATGTTCTTCTTAGCCAATGCCAATGAGAAAATGTTTTCAGATTTTTCTATTACGGAACGAGGGAGATCCTTTTTCTGAAGCGCTTCCACTTCCCTCCACATTTTGTCATAATTCTGAGCTTTGACCGATATCGGGAGGACGATGCCTATCATCATCAGACCCACAAATAAACAAATCTTCTTCATACAATTTGATTTGGTTACACTTATATTGTCTATATAAAGAAACAATTTATAAACGTAAATGCTGCATTTTTAGTGCTAAAAGATGTATAAATCATGTTTTTTCCATATATTTGTAAGACTTAGAAGATGTTTAAATACCGCTTAAACAGCATTTAAACATTATTTAAAAACTGATTAAAAACAGCAGGCGATATGAAAACTTTCAGTTCACAAATGTCGGAAAAGGCAAAGGGTTGTGTATGGATGTCCATGATGTATTCTGTCACGGCGATAGTATTATGTATTGTTCTGGTACTATTGTCAGAAAGAAACGTTGACAATCTCATTCCATTCATATCATGTTTCATTTTCATGGCTCTATCGTCATGCATTCGCATTTATCATATAGAATACAGCATAGCTGATGAATATCTCAACATCAGAGATTTCAAATACAGATCCATCAATATATTCGACATAAAGGAAATAACAGTTCTGAAAGAGAAGAAAAGATTCACTCTGAACATTCCGTATGATACTGTTATAATCGAGAAAAGCGGAAAGAAAACATATATCTCTCCGGAGAACAGGGATATGATGCTAGAAACAATAAAGGGAATTAATCCGGAAATCATTTTCGATTAGCAAAAATATAACCTTCACGGATAGACACAAACGGATAAAGAAACTCCAATATTGATGTACCTTTGAAGAAACATCAATATTGGAGTCTGCATAATATTTTTATTAAGAATCAAATAAAACGAACTATTTGATATATTGCAGCAGCCAATATGGCACTGACAGGAATGGTCAAAATCCAAGCAGTCATCAAACTTTTGGTCACTCCCCAACGTACCGCTGAAAGTCTTTTAGTAGCCCCGACGCCAATTATCGCTCCAGTGATTGTATGGGTCGTGCTTACAGGTATTTTCAAGAATTCCGTCAAATATAAAGTAAAGGCTCCTGCAGTTTCTGCGACAACACCTTCCAAAGGTGTCACTTTTGTAATGCGTGTACCCATTGTCTTTACAATTTTCCACCCTCCGGACATTGTACCCAAAGAAATAGCGGTAAAACAGGCAAAAGCCACCCAATCAGGCAAGTCATTAATGCTGTTTATTCCCATGCCAAGGCCTTCCGAATGAGCCGCAATCAAAGCAGCAGCAATGATACCCATGACTTTCTGGGAGTCGTTCAATCCATGACCTACACTGAACAAGGCAGAAGAAACAAGTTGTAATTTCTTAAACCATAATTCTGCCGTACTAGGATGCGCACGTCTGCATATGTACAACACCAACAAAGTAAAACCAAAGGCTATCACCATTCCGATAAAAGGAGCCAGAAAGATGAAAGCTACAATTTTCAAGATTATGCTCAATTGAATAGCCCCAAAACCATGCGCCATGATGGCAGCCCCTGCAAATCCACCAATAAGAGTATGGGACGAGGAGGAAGGAATACCTTTCCACCACGTGAATAGATTCCATATTATGGCAGCAATGACACCGGACAATATTATAGGCAAAGTTATGAAATCCTCTACAACCGTTTTAGACACTGTATTGGCTATTCCGAAACCACCAATAATGTATTTGGCAATGAAGAAAGCCACAAAATTGAAAAACGCGGCCCATATTACAGCCTGAAAAGGAGTTAGAACTTTTGTTGAAACGATGGTAGCTATTGAATTGGCCGCATCATGGAAACCGTTGATATAGTCGAATATCAAAGCCAATACTATGATGATAACTAATAATTCCATGTATTTTCCCTGCCTTTATGCATATTTAACAATAAGATTTCTTAATATTTTCCCAACACGCTCGGCAGTATCTGTGGTTTTTTCCAATTCCTGCATTATTTCTTTGATTTTGATTAATTCCACGCAGTCCTTCTCTTCCTCAAACAATTTCTTTACGAACAACTCATATACGTCATCTGCCTGATTTTCAATATCATGTAATTTCTCGCAATACTCACGCAATGCGGCCGGTTTCTTACGGAACGTTTCAAGTTCATCCATCGCCTTTCCAATATAAATCGCTTCTTGCTGAAGCAACTTGCTCAGTTCCTTACCACTGTCAGAAATCGGATGGGGATTGTAAATAGTTATACGCTTCGCACAGCTATTTATACCGTCTATCACGTCATCTACCGTTGATGCCAAATCATGAATATCCTCACGGTCGAAAGGCGTTATGAATGTTTTTCCCAACTCATCAAAAATTTGATGAGTTTGTTTATCGCCTTCGCGCTCGACATCTTTGATACGTTTGTAATATTCACTACGTTTTTCCGGTGTATTATGTTCAAAACTTTCTACTAACAAGTTTGAAGAATAAATAAGAATCTCCGACAAATGTTTTAACATCGGAAAGAACTTGGGTTCCTGCGGCGCAAATCGGCTAAAAAAAGAATTTTTCATAAATATACACTGTATTTTAATTCCTGT
>NZ_JANRHK010000039.1:0-7699 GCF_024733815.1 Bacteroides sp. ET336
TGATTTCAGAAAAACTACAGAACGCAATCAATGCGCAGATTACTGCCGAAATGTGGTCAGCTAATCTTTATCTTTCAATGTCTTTCTATCTCCAGAAAGAAGGTTACGACGGATTTGCTTCATGGATGAGAAAACAGTCACAGGAAGAACTTGATCATGCATATAATTTGGCTGATTACCTTATGAAGCGTGGTGGTGAGGCTAAAGTTGACAAAATAGATGTTGTTCCTCAGGGATGGGGTAGTCCACTTGAAGTCTTCGAACATGTTTACAAACACGAATGCCATGTTTCACAACTCATTGACGATCTTGTAAACATCGCTTCCGAAGTTAAAGACAAAGCTTCACAGGATTTCTTGTGGGGATATGTTCGCGAGCAGGTTGAAGAAGAAGCAACAGCTCAGGGTATAGTTGATAAATTGAAACGTTGCGGCGACCACTCAGGCATTCTATACCTGGATGATAAACTTGGACAGCGCAAATAATTTGAGACTACGCAGATAATTTCAGTGCTGCAATTTTGTCAGAGTGACAAAGTTGCAGCACTTTTTTTATTGTCCCTGTCTATTTCTTGTCATTCTGGTTTTTGTCCTTGTCTTTTTTCAATAAATCACGCACTATTTTAACTACAGTTTTTACTGTTATTACAACGTCTTCAGGATCTACATCCTTCAATGTTCCTCGTTTTGAAAACTTATTCATATATATAATTTTTAAAGTTGATAGTAATAAAGTTATTTTTTCTCTAAGATTACAGTTTTGTAATCGAATTTCACATTATAGCCTTTTGATAATTCCGCCAGTGCAACACTGATCCCATATAGTAAATCAGGGTTTGATAGCCTCAGAAAGTCTTTCTTTAGTGATAATCATGATAATGAGATTTTTAAATTGTTATACATCGTTTTTTACTTGTTTTTATCCATATTTTCCCAGATTTTTCTGTATATAGGTTTTTGTATTATGCTCAAAAGTCCAGATGGCATGGTATGAAACGAGCCGCATTTCGGACATTTCATTGGAATAGACAGCGTAGTTGCCATAAATTCCATATCTTTTTCAATGAATTTGTTTCCGCATTTATCGCATACGAATCTTGTAGTCCCTCTAAGCATTTTCTATATATTTAAGTGTTGTCCTAAATCCTGACATCATGTCTTCATACACTTCCTTATATCCTATTCTCGCACTCGGATGATAGCTGTCTATCACTATTTTTCCGGTGGAAGGAGAGTAGTAAATCCAGTTACCAGTATCATCCACAAGTTGCAGGTCGTCCAGATACTGTGATTTTACAAAATCAAATATCAGGTTCTGTCCGTTTGCGTTTCCGCAACAAAGGATAACATCAGCATCGTAGAGAGCTATTTGACTTTTTAGAAAGATGGAATACCTGTTTATATATTCCGATAAAGTTTTCTGACTTATTTGGGCACCACCGCACTGTTTCTTGCAGTTTATATGTGCTATCGGAGCATTCTCGAAGAAAGGTCCCGATACATTCATATCTCTTGCTTCGTCAAACTCAGGATAATAGTCCGAAGTAGAATTAAGTAGTCCGTAACTCCACATTCTGAGGTTTTTAATGAAAGGCACACCCCTATGATAGGAAAAAGCAGCGCAGTTCTGCCGTCCTGTTTCTTCCCTTATGTTCCATGTCTCATTATCATTCAGCTCTTTGGTTATTATTAGCAGTTTGCGTCTGGAATTCAGCCATAACTCCTCTTCCTTTCCCTCTTTGCGGTGCCACGTGTCATACTCGAAGAAGATATTTCCCCTGTACAACAGTCCGTCTTCCGAAAACTCATGAGCATCATTTATGCTTTCGGCATATTTACGCCATTCGTCCAGAATCTTTTGTTCAGTTTTCTTGATACCGGTTTCCATTTTAATTCATTATTAAGGTTTGATAATTCTTTTTGTTTGCTGATTTTCTTTTGAGGTCTGCAATGCAAAAGTATATTATGGCTACAATTTCTACCAGCTTTTCCTTTTATCTTGATTTTATTTCTGACCTCTTTCTTTGTAATAGATTGATATTTAATGAATTAGTGGCGTTTCAGACGGATTTTTTACTAATTTTTTACTAAAGCTTTTCTTTGTGTTTTTCGCTATAATGTCATCATGTTTCGATATTCTTTATCACTCACTTATCTTCTGGTAGCTACCATCCTGAAAATTGCTTTCATCTTTTTCGTTATGTTATCTTCGAATTCATTTTTTATCTGACTATGACTAAAATTGTACCTGAACATATCAGACAGGCATTCATTGGTATAAAGTGGAACATCAAAGGTCAGTTTTATATACTTCATAAACACTTCCTTATGCGCATTTGTTATATTGTTTCCGAAATCTATATTGTTTTCTCTGCGTATGAGTATCTTTTGGGTGGACAGTTGCTTGAATAAAGTTGCTATATTCTTTATTTTTCTTGTGTCTGCCATTCCTATACCTGCCAGACGTTCATTCTTTGTTTTCAATTTGAAAGAATCTTGTGCTTCCTGATTATTAAAGTAACGCACGAATAATGACTTTATCCATTCTACTGTTATATTTTCAGGTATAATCTTATATCTGTGTTTAAGTCTCTTTGTCTGGGCGGTTGTAAGTTTTGTTTCATCATCATTGCTGGAGAATATATATACCGAAATCACCGGCATGTCTATCATTCCGAAATAATTCAAGTCGCCGTGAGAAACCAGGCAGTCCTTAATAGCTTTGTTCCATACCATGATAATATGAGGTTTCAGCTCCTCTACCACCTGCATGAATGCCTCGTAATCCGTATCGTACAGTTCTTTATTGTCTGAATATTCAGGTGATTTCCCATTGGGCCAGTAGTGCTGTATATAATTTGTAAATGCCACTTTGCTCCAGAAATTATTTTTCTCTTCTTCAGTAAGGTGGTCACGTTTTTTAAGCATTATATATGTAAATGCACTGAATGCCGGATAGGGGAAACCCTCAAGATATGAGTCTATTTCTATTGTATCACTGTTCGACAGACAGTAATAATCCTTATCCTCCTTGTCTGTGTAGCAAGGACATTTCATATCCATTCCTAATATATATTTACTTGAAGCACATTCTTCTTTCAAATGGGGACAATCATTATACGGGCAGTAGAAGTGCGAGCCCAAGATGAGAGTTCTCAGTCCGTGTATCCCTTTGTCATAGTCTTCCCCGATTCTCGGCCTAAAAAATATTTACCCATGCTTTGCATTCTTTCTTTTAAGTATTATTGCTTGCTATTGATACAAAAGTAATACAATGTTCATAATATGGATGTTTATGATAAAAGTAAAATCTGATTTTTATAGATGGATTTGACTTTTTTATTAAGCTATGCCCGGATTTGGCATATCTTCCTATGCAATTTTGTGGCATAAAACAGAATGATATGGAAAAAACTTTGATTCAATTGATTAAGGCAGCAGCTTCAAAACTGCATGACAGTAAGCTTAAAGGATTGGAAGGAAAGGAAATGGTATTATTGCTTGAGTTATTGAAAGAAAACATAGGTTTGGACAATAGAAATGAAGCGATAATTTTTACAGCAATGTTCGACCGCAGTTGTAGCGGTAAAAATTCTGGTATTGAGGATCTTGCATCTTATTTCAACTGTACACAGTTGGATATAATGGAGTATTTGCCATCACTAAAATCATTGCAGAAGAAAGGGTATATATTACAGACCAACCTTAACGAATGCCGTATAGTACGTCATAACTATATGGTTACTAATTATGTTATAAACTGCATACTGGAGAATAACAGACCGGAATACAGGAAGATACATCTACTTGATAAAGAGTTCGACAAGTATGATTTCTGCAAATTGGTGAATTCTCAGATTCATGACGGAGATGTCACTGCAGAGCTATTGTTTCAGTTTGTAGAGTCACTTGAAGATGATAATCGTGAGATGCAGATAGTAAAAGATTTAAGAACTATTATTCCCGATATTCAGTCTCGCACAATGTTTTATGAGATATGTTATGATTTTTTTTATCACGACGGATATGGGCGTTCGTCTTTAAGCAATATTCTGTCGGAAATGTACGAAGTGTTTGGGTATCAATTTCGCGAGCGTAAACTATTTCTTGAAGGTACGCACCCCCTTATACAGGCTGATTTGGTAGAAATATTAGGTGATTATGACGATATAATTCTGACAGACACCGGGAAACATCTTTTTTTGGAGATGACTATAGAGTATTTGGAAAACAGTTTTTGGAGCTAAACAGATATTCTTTTGTACGTACTGTTAAAGATTATATTTATAGTAATGAACATAATATAGAAAATAAACGAGTACTCACTAAATTGTCTGCAAAGATTGAAACACTGGAAGATTATAATTCAAGCCTTACATGTATTAGAAACATAAAAGAGTTGGTTCCGGAAGAAGACTATCGTGCATTATTCTATATGATTTGTAATGCCTGTGTAAATAATGATGTGATTAGTATTAATAGTGAACTTGTCAGACTTTATCCGATAAAAGAAAGAAATGAAAACATTAAACTTTTCAAAGAAGAACAGCATAAACTCCAGCGACTTGAACTTGTAGAGATGGTTGCTAAGAGCAGTCTTTTCGGAGAATACACAGTTCTTGAACTTACAGACAAGGCCAAACATCTTTATTTTGAGGAAGATGCAGAATTTTATATAATGAAAGCTGATAACAAAGATTTTATTTCAGCATCTGTTATAAAGGAAAAGAGACTGTTCTTTTCAAATAAAGAAAGCGAACAACTCTCGATGGTTTGTGAGGCACTGTCTGAGAGTAATTATAAATCATTGGTTGACAAGCTTGAAGCAAAAGGATTGCCAAGAGGTATCGCCGTATTGTTATATGGAGCTCCCGGAACAGGAAAGACAGAGTCAGTAATGCAATGGGCAAGAAAAACAGGTCGCGATATCATACATGTTGACATCAGCGCTTCAAAAAGCATGTGGTATGGCGAAAGTGAGAAAATAGTAAAAGATATTTTCAACCGTTATAGAAAGGCATGTAAGCGTTCCAAAGTCAAACCTATATTGCTTTTCAACGAGGCGGATGCAATATTCTCCAAACGCCGTGATATATCTGGAGGAAACAGTGTTGACCAGACAGAGAACACGATTCAGAACATTATCCTTGAGGAAATGGAGAAACTTGATGGTATTCTGATAGCTACTACCAATCTGGCAGATAATCTTGACAAAGCTTTCGAACGAAGATTTCTTTTCAAAATACAGTTCGGCAAACCTTCGGCAGATGTAAAATGTAATATATGGCTTGATAAAATGCCTGCTCTAAATCAGGATGAAGCCATGAAACTTGCATCTCTATATGATTTCAGTGGAGGAGAAATTGATAATGTAGTGCGTAAATCCACTATGATGGAGATTCTTGACGATAGAGTTCCATCTTTTGAAAGTATATTGAGATTGTGTAGTGAAGAAAAAATAAGACAATCCTACAGAAAGATTGGTTTTGGCAGACAATGATATAATCTAATAATAGATTTGTTAGTTTCATCTCTAATATCTAATTTTGAAAATATATAAAACTAATAACTATGGCAGCAAATAAATTTGGCCGATATGTGTGGCTTGTGGACTTAATCAGATGTCATCCATATATCACATTCAAGGAAATAAGCGAAAAATGGGAAAACTGTGGTCTTGGAGACGGTAAACCTCTTCCATGGAAAACATTTATGAATCATAAAGATGCTGTGCAGACAATTTTTGATATAATCATCTCTTGTGATACCAAACGCGGATATGGATATTATATAGAAGATGCCGATTTATTGGAAGGAGACGCTTTTCGCTCCTGGCTGATAGATTCTTATGCCACACTGAACCAACTTCAGGCAGACAAGAAACTTGAAAAACGTATTTCCTTCGAGAAAATCCCGTCAGGAAATAAATTCCTACAGCCTATACTTCAGGCTATGCGACAGAACTCTGTAATCGAGATAACTCATCATGGTTTTGGCAGGTCACATCCAACAACATTCCTCGTCGAACCATATCATCTTAAAGTTTATAACCGTCGCTGGTATTTGATAGGATGGTCTGTCTATTCAGAGGATATGAGGACTTATGCACTTGATAGAATACAGAGTGTAGTCATCACGGATACAGAATTCAATCTTCCTGAAACCTTTGATATAGATAAATATTTTGAGGGATGCGTGGGTATAATAACCGATACAGAATATGATATAGAGCGTGTGGTTATTAAAGCATACGGATGGGCGAGAAAATATTTATGTACATTGCCCATACATGAGTCCCAACGGGAAATAACATCAGATGATGAGTCTATTACGTTTGAGTTCAATGTACGTCCCAATTATGAGTTTGTTCAAATGCTTCTACAACAGACAGACCAGATAGAAATAATCGAGCCCCAGTGGCTTAAAGATGGAATGTGTCAGATTGCGGAAAATATATTATCGTATTACAGAAAATGATTAAATGAAAAGAAAATCAGATATAAATTTTATAGCAATAGATTTTATGCTTAATATAAAATAGTCTTTTTTTAATTTATATATTATGGAACAAAACATGCAAACCCTACTGAAAAAGATAGGTGAAATACAAAAAAAGCAAATAATAAAGCAAACAGAAGTCAGTAGGCGAGGTGAGAATTTTAATGTATTCAACGTCCTAGGACTCTGGAGTGAAGAAGTTAAGTTGCATTCTGCTATGCTTGCTGAATTACTGAATCCAGAAGGAAGCCATGGATGTGGTGAAGCTTTTCTAAAGGTTTTTATAGAAGAGGTTTTAAAGATTGAAATAAATGATGCTGCTAATGTGCTTAATAAAGCTGTTACTACAACGGAATATTACATAGGTCGTATCAATGATGATGGAACTGAAGGTGGGCGTATAGATATTCTGATTGATATGCCACAAGTATCTGGTGTACCGTCGCTAATTATTGAGAATAAAATTTATGCTAGTGATCAGTCCAATCAGTTGCTCAGATATTATAATTTTGCTAAAGACAAATACTGTTCTACAGATAATTTTAAAATATTATATTTGAGTCTTTATGGTAGTAGCCCTTCTGTTTCTTCAGTCGGGGAAAATGCGACTTTTGACTATACGTTAATATCATATAATAAAGACATTTTGAAATGGCTTGAGCATTGTGCTGCTATAGCTTATGATAAACCTAAAGTAAGAGAAACTATAATTCAATATAAACATTTATTAACTCAAATAACAGTGTACTATATGAACGAAAAAAATCAGATTGTAGAAGAAATTGCATCTAAAAATGAATATTTGAAAAATGCTATTTTAATATGCTCATACCAAAACGATATAATTAAAAAGGCCATATCTGGTCCAATAACTAAAGCACTGGAGTATATAAAAGAAATAGCAAAAGAGAAGACCAAATTGGAAATAAGTTTTGTGTCCAATGAATTCTATGAAAAAAGTGGTAAATTGGATTGGGGGTTCAGTTATTATATTACTAAAAATCAAAAGACAATTCGGTTGAGTTATATATTCGATAACTGGGGACTAATGAATTTATATTATGGAATTTTTAAAGATGGAACCAGTCAGGGAATTGCTGTGACCTCTATTTTTAAAAATTCCAATGAGAACTGGCCTTGGGGATGGGATTGGGTATCGGATAAATATAAGAATTGGAGTGGAGAGTCTCTTTATAATATAA
>NZ_JANRHK010000004.1:0-273129 GCF_024733815.1 Bacteroides sp. ET336
CAAAAAAAATATCACTTTTGGCGTAATATACTGTAAATCAAAATAAAAAAGCAATTGAAAAAGTAATTGGATATAAAAGACAGATAGAAGGATAAAATTTACACACATTATAATAAATAAAAAAGGCCATACCTGTATCACACAGACACGACCTCAGGAAAGAAAGAGAGTGTTTTTATTAATTTAATAATTTAGCATAATCATCACTATGCCATATCTTCAAGAGTGAAAACAGAACTTATTTCATTAAAGAAATCATGTGATATATCTTGAAGATTTTCTATAGCTTCATTTTCAGTTTCGCCATAAGCACAACATTGATTGTAATCTAGCAAGTAAGCATAAAACTCACCATTTGGCAAACTTTCTATTACATAATTAACTTCATTCATATTCAGTCCTCCTGTTTTTTAAGACACTGCAAAATTAATTACGCCGTATTACAATCAGAATAACAGGATGTTACGATGATATTAATTTAAATTTTCACTTTCTATCCTTACTTCGAAACACCTCTACCAAGAAAGCTACAATCATACCTAATCCGCCACCAAACAAAGTACTGGCCCCGTATATAATTGAAGCAGTTTCTCTAACTTGTCTATTCGCCTCATCAATCCAATACTCAGGCAAGGAATTACATATGATGATATATCCAATCAAGATACCAAGTCCTAAACCAAGCAACAGACACCCGAAACGGAGTGCAGAATATGAAGACGACATATTAATTCCCTTAAACTTTCCCTCTGTCAAAGAGTTTTCAGAGAGCTTGTCTATCAACATCTGACGTTCCTTTTTTCCTACAAACAATTCGAACAACTTGTAAATTGTTCCGAAAACGATGGCTACATTTGCCACAATCATTAATTCTTCCATAAATGTGATATTTAAATATTAAAAAATTTGTTCCTTTGCCATATTAGACGACAGTTCAAGCTAAAGGTTACAATATAGTTACTACAAAAAAGAAAAAAATTATACCAGATGTAACCTTAAAGCTGTTCTTGCGTCTAAATAAACAAATGAAAAATGAGGAATTAAATATTATAACAAGAATATTGTCAGGAAAAACAGATGAGTTCACGTATTTCCTTGACACATACGGACAACAAGTATATAGTCTTATTGTCCGAATTGTCAGATCAGAAGCAGACGCCGAAGAGCTGACACAAGACACATTCATGAAATGTTTTGAAAACCTTTCATCATTTAATGCAAAAAGCAGTTTCTCTACATGGCTCTATCGAATAGCTTACAACACAGCAATATCATTCACCAGAAAAAAAGAACCTGAGGTAAACGTATATGACGAAAAGATATGGAACACCATATCTGATACAGAAATAGATGAAACAATGAATGACGAGTCAGAAGAAAACATCAATAAACTATATAAAGCATTGACAATGTTACAACCTGACGAAAGAGCATTGATAACGTTATTCTACGAGCAGGAGAAAACAATCCAGGAAATACAGCAGATACTAAACGTAAAAGAGAGTTTTATAAAAGTAAAACTCCACAGGATCAGAAAAAAGCTATATATTCTAATGAAGAAAGAGGAGGAACTATAATGGGAAAAGCAACAAATTCAGATAAATTCAAAGTTGAAAGCACAGACAGATGTATTAGAAAAGCTGTTGGCATGCAGCAAAAATTCCGTTTGCCAAGCAACTTCAGCTATAAAATGATGGAAAAAATAAACGAAAAAATCCTACTTGAGGAAAAGCAACGTGAAAAAAGAACATTCGTTGCCATAATAATTACATCATTGTTAATGCTCACAGCATGTATATTAATCATTATAAGTTATACAAACATAACATTGACAGATATTACCAACAGAATTTCGAATGTCTCAATTCCTTCGGAAACATTGTTCTATCTGCCAATGCTGATTTCCCTGCCATTATTATTAGGATTCAATTTCTGGCTAAGAAAAAAATACGGGCACCTTATTAAACGTTAATATTCAAGCTATACCCAACAGTTCTATCTCAAAAATCAATGTCGAAAACCCAGGTATAGGCCCTGATGTACGTGTTCCATATCCCAGATTATATGGGATATACACCATCCATCTGTCGCCCACATGCATCAGTTTCAAGGCTATACGCCAACCGTCAATCACATCAGTCAGTCTCAACGCCTCAGGGCAGTTACGTTTCCATGAATTATCAAACTCTCTGCCATTTATAAGCGTACCACGATAATGTACAGAAACTATACTTCTGTCAACCGGCGATACCTTTCCGTCTCCACTGTTGATAACTCTATAAAGTATGCCCGAAGGATGTAGCATCACACCTTCCTCAGCAGACATTTCCTTCAGAAATTCCTGATTCTTTATCTTGTACTCTTCTTTTTTTGCCATAAATACGTTTTTTATTCTGTACAAAGATATAAACAGAGCAGTAAAAACAAAAAAAATCGGAGAACAAGATATTTACAATACCAAGTCCTCCGAAAACTATTTATTCTTCAAATATTATTTTCTGTAGTTTAAAAGCTCTTCAGCACTGAACTTACGGATAAAGTTGAAATGCTTTTCAACTTCCGACTCAGCATAATTAACATATACGTTAAGTGACTGAGCGAACAGTTCAGGAGCCTTAGTAGCATCCTGCAGCAACAGATGACTCATTACGCACACTGCAGACATTTCGTAAAGACGACGTGAAACGAAATCAAGCAATTCCTGGTTCATAGCTTCTTTCACAGCATTAGTACAAGCCTCAAGTTTACGAGTCATATCCTTAATTCTGTTCATATAGCCTTCGAATTCAGGAGCGCAAGGAATCAGTTCATATTCATGGAGAGTAGCTGCATAAGCACCGTTTGTTACATAACGGATAGCTGCAACTGTCTGCAACTGAGTAGTACCTTCATAGATACTTGTGATACGTGCATCACGATAAATACGCTGGCAAGCATATTCCATCATGAAACCAGAACCGCCATGTACCTGAATACAGTCGTATGCATTCTGGTTGGCATATTCAGAGTTCATACCCTTGGCAAGAGGAGTGAAGCTGTCGGCCAACTTAGCATATTTCTTCTGCTCCTGACGTTCTTCCGAAGTAAGTTTGCGTTCGCGTGCAATATCATCAAGAGCCTTATAGATATCCACATAGCGTGCAGTTTGATACAACAGAGCACGACCTGCATCAAGTTTAGCTTTGATAGTAGCCAGCATATCATATACCGCAGGGAATTCGATGATAGCCTTACCGAACTGCTTACGATCCTTTGCATAAGCCAAAGCTTCATTGTACGCAGCCTGGCTCAGACCTACTGACTGAGCTGCAATACCAAGACGGGCACCATTCATAAGAGCCATAACGTACTTGATAAGTCCCAACTTGCGTTCACCGCAAAGTTCAGCCTTGGCATTCTTATATACAAGTTCACACGTTGGAGAACCGTGGATACCAAGCTTATTTTCTATACGGCGTACATCTACCCCACCATCGTTCTTGTCGTAGATAAACATAGAAAGGCCACGACCATCGTGAGTGCCTTCTTCTGAACGTGCAAGCACAAGGTGCAAGTTAGCATCACCATTAGTGATGAAACGCTTAACACCGTTCAGACGCCAGCAGTTATTAGCCTCATCGTATGTAGCTTTAAGCATCACACTCTGAAGGTCAGAACCTGCATCCGGCTCTGTCAAGTCCATAGACATTGTTTCACCTGCACAGATACGAGGTATGAAACGACTGTGCTGGTCTTCATTACCAAACTCATAAAGAGTTTCGATACAGTCCTGAAGAGACCAGATATTACCGAAACCGGCATCAGCCTGTGCTACGATTTCTGCACACATAGTATATGGAGTGATAGGGAAATTAAGACCACCGTAACGACGAGGCATAGTCATACCGTTAAGTCCGGCCTTAACCATAGCATCAAGATTAGCTTTTGTACCAGATGCATATTCCACACGTCCGTTTGCACAGTGAGGACCTTCTTCGTCAACGCCTTCTGCATTAGCAGCAATCACCTCACCTGTTATTTCGCCTGTTATTTCAAGCACTTTATCGTATGAATCGATAGCATCAGCATAATCCTGTGGTGCATAATCGAATTCTTCCTTATCTCTATAATCGCGTTCTTTCAACTGACAGATACGCTCCATCAACGGATTGTTCAAGTGAAACTTGAGTTCCGGATGTTCTGTATAAAAGTTTGCCATTATTTACTGTTTTTCTTATAATACTTAATCATTTTCGGAATCACTTCTTCCACTGTTCCGTTAATCACATAGTCGGCTATCGCATTGATAGGAGCATTCTCATCATTGTTTACAGAGATGATGATACCTGCATCTTGCATACCTGCAATGTGCTGAATTTGTCCTGAGATACCACATGCGATATACAATTTAGGATGAACAGTTACACCTGTCTGTCCAATCTGACGGTCATGGTCGCAGAATCCGGCATCAACAGCTGCACGGCTTGCACCAACTTCAGCATGGAGTTCCTTTGCAAGTTCGAACAACATGTCAAAACCTTCCTTAGAACCCATACCATAACCACCGGCGATAACGATAGGAGCACCTTTCAGATTATGTTTGGCTTTTTCAACGTGGCGGTCGATTACTTTCACTACATAGTCTGTTTCAGGAACAAACTTAGCCACATCATGACGAATCACTTCACCCTGATAGTTTTCATCAAGAATTTCTTTCTTCATCACACCCTCACGCACTGTAGCCATCTGAGGACGATGTTCAGGATTGATGATAGTAGCAACGATGTTACCACCGAAAGCAGGACGAATCTGATAAAGCAGATTTTCGTATGTAATACCTGCCTTTTTATCCTCATGACTACCTATTTCCAACTGAGTACAGTCGGCAGTCAGACCACTTGTCAATGCAGAAGAAACACGAGGGCCAAGGTCACGACCGATAACGGTGGCACCCATAAGACAGATCTGAGGTTTTTCCTGCTTGAAAAGATTTACGAGAATAGATGAATGAGGAAGAGAAGTATAAGGGAACAGCCCCGGAGCATCGAACACGTGAACACGGTCAACTCCATACGGCAAAACTTGTTTTTCTACATCAGTAAGGTCGCTTCCGGCACAAATAGCTTCAAGCTGGCATCCCAACTCATTGGCTAACTTACGACCTTTAGTCAAAAGTTCGAGACTTACATCGGCAACATGGCTGCCTTCCATCTCACAATATACAAATACATTATTCATAGTCTTATCCTATAGTGTGGTTAGCCAAAAGTTCAACAATAAGGTTTTCTACATCAGCATCACTTCCTGTGATAGTCTTGCTTTCCTTAGCCTGGAAGATAATGTTTTCAATCTTCTTAACTTTTGTAGGAGAGCCTGACAGACCGCACTGCTTTGTATCACCGTTTACGTCGGCTACACTCCATTCAGTGATATTCAGATACGGACGGCTTTCGTAAAGCGAAGCGTATGGAAGTTCAGCACCATCTTTTGTTATGGCAGCCTTTTCCTGTGCGCCAAGAGCACGTTTATATTTCTGAACCAGTTTTGCATTACGCGGACGGCAAGGAGCAGCGCTACCGTTTACTGTCAACACAATAGGCAATGGACCTTCTACAGTTTCAACACCACCGTCGATATGACGTTTAACACGGATGCGTCCGTCTTTCACTTCCTGGATTTCCTCTACATATGTAATCTGAGGCAACCCCAGCTTTTCAGCTACCTGAGGACCAACCTGAGCAGTATCACCATCGATAGCCTGACGACCACCAACTATGATGTCATACTCGCCAATTTTACGGATGGCAGTTGCAAGAGCATAAGAAGTTGCCAGTGTATCTGCACCTGCAAAAGCACGGTCTGTAAGCAGATAGCCGTTGTCAGCACCTCTATATAAACCTTCACGAATGATTTCTGCAGCACGACCCGGACCCATAGTCAACATAGTCACAGTAGAACCAGGATGAGCGTCTTTCAGTCTGAGAGCCTGCTCCAAGGCATTCAAGTCTTCCGGGTTGAAAATTGCCGGAAGAGCAGAACGGTTAATTGTTCCGTCTGCATTCATGGCATCTTTCCCAACACAACGAGTATCAGGAACTTGTTTTGCCAATACTACAATTTTTAAACTCATTAGATAAAATATTTTGGTATTAGTAATTTTCTGACGGCAAATTTAATGAAAGCATTTATACTACAAAACGAAATACCACAAAATATGCACATAATGAGTAGAAATGAGCAAATTAAAACAATAAAAAAAACGTGCGCACGTTCGGTTTAAAACGTGCGTCCATTCGATCCAAAGCGTGCGCACGCTTTACATTAAACGACAGTTCATTTAATTTTTGACCTTTAAACCTATTATTTTGACGGGTCGAAGATAATATTTCACAGTCTTACCGGCAGGTCTTATTTCTATCTTTCCAGACATATTAAATGCATATTCCCCATTATCGCATAAATATCTGTTTCCTGCATTATCGTTTGGGGTATAAAAAATATTGTGACCATTCTCTTCCAGATAAGGATTAAGTTCGTCCAGTTCAGTAGAAAATTCCTTAAAAAATTCCTGAGCCTCATCTTTTGTAAAAGTTCTCCATCCGGAAATACCATCAATCTCGTATCCATTCAGTATTTCCATAGCTTCTCCCTCTTCATAAATCTGATACCATTGGTCAGGAGATATAATAGTAGCTTGCGCCTCCCCGACACCAATCTCTTCCAGTTTCCATAAATAGAAAGGTCCCCAAATTTTATTGGCAGAAGGCATAGTTTCTACATAAAACACATCAATATCCTCATCGAATGAGCTCCCATCGGACTCCTCATCTTCTTCATCCTGTTCATTTTCGTCATTTTCATCATCTGCCGGTTTTTCATTTTCAAAATCCATAACGATTTCCTCTTCCATTTTCCAGGCACTAATCTGAAAATCTCCGTCCATACTCAAATCCTCATCATATCCACCCGTAAACTTATAAGGTTGTCCGACACTCAATCCTTCGGCAAACGTATAAGAATATTTCTTTATTTCATCACCATAATCAAGATTTACAATAACACTGGTCTTTACTCCTTCGGCCGGGAATATAAATTTCTGACCGGAAAGCCATTTACCATTATTTAAATTACATTCCAAAGAGGCAGCTTGTGTTCTGTCGGAGAAACCTCCTTCAATCTGATAGCCACAACTAACCGGAGATACTTCCACCTGGATTTTCTTTACTTCGGAAGGTATATTTGTAAACTCAAACTCTAAAGACGCTACTATATACGATGGGATAAGATTAATTTCAGTCTGTTTCTCCAGATTTATCGAAGAATGTGCTGCCATTAAAGGTATGTCCGAGACACCACTTCCATTGACTGAGATTATAGGTTTCCCTGAAATATCATTTACTTTCGAATAACTCTCTTCTCCTATACCTAAAAATGCATTTATTGAATATTCACCTGGGATAAGTGTAGCCACTATACCCTCACCTTCCAAATAATTAAAGTCTGTAACAACTGAACTGGTCTTATCAACGCAATATATCCTGACAGGATAGTCTATATCAAGAATATCGCCCACCGCATTCTTTTGAAAATTTATATATACGTTTATATTGTCTGTGCCATCTGTACCATCTTCATTGATGGCATATCGGCTACATGAAAAAAGAAGTGACGCAACAAGGAGTAGAAATATATTCAGTTTCATAAGAAGTCCATATTTTAATATATAACTGTATATGTCACCGATTGTACCCCTATTATATAAAAAAAGCTATATACCGCCCACAAGAAACGGTATATAGCAATCGGTTTAATTATAAAAAAAGTAAATATTATTTTCTATAAGCAATAGTTGCAGATTGAGGTGCTGCAACAAGAGTCTTTCCTTTAGTATCTTTCAAACCTTTTTCTGGAGAAATCTTTCCGTCATAGCACACCATCCTGTATGTACCCTCAGGCACCTCAACTCTTACAGTCTCGGTTTTAGCATTGAGGATTACCGTTATATCTTTCCACTCCTCTCCTGCAGGCTGACCTTTGATACGGAATGCCACTACACCTTCTCTTCCCGGATTGATAAATTCAAGATGTTCGTAAACCTTTTCCGCAGAACCTAAACGGAACGCAGGATGCGCTTTTCGTAAAGCTATAAGTCCCTTTATATATTCGTACGAGTCGTTATGTTCTTTTTTCAGACGCCAGTCTATGACATTTATTGAATCAGGACTGTTGAAAGAATTCTTTACCCCTTTCTTGTCGCGCATAAGTTCATCACCTGTAAAGATGAAAGGAACACCCTGCGATGTAAATACTGCTGTTTCTGCCAATTTCAATAAACGCATGCGCTGCTTGGTGTCAGCCTTTGGAGCAGTAATTATAAGACGATCCCCTATACAGTGATCATCATGACAGCTGATATAACTTATCATCTGAGTAGGCTGTGCTGTCCATGACGCAGGATAGTCTTTCAAAGCCTCTTTCAACTGCGGATGAGGTAGTGCAGCAGCAATACCGAACATCACACCCGACTCATATCCCTTACCTTCAGTGACAAAAGCACCATTAGTATCGTCACTCCATGAGCCACGCAAACTGTCGCGGAATTCATCGCTGAATGCAGCAATACCAGGCATCTGCCATGTGTTGGCCTTCATCGCCAGTTTTTCTTTAGGATATTTAGGAGCACTTGCAGCCCATCCTTCGCCATAGATGAATATTGTAGGATCAATTTTGTCAAGCTCCGCACGGATGGCCTTCATAGTCTCTATATCGTGTATCCCCATAAGGTCAAAACGGAAACCATCTACATGATATTCGTTTACCCAATGTTTCACTGATTCCACAATATAACGACGTACCATCTCACGGTCGCTGGCTGTTTCGTTTCCACAGCCTGAACCATTGGCAAATGTTCCATCCTCATTCTGACGATAGAAATATCCAGGTACAGTCAATTCAAAATTACTGTGTTCTGCATTGAAAGTATGATTATATACCACATCCATTATCACCCTGATGCCAGCCCTATGGAGCGACTGCACCATCTGCTTGAACTCACGTATTCTGACTTCAGGCTTGTACGGATCTGTCGAATATGAGCCATCAGGCACATTGTAGTTCTGAGGGTCATATCCCCAATTATACTGAGGTGTATCAAGCTTAGTTTCATCTACAGACGCATAATCGTATGATGGAAGAATATGAACATGAGTGATACCCAGCTCCTTCAAGTGGTCAATACCTGTAGTCTGTCCATAAATATTCCTGGTTCCTTCTTCAGTCAACGCAAGAAATTTTCCCTTGTTATTTATACCCGACAAACTGTCCAATGAGAAATCACGATGATGCATTTCATACAGAATAATGTCATTGAAACTCTTCAGTTCCGGACGCTTGTCGTTTTCCCAACCTTCAGGATCAGTGCTGTTCAAGTCCAATATGGCAGCACGCTTACCGTTCACACCTACGGCCTTTGCCATTACTCCTGGAGTATCGTCAAGCCATTTGCCGTCGATACATACATTGAATGTATAGAACTTGCCGTTCAGATCTTCATCTATCTCTGCCATCCATTGGCCGTTATCGCCACGACGCATTTTCACAGAATTAACAACCTTACTGTCAAGTCCTTCGTCAAAGATATTAACCTTTACAGCCTCGGCAGTAGGTGCCCACAACATAAAGTTAGTCGATTTTGGAGTATATACCATCTCCGTCCATTCAGAAGTGAAAGACGGATAGTCTGCATACGACTCATACTTATTAGTTTCTCCACAACCTATAGTAGTTACTATCAGTGGTAATGTCATCAATTGTTTTAGTTTTATCATGATATTATCGTCAAAATAAAGTAAAAAAATCTACAACTCCAATATTAAAACTTCTTTAGGAGAAAGTTTTAAGGTATTATCAAGATTAACCTTTCTGCCGGTTATTACATCACGACCGGATCTTTTGTCTCCTAAAATCTCTTTATAATGTTCCAACGAAAGTTCATTATCCTTGCTTATGCCATTCAATATTACTACAGCGCTTTTATCACCACATCGACGTTCATAAACATAAACTCCGTTTCTAGGCATAAAATGTTTCATAGTACCTTTTGAAATCACCTCGTTTCCTTTACGCCATTGAAGAATGGTTTTCATGAACTGATGTGCTTCTTTCTGCATATCCGTAAGGCCTTCTCCCTTAAAGACATTTATTTTATCACCTTTCCAACCGCCAGGCATGTCAGGACGTATGCCTTCGTACCCATGTTTAATAGTTGTACCTGAAGAAAGTATTTCCTGCCCATAAAACAGTTGAGGTATTCCCGGAACTGTCAACAATACTGTAACGGCCTGCTTATATGCTCCCAGATTTTCCGGATCGGTATGGAGGAAGCGGTCAACATCATGGTTTTCATACAGACGCATTACATTATAAATATCAGGATAGCAGAAATCAAGCGAAAAATGTTCGAATATAGTCTGCAATCCTGTATTCCATGAAGTCTCTTCGTTGAAAGCCTTAGTGGCTATTGACTGTAAATGGAAGTCCATAACAGATTTCAAACCGGTATCAACCGGATTAAGTTTACTTCCTCTCTGCCAGAAAGCAGTACCAATAGGATTGGTTATCAATATTTCTCCCACTATATTCATATTAGGATATTCAGTCATTACAGCATCGCACCAGCGTTTCATCATATCTACATCAGGATAAGGATAAGTATCCTGTCTGATACCGTCAAGCTGAGCATATTCTATCCACCATATAGAGTTCTGAATAAGATAATCGGCAAGGAAATCGTTTCTTTGATTCATATCAGCCATTGAATCGACAAACCAACCGTCTGTCATTTCATACTTTTCAATATCAGCTACATATGGATCATAATAAGCTCCTTTATTGTGATTAGTATAAACCTTACGGTCATAATTATTGAACCAATCTCTCATAGGAGGATCAATAACCCATGGATGACGGCTACCACAGTGATTGAATACCATGTCCATAATCAGCTTCATGCCTCGTTTATGCATTTCAGAAGCCAATCTGACATAATCCTCATTACTTCCCAAGCGCGGATCTATACGGTAATAGTCTGTTGCCGCATATCCATGATATGACATCTCTCCCATATCATTTTCTAGAACCGGTGTTGTCCAGATTGCTGTTATTCCCAAATCATCCAAATAAGGCAGATTATCAATTATACCTGCAATATCACCCCCGTGACGAGCTCCACGGTTATTACGGTCTGTAATATAAGGATATTTCATCTTCAAATGGTCATTTGCTTCATCACCATTAGCGAATCTGTCAGGCATGAGCAAATATACCACATCTTCAGAACCAAAACCTACTCTATCTTCAGGGGCTCCTACACGAGCTTTCAGTTCGTAATCATATTTCAGTTTTTTACGTCCTTTACTGAAGTTTAGAGTAAACTTACCAGGCTTTGCGTCCTTAACATCCAGATATACCACCATATAATTAGGGCTTTCCATAGGATGTACGGACTTAATCTTAACCCCGGGATAATTGATAGACAATGAATAATCAGCAATATTATACCCTGACACCATTAGTTGTAATTCTGGATTCTTCATTCCTGTCCACCAGAAAAGAGGGTCAATTCTTGATATTGACTCCTTACGTTCATCCCCCAAAAGTTGAGATGAAGAACAGCTACCATTAGATTCGGATATAGAATATTCGGTCAATCTGTCTGCAGAATATGATACAGTCCCAATTGAGCTGAAAAACATCAGTGTAAAAAGAAAATTTCTTATCATATCATTTAGTTATTAACGAGGAAATTAGAATATATAACAAAGTCATGTGGAGCTACAATCGGCTGTGTTCCGGCAACATTACTTACCTGTTCAGCACTGATAAAGTTATAATATCCGCTCCAACCCGACGGAACTTGAGCCGAAGAGGTCTGTTCTTCTGTCGTGAAATTACCCACAATGAAAAGTTTCTTTCCGTCTATACTTTCAATTGAAATATTACGGCATCCTTCCCAATAACTTTCGGATACTTCCCATCTGAATGTAGCATCAGAAGAGAAAAGCTGTGGCAGTTCATTTCTAAGTTTAAGAATCATAGTATAAGTCTCAGTAAGTTTCTTTCTATACTGATCATTCAGATATTCCCAATGTAAAGGCTTACGTCCTGTACGACCATTCTCTTCAATAGAAACATCATAACCCATTTCACCGAACTGCCATATCATCTTCGGTCCTAGCACAGTAAGGAAGAAAGCCGTATTTGTAGCCATACTTTTCATTCGGTTTGCCAGATTAGTTTTTAAGTCACCATTACCGTACTCCTTTGCCTTAAAAGCGGTACGCTCTTCGTCATGGCTCTCCATAAAACTTACATAACCACCGAACTTCATATCATTAGTGCCTGTATATATTCCTTCAAAACCACTATCGTCTTGCCATCCCATTCCAGACTGGCAATACGCATTGTTACCATTTCGCCATAGTTTAAGACCATAGTCTGCGAGTTCTTTTTCTTCTTTATCACAACAGAAATGTTCCAATATAACCACGGCATTTTCGTTTGCCCCGTGAATAGCGTCATAATAATCTTTCAAAACAGCTATACGATTTTCATCATAGTCAGATGCGTTACTTTCATTACATTGACGCTGAGTGAAACCTTTCGTAAGGTCAAAACGGAAACCATCTATCTTGTATTCATCAAGTAAGAATTTGAGATTTCGTTTTACGAAAGTCTTTACAAGCTCTGATTCATGGTTGAAATCATGGAATACACTATAAGGATGAGGTGCGTCAACATTAAACCAAGGATTCTCGGCAGCTGTCTTATTATTCTTGCTGTCCCAATACAATTTTGCAAAAGGATGTGCTCCTGTAGCATGATTATATACCACATCAAATAGAACAGCTATTCCCCTATTGTGACATTCATCAATAAATCTCTTATACATTTCCTTTGTTCCGTATGCTTTGTCCATGGCAAAGAAGAAGCATGGGTTATATCCCCAACTGTCGTTACCATCGAATTCCTGTACCGGCATCAGTTCTATGGCATTTATTCCAAGCCCTTCCAGATAGTCAAGCTTGCTCATCGCGCCATTAAGATCGGATGTTGAAGTAAAGTCTCTGAGGTGTAACTCATATATAAGGAGATTATCTATGTCCTTTATCTTGAAATCATTATTCTGCCATGAATATTCATCCTTATTAATCTTGAATGTAGAAACTATTCCTATACCTTTCTCCGGATAAACCATTTCAGATGAAGGATATGTTGATTCAGGGATATACTTATCATTATCAGGGTCAAGAATCTTTTCGGAATATGCATCAGCCAGTCTGATTACATCACCGTCTTTAGTTCCTGTATAATATTGGAAACGATATTCCTTTGCCGGGTCTAGATTCTCAACAGTTATCCACCAGCATCCGGCTGAATTATCCCTATACATTTGAGAAGTGCCGTCATTGGCTAATGTCCAGTTATTGAAATCACCTAATATGTATGCAAAATCTTTATGATTTCCATTCTTATCCTTATCATAGAAAGCAAAAGTCACACTGCTTCCACTTGAAATGTTTATACCTTCTACCGTCCCTGCCGGCATAGTCTGTTCAATTATAGGAGCAGGTTGGAAAGCTGTGTATTTATTATCGGTTACCTCTATAAAAGAATCTTCCTCTATTCCTTTCTTGCTACCATCGGAACTACGTATTACTATACCAAGTTTATTAATAGCAGTCTCACCCGAAGCAAACCATTCTCTTATAGACGGAGTAAGAGAGATAGACCAGCAATTATCTTCCTTCTTCGTCATTTTACATTTGGCAATGTTCTCGTTCCATTCGGCAGGAACAAAAGCCCATACACCCTCAGTAATAACTCCGGTGTGAATATAAACATCGCCGGTATAGCCGTAAAGCTTTGATTTTACAGGAGCCTTGAAATTAATAGTAAGTTCAGAGTCAGCATCAGGATTTTCAGGTGACCAGGTGAGTCCTTCCTTTAATGTCTCTTCATTGTCATCTCCTTCATCACTTGAATCATTTCCTGAATTTTCACTATTCGATTCATCATCAAAAGTCTTGTCCTGGCATGAACTTTGCGTAAATATGAACAATGAGATTAATATATAGAAACCTATTTGAAGAGTCTTTTTCATGGTAGTCAGGTTAAAAAAAGAATTGCCACCCATCGGAACTTTTGTATTCCTCCGAATGGCAATTCATGGATTATAAATTGTAATTACTTTTTATAAAAAGCATATCTACCAGTTATATCATTGAATAATACATCATATGTACCAGCAGGAATAGTCATATTATCATTACTCTTAAACTGAGAAATACCAAATGGAGTTTCACTTAAATTAATAACTCCCCCCCAGCTATTATCCCATTTATCATCTGCACGAAACTTAATTTGTCCTTCTGTTTCTATGACAAACCCAGGATAATACCAATTATGTGGAGAAGATGGCAACATATCCAAATCATCTCCCCAACCATTAAACTCACCTATTAGACCAATAGTTAAAAATTCAGCAGGAGTCTGATTAGCTTCCTTGACTAAAGAATAGTTATTCGTTGTAAAGTCTACAGTAAATGTATAAATACCATTATCAGGTGTTAGAATAGCCCCACCATTCTCTTTTAATATACCGTTAAGACTAGTGTCACCGTCAGTTTGTGCTCCTAAAGCCTTCTCCCAAGTTCCAAAATCATCAGAAGCCCAAATTTTAAAATTAGGTGTTCCTGCATTTGAGTTAGAAAAATCTGTAGTAACTGTAAACTTGTTATCTGTCTCAGTAGGAAACAATGGAGCAGTTTTCTCAACAGGACTCCAATTTTGAATATTACCCACCAAATAATATTCAGGAAGGGTTAAGACCAATGGCTTTTTAGGAGTTATTTCAATTAATACTTTTTCCGAGCCTAAGTACAAAGCCTCACCATCGATATTCATACTTGCCTCTGCTTTAATATTCAATGTACGCATTTCTGCACTTTTACCGAATAACTCCTCCATAACAGACTGCAAAGACTCAACATTGGCCTTACCATTAGCATCAACCTCTATCTTCTGCCATGCCTCAACATCTTGTTTAGATATATAAGCTGTAAGATTTTCTATTGTGCTACCTTCCAATTGATTTTCTACTTGATAATCAAAGAGTTTAACAGTTTCCTCTGTTGTTGTTTCAAGATTTACACCTGTTGCTGGAGTAATTGTCATACTTGCTGTTGCAAGAATCTCTTCCTGTTCCCAAGTCTGTGGAGCTGCAACATCTGCATTGAAATCTTCATTACATGAAGCCAAACCTATCATTGCAGCAAATATAGCTGTATATAAAAATTTCTTTTTCATAAATGCATTTTAATTTAGCTTGTCGGGGAAAAATATCCCCGACAACATTTTTATATTATTCAATTTTACCAGTTCCGGCTGTGAAGTTAATATACAGCTTCTGACCTGCATTGGCACTAACACGAGCCTGATCTCCATCGTTTCCTCGATATTTCAGAATTCCATCAAATACCATAAATTCTGTCTTCCACCAATCTATTCCATCTATTGAAACACATGCACGAACTCCAGGATCTCCACTAACTCCAAACTTAAATGGAGGAGATACAAAGAAATCATCACCATTAACAGGTACGGTAAATTTCTTTTCTGGCGCAACATTAAATCTATCACTTTCATTATTACTTGTTACAGGACCAACAATATAAACAGCAGGTTCATTAATATCCATCGTATATCTAAGTTCAGCACCTTCTATTGCTGCCTTAACAACCAATAGATACCATCCTCCTTTAGTAAATCCAATCTTTCCAGAATTATCTGTTACAACAGCTTCATAATTATCATTAATTGTTGTTTCTGCAAATCCGGCACTCGTTTCTTCTGTAGATGTTTTACTAAGCTTAATACTACTATTTTCAGGTATATAAATAACTCTCCAGAACATACCTTCTGTTCCATTCACAGGAACCATTTCCAAAGTATTATCCCAATTCCATTCACAGAAGTCACCACCGATATACAATTTCTTTGGAATCTCAATTGGCGGTAAAGTATATTCCAATTCTGTTTTTATCTCGATAGAATTTGAATAAACAGGCTCTTTAAGATCTGTTACAACAGCTTTTAGTCTTAAATATAAAGGAGTCTGAAGAGGGAAATCATCTTTAACCTTACCTTCTGCTATGAAAAGGTTTGTAGCACAAACTGCCAACTCATTAGTCTTTACCTCCATTTTAGCAGTAGTAAACTGTGTAGGCAACACTTGTACTTTTTCAAAATCATCAGTCAAAGAAATTTCCAAAGTATATGTAACGGCTGCAGTAAAACCATAATCAGGCTGTGAACAAGTCAGCCAAATATGTGAAGAACTGTTCAAGTCGAAAATATTATCAGACAAAGCCGGCTTATTTAAAGTAAACGTTTCCGGCTGGTTATATACAGGATTGGAGTCTCTATCGCTATCGCAAGAAGAGAAAATGGCCATTCCTGCAAGTAATAATGTAAATATCTTATTTTTCATAATTTATACCTTTATAATGTCATTAAAAACAACATAATATTAATATCCGAAGTTTTGTTCAAGATTAGGATTTGCTACCCTTTCTTTTGTTGGTATAGGATAAAGATTTCTGTAAGCATCAAAGTTTGTACCTTCCTTTGTACCACCTTTCCAATCCCAAACATAGTCAGTATTTCCACCGAACTTACCAAATCTGATAAGATCTATACGACGACGTCCTTCGAAAGCAAATTCTCTACACCATTCGTCACAAATATCATTCAATGAATATGTAGGTTGTTTTGTAGCATTTGCTCTATCTCTAAGGTCATCAATATAAGGTTTTGCCTCATTAGGTAGTTCAAGCCTTGTTTTTGCCTCTGCAAGAATCAGATAAGCTTCAGCTACTCTCATGAAAGGAACATCCATATCTACAAACTTAGCATCCTTAGGTGTTGCACCTGTAGAATATTTATTTGTAAACTTTGCACAAGAATATCCGTGAGTAAAATTAGAAATGTCTTCAACTTCAAGTTCCCTGTCTTTTCCATAGAACAAAGCACGGTCGTCTTTAGCCTGTCTCACCATTTCATTTTCATCAACATTTGGTGCATCATTGTTAGGAAAGAACATAGACATCATCTGTTTTCTAGCTCTATTACCTGCCCAGTTTTCACTTGTTCCTGCATTATTCATATCTGTTTTATGAGTTGCAGCAATCAAGAACGTACCGCAACCATAGTTTTGTATATCTATACCATCCTGAAGTATCGGAAGAATGATTTCGTTCTGCGCACCATTGGTATCATTATCACCCATGAACAGATTTTTATATGGTTTGCAAAGAGTATATCCGGATTCAAGTACCTTTTCTGCATAAGTAACTGCCAATCCCCATTGTGGAGTTCCAGTATAAACTTCAGCATTCAGATAAAGTCTTGCCAACAATAACCATGCAGCAGCCTTATCTGCTCTACCATATGTATTTGTTCTAGGTTCTTTCATATCATCCACACACTCTAAGAGTTCCTTCTCTATGAATTCATATATGGTTTTCCTGTCAGACTGTTCTGCTTGCTCTGTAGAAACCTTTACGATAAGAGGTATATTACCATAAAAATCCATTGCATAATAATAATATAATGCTCTTAGGAATCTGGCTTCTGCCCTAAGATCTGCTGCAGTTGCATCATCTACGGTATTCTCAAGGAAATAGTTTGCCATTGTTATACCAAAATATAATCTGTAATACATGGCCGTCATCATTCCGTGTGAAGCATCCCACTGAGCAAAGTTATATTCAGGCACACCTGCATCGCCCCAACAACATACAGCCTCATCGGTAGGCAGCTCGTTCATATTCCATAATTGTCTGAAGAAATCTGATGTTCCCTCGTCTATACCGTCAATGTCACCATTACCTGCAGGTCCGATATTACCTGTTAATGCCATATTAGCATATATCTTTGCAAAAATAGGATCTCTGTTAAATTCAACAGAAGTACTTTTATCTATTGTAGGGTCAACATTCAAGTCACCGATACATGAGCTAGTTCCCATGGCCAGTGTAAAAGCTACTGCAGGAACCAGATGTTTTAATCTATAGAATTTCATAATTTTCCTTTTAAAGTTAAGTTATTAGAAATTAAGGCTTAATCCAATCATTGAAACCAAAGGACGTGGATAAATGTTATTATCAATACCACCGCTCACTTCTGGATCAAGTCCTTTATATTTTGTAATGGTAAACACATTCTGTACAGTAGCATAAACTCTACCTCCCAACTTACCAATAAGATTATTGAAAGAATATCCCAAAGTTATATTATCACACTTCAAGAATGATGCATTCTGAACAAAATAGTCTGACATAAAATAGTTTCCTATACCTTGGAAATTTTTCTCCAAATGCGGTTTTGCATAGTTGGTAAAGAATCCGGACTGTGCATAAACAGCAGCCTTACCTATATTTGAGTTATTAGACTCTACATTGTTAAATACATAATTATTTAAACTAGCACGAAGAGTGAAACTGAAATCCCAATTCTTATATATCATCTTTGATGATAGTCCCATCAATACATCAGCTGCAGGTTTCTTATAGAAATATCTGTCTTGATCACTTATTATACCATCACCATTACGATCGACATATGTATTTTCGATAGGCATACCCTTTTCATCATATACTTGCTGATATACATAGAAAGAATTGGCAGGATGTCCTACTGCATGAGCCTGAACAGTATTACCAGTTCCACCGGAAATACCTCCAGTAGCAATATAGTATCCTTCTTGATCACCTGTCGTAAGCTCGGTAATTTCATTCTTATTCCATGTCAAGTTATAACTCAAATCCCAAATGAAATCATTGGTCTGAATAACTTTTCCACCAATGGTAAATTCAATACCTGTATTTTCTAACGTACCAACATTGCTCAAAACTGTATTTTTAAAGTTAGAACCAGCAGCTACGTTTACAGTCTGAAGCAAATCTCTCGTCTGACGTTTATAGAAATCAATAGAAGAAGTAAATCTACCATTCAAGATTCCAAAATCCATACCGGCATTCCATGTAGTAGTTTTTTCCCATGTAAGATTTGTATTATAAGCATTAGGTCTTGACAATGAACCATCACCGATTAT
The DNA here is from genome assembly GCF_024733815.1 of Bacteroides sp. ET336. Lineage (NCBI taxonomy): Bacteria > Pseudomonadati > Bacteroidota > Bacteroidia > Bacteroidales > Bacteroidaceae > Bacteroides > Bacteroides sp. ET336. The sequence goes on from NZ_JANRHK010000004.1 coordinate 19,154, forward strand.
AGGGTAATATGCGTGTTCTTTATTTTCAACATATGAAACAAAGTAACTGTATTCACTAATACCTTCCTGTTGACCAGTAATACCCCATCCTAAACGAAGCTTCCAATCAGACATCCAATCATATTTCTTAGCAAAAGCTTCTTCATTAATTCTCCATGCAAAAGCAAATGAAGGGAATGTACCCCATCTGTTATTCTTATTAAATTTAGAAGAACCATCGGCACGTACTGTGGCTGTAAGCATATATCTGTCTAGAAGAGTATAATTGGCACGTCCGAAGAAAGATACGAGGTAACTTTCGTTAGCCCATTCATTAGTTTTCACGTCATACTTTTGTCCTGCAAGTTCAGTATTATTGTTTGTAGCCTGATAAAATCCCCAACTATCGCTTGTACCTTCTCTATAGAAATGCTGCCATTCATAACCTCCCATCACGTTTATGTCATGGTTCTTCAATTCTTTAGAATATTGTAAATAAGATGTAAGCAACATATTAGATTTATCTATTACATCGAAACTATGTCTTCCATAATAGTTATTGCTAGCTGAACGAGGATCTATATCATTAGTTTGTTTACCGGTTGACAAATCCATACCTGCATTAACGTGGAAATTAAATTCAGGCATAAAATGGAATTTATAATCCAATTCAATATTTCCTATCAATGATTTGGAAGTGGCACGGTTATTCTGAAAATCCAAAGTAGCTACCGGATTCTGTTGTGCCAATGAGTTATATGCCAAAGGCCATGATGAGTCGTTGTACTCATTGTTTCCTGTCCATTGGAAATATCCACCAAAAGAAGTTACATAATCAGGATCATTATTATATATAGATTGAGTTGGATCAAATGTAGCAGCTGCTCCTACTACTCCACCATCTGCATATCTGTTCTTTGCAATCATACCTTTCAGATTGGCATTAATTTTAAGATGATCATCAAAGAATGTAGGTGCAATACTAAAAGAACCTGTATAACGTTCAAAATTAGATGTCTTGATAATACCGTTTTGATTAGTATAACCAATAGAAACACGGAAAGGTGCACCTTTGATATTACCAGCTGCGGTTATATTGTGGTCAGTACTCCATGCTGCACGATAGATCTGATCCTGCCAGTCTGTATTGGCAGAGCCCAACTTTCCATACTGTTCGCTGTCCTTACCATAAATACCAGCAATGAATTCACGATATTCATTACCATCCATTACGTCCAAAGTTTCTTTCACATTACTCAAAGAAACGTTTCCGTTATACGAAACTTTAACTTTTCCTGATTTAGAACCTTTCTTTGTAGTAATAATGATTACACCATTAGAAGCACGAGAACCGTAGATAGCTGTGGCAGAAGCATCTTTCAATACTGTAAAGCTTTCAATATCATTTGGATTAACCATTGAAAGTGGGTTTGAAAGACCTTGCACTCCCTTATCATCCATTGCAAAACCATCAATAACTATCAAAGGGTTATTAGAAGCATTTAATGAAGATCCACCACGAATACGTATTGTTGAACCACCACCAGGTGTACCACCATCAGATATTACACTAACACCTGCAATCTTACCCTGCATCATGTCTTGTGCATTTGTCACCAATCCTCTATTCATTTCGTCCGGCTTAATTGCAGTAACCGAACCTGTAAGGTCATTTTTCTTTGCAGTACCATAACCGATAACCACAACATCTTCCAACAATTGAGTATCATCCTGTAGAATAACATTCATCTGCTCAGCTGCAGGAAGTTCCTGAGGCTGATAGCCTATAAACGAAATTACAATAACATCTTCTTTATTAGCCTGAAGAGTGAAAACACCGTCAAAATCAGTGATCGTACCATTTGTAGTACCTTTTACAATAACATTTGCACCAATTACGGGTTCTCCAGTTTTGTCTTTCACAATACCATTGACTGTTATAGCTTGTGCAAAGCCTTGTACAGCCATCAGCATTCCTACCAAACATAATAGCAGGAATTTTCCATTAGAATTTAAGATTTTACTTTTCATTTGTTATTTAATTAAGTGTTAATAAATAGCCTAAATAAAATATACCTATTGAAAACTTAGATTTACCCTAATAAAAACATCTTTCATATTTTGATTTTACAATACCTAACAGGCTGTTCCTACCTTTAAGTAACTGTATAAACCTAGTTTTTACCTTCAAAAATATATTATTCAGATTTTGTATGACTATTTGATTTCTTTAATTGATATAGCATAGCCACCACCTACACCAGCAGTAAGTTTAAGTTTTGACTTGTTTGTCACTTTTTTCTTGGTGATAGTATATGCCTGTGGATTATTATCCCAGGATGTTCCTTTTGCGTCAGCATATATAATAGCCTCATATTTCTTGCCAGGAGTCAGGAAATCAAGTTTAAGATCGGATTTATGTCCGTTATATCCTGCTGTACATCCTACATACCAGTCGTCTGTACCTTTGGCACGACGTGCAATAGTAATGTATTCCCCCGGTTCAGCTTCAAGATAATGGCTTTCGTCCCAATCTATAGCCACATCTTTTATAAACTGAAAGGCATCCATAAAGCGTTCATAGTTTTCAGGAATGTCTGCTGCCATCTGGAGAGGACTGTACATAGTGACATAAAGTGCCAACTGACGTACCAATGTACTGCGTACGCGAGATGTATTTGTAGGATTCATCTTACTGCAATCAAGCTCAAATATACCAGGAGTATAATCCATAGGACCTCCAATCAAACGAGTGAAAGGAAGTATAGTGGTATGATTTACGTTACTTCCACCGAATGCTTCATATTCTGTTCCACGAGCTGACTCATTACCAATCAAATTAGGATATGTACGACACAAACCTGTAGGACGTACTGCTTCATGAGCATTTACCATAATTTTATAGTCGGCAGCCTTTTTAACTGCGTAAAGATAGTGGTCAACCATCCACTGTCCGTAATGATGTTCTCCACGAGGAATAATATCGCCCACATATCCACTCTTAACAGAGTTATATCCGTTATCTACCATAAACTGATATGCCTTATCCATGTGGCGTTCATAGTTTCTTACAGAAGAAGATGTTTCATGGTGCATCATCATCTTAACACCCTTGCCGGCTGCGTAACGGTGAAGTTCTTTCACATCAAAGTCTGGATAAGGAGTTACGAAATCAAATACATAATCTTTTGTTTTACCAAACCAGTCTTCCCAACCTTCATTCCATCCTTCAACAAGTACTGCATCAAATCCGTGTGCAGCTGCAAAGTCAATATATTTCTTCACATTTTCTGTATTGGCAGAATGTTTTCCGTTAGGTTTGGTCTGTTTATAATCTGTAATTCCAAGTTTGACGCTAGGAACTTCATCAGTATAAGCCCATGAACCTTTTCCGGTAATCATATCCCACCATACACCGACATACTTCACAGGATGTATCCATGATGTATCTTCGATCTTACATGGTTCATTAAGGTTTAGTGTAACACGAGCAGCCAATATATTACGTGCATCGTCACTTGCTATCACAGTACGCCAAGGAGATACGCATGGAGTCTGCATGTGACCTTTATCACCCCTAGCATCAGGTGTAAGCCATGATTCGAAAATCATATTCTTGTCATCAAGATTAAGGTGCATGCATGAATAATCCACCAATGCTGCTTCATGAAGATTAATATACAGACCATCATCTGTTTTCATCATAAGAGCCGTCTGAACTCCTGTAGGCGAAAATACATACTGAGATGAATTAGGAGTAATTGCGTCTTTCATTTTTCCACGAATTTCACTCAGACGTGATGTAGTGTAATCGTATTCCTGAGTATCATAATCTCCCGGGATCCAAAATGCAGTATGGTCACCAGCCATTGCAAATTGAGAATGTTCTTCCTTGATAATGAAATAATTAAGATTCTTCTGCTGAGGAAACTCATAGCGGAAACCTAAACCATCGTTAAACAGGCGGAAACGTATTACTATGTAACGGTCGTTTGACGGCTGGTCAAGTGTAACAGCCAGTTCGTTATAGTTATTACGAATTTCTTTTTCTTCTCCCCAAACAGGACTCCAAGTCTCATCAAAAGTGGAAGTACTTGTATCTTTTATTTTAAAACCAGTCATAAGATTGGTTTTTGCATCAAGCTGATCTTTGTCTGTACGTTCCGTCCATTCGAAAGTTGTCTTCTTGTTTGCATCTTCTTTTTTAAGTTCAAGTCCCAATGTACTTGGCTTAATAACCGGCTTATCTTTATAAGAAAGTTCATAAACCGGTGCCCCCTCAGGACTGAGACTAAAATTCATAACAAAATTACCATCAGGAGAAGTAAGTTTCTGGGCATTTACTGCCATAGCGAAACAAATACATGATGTTAATGAAAAAATACTTTTAAGGTTCATAGCTTTTCAGGTATTTAAGTTTTAAAATTTCAGGTTAGAAAAACTCTCTGCTGCAAAAGTATGGTTCTTAGTAACGCTTTTCTTGATTTAGAAATAAAATATAAATGTCATATTGCAGAAAGTATCACATAAACATCTGATTATATGACATTTATATCTATAGGGCAATAACTGATTTTATAAATGATTTTTAGAAGGTTAAAAGTAGTATTCCACGTTTTTCAAGAAGTAATTCATCATTTAAAGCCACTTTTTTTCCTGTAATAAAGTCAGTAGCCTCAGATTTCGGAAGTACTTCCTTATATGGTGCCAGATTCAAAGTCTGATTTTCGTCTGTTCCATTCATAACAACTACTACAGAGCTGTCGTTATACTTTCTTTCATATACATAAATTCCATTACGTATAGCGAAATGTTTCATCGTACCTTTACATATAGCATCGTTACCTTTTCTGAAATTCAAAAGCTTACGAGTATAATCGAATGCTTCGTTCTGAAGTTCTGTTCTACCCTCACGTGTAAAACAATTTACTTTATCTCCTTCCCATCCACCAGGAAAATCACGACGCAGATATCCGTCTCCTTCACTCTTATCGGCTGCCATAAGGATTTCTGTTCCGTAATATATTTGAGGAATTCCTCTTGTTGTTAGCAAATATGTTATTGCCTGTTTATAACGTGTGATGTTTTTTGAATCTTCTTCATTCTTACAGAAACGAGATGTATCATGATTATCAAGGAATGTCAAAAGGCTCATAGGATTGGCATATACGAAATCCTGAGTATGATAATCATATAATCTGTAAAGACCGCCTGACCATTCGGTAGTTTCCTCATCAAAAGCTTTTGTCATAAGATCTGTAAGAGGAAAATCCATTACTGTAGGAAGATTAGAGTTCTTTGGAGCGGCAAGCTTGCTATCTTTCTGCCAATAAGAAACTAGAACATTGCTGTTTAGCCATGTTTCGCCTACGATATTGAAATGAGGATATTCTTCAAGAACCTCCTTGCACCATGTTGACATAAAATCATAATCAGCATATGGATGAGTGTCCTGACGTATTCCGTTTATTCCTGCATATTCTATCCACCATATACTGCTCTGGATAAGATAACGGGCAACGTGACGGTTTCTTTGATTCAAATCAGGCATAACCTGAGTAAACCATCCGTCTGTAGCTATGGCCTTTTCATAATCAGAGGCATGAATATCCATTACGCTTGCTGTCTTAAACGATGTCTGTACATAATTGGAACGGAAATTAAACCAATCATCCTGAGGTCTGTCCTTGAACAGATAGTTCTCACTTCCGCAATGATTGAAAATCATATCCATAACAACTTTCAATCCTTTACCGTGGGCCTCGTTTACCAATTGAAGGAATTCTTCGTTACTACCAAAACGTCTGTCTATCTGATAGTAATCAGTTATGGCATATCCATGATATGATCCATCTTTCATGTCGTTTTCCTGTGTAGGATTAAGCCAGACAGCTGTCACACCAAGATCTGATATATAGTCCAAATGTTCTGATATACCTTTAAAATCTCCACCATGACGGGCATACTGTTCATTACGGTCAACTTTATTTTCCAACATTCCAGGCACTACATCGTTTTCAGGATTTCCGTTGGCAAATCTGTCCGGCATTATCAAATAAAGCACATCGCTTGCTGTAAATCCTTCAATATCGGAACCTTTACGTATACGTTCCTTAAGTTCATATGGTACCTTAGTAATCTTACGACCTTTCTTGAGTATTATATCAAAATTCTGTGCCTTCGCTTCATTCAGGTCAAGATAAATGATAAGATAATTGGAATTGGACTGTCTGACTATTTCCTTCAGATAAATATCTTTACTGGAAATAGAGACTTCGGAGGAAGATATGTCATCGCCGTAAAGTAAAACTTGTAATTCCGGATTTTTCATTCCGGCCCACCAGAATGTAGGTGCAACCTTCTTAATTACTGCATACGATTTTGAAGAAAAAGGAAATAATAATGACAATACAGCCATAACGGTTAACAGTGTTTGTTTCATGATATTGATTTTTACATTTAAATATTGTTATATTGCAAAATTAAGATTATTGTGGACATTTTATCACCGACACAATAAAAATATAAATATGTAAAATAGCTATATCATTATTAATAAGCATATTAGGCAGATTATGTTATTCAAAAAATATAAATAAAAACGTATTCAAACATCAGTAAAATAATAGTCATGTTTTTGTACTTATTGATAAAAAAACATATTTTTGTATCAGCTCTAAATTTAATGTCATGAAAAACATATTTATAATACTTATTTATATTCTTATCATACCTACTGTATTAAAAGCCAATCCGGAGAATGAAAAGTTGTTGAAAGAACTCGATAAAGTCATTTCAAACAAAAAATATTATCATAATCTGAGAGAAGAGAAGTTGTCCCAATTAAAGGACAGTCTCAAGCGTTCTAATGATATAACTGAAAAATATAACATTAGTGGTGCTCTTTTCTATGAATACTTGCATTATCAGGCAGATTCATCATTATATTATATTAATATGAAGCACAAATACTTTCCGTTACTTAACAATCCGGAACTTGAAGACGAGATACTAATAAACAGAGCTGAAGTATTCGGAGTTATGGGAATGTATAATGAGGCTAAAAATGAACTTGACAAAGTTAATAAAGCCAATATAACCAATAAAGGACTTTTAGGATATTACTATAGAACTCGAAGAGCATACTACGGATGGCTTGCCGATTATACTGCTGACGACAATGCCAGCAAATGTTATTACTTAAAAACTGAAATCTACAGAGATTCCATTTCACAACTGGGAATAACAGACATTAACTTCAAAATAAATCAAGCCGAAAGAATGATTCATGACGGCGACTATAGGAATGCTATAAAAGCTTTGTTACCGCTGTTGTCTGATTCAATAAACTTAAAACGAAAAGTATATGTGAACTATACTTTATCAGATGCTTATGAGGCTATAGGAGATACATCAAGCCAAATAAAGTATCTTGCAAGTACAGCTATAATGGATATAAAAATGGCTGAACGTGAATATGCTTCGCTACAGAAACTGGCATTACTTATGTACCATCAAGGAAATCTGGACAGAGCTTACAATTATTTGTCATGTTCTATGGAAGATGCGGTAGCTGCCAATGCAAGGCTACGATTTCTTGAAGTAACACAGATATACCCTATTATAGATAATGCATACCAGAAAAAAGAAGCCGAAAAACGAGATGCGACAAGACGACTGCTAATTGGCATAAGCGTATTGGCATTTCTTCTTATCATAGCTACTTTCTACCTTTATTATTGGATGAAAAAACTATCTGTTATGAGAAGAAATCTGTACAAGGCCAACAAGAAACTTGTTGAAGCTAACAGAAATCTTGCTCAAACAGGTAAAATAAAGGAAGTTTATATAGCTAAATATCTGGACCGATGCGTTGTATATCTGGAAAAGCTGGAACAATACAGACGTTCGCTTGAAAAGCTTGCAATGGCATCAAAAATAGACCAACTGTTCAAAACCATAAGATCGGAAGAATTCATACGAGACGAAAGAAAACTGTTCTACGATGAATTTGACCGTTCATTTTTGGATCTTTTCCCAAATTTCGTAGAAGACTTTAACAATCTGCTTACAGATGACAGTAAAATATATCCAAAAAAGGATGAACATCTGAATACAGAACTAAGAATCTTCGCCTTGATAAGACTGGGAGTTACAGATGCAAACCGCATAGCACATTTCCTTGGATACTCACTGGCTACGGTATATAATTACAGAAGCAAAATCAGGAATAAAGCCAAAGGAGACAAAGACAGATTTGAACAGGATGTCATGAACTTATAACCAATAGATATTTCATTAACCTACAGACCAACAAAACAATAAAAAACATAACCATATCATGAAAAAAATACCTGATTTGAGTTTCTGGAAGCTATGGAACATAAGCTTCGGATTTTTTGGCGTACAAATAGCATACGCTTTGCAAAGTGCCAATATCAGTAGAATATTCTCTACCTTGGGAGCAGACCCGCACAGTCTGAGCTATTTTTGGATATTGCCACCTCTTACAGGAATTATCGTACAGCCTATCATTGGTGCTTTAAGCGACAAGACATGGTGCCGTTTCGGCCGAAGAATACCATATCTGTTTGTAGGTGCACTTATAGCAGTTCTTGTAATGTGTCTGTTGCCTAATGCCGGAAGTTTCGGTATGTCCGTCTCGGCTGCAATGATTTTTGGGTTATTCTCATTAATGTTCCTTGACACATCAATAAACATCGCAATGCAACCATTCAAAATGATGGTTGGCGACATGGTAAACGAAAAGCAGAAAGGACTGGCTTATTCTATACAAAGCTTCCTTTGCAATGCCGGTAGTTTGGCAGGATACTTGTTCCCTTTCATTTTTGCAGCAATAGGTATAAGTAATGTTGCCCCTAAAGGTGTAATTCCTGATTCAGTGATTTATTCGTTCTATATAGGAGCTGCAATACTTATTTTATGCGTGATTTATACTACTATAAAAGTAAAAGAGTATCCTCCACAGTTATATGCTGAATATCATGGAATCAGCAACGATCCCAAAGAAGAGAAATCAAATATTTTCATTCTATTGGCCAAAGCGCCCAAAGCTTTCTGGACTGTCGGACTCGTACAGTTTTTCTGTTGGGCTGCATTCATGTTTATGTGGACATATACAAATGGAACTGTTGCAGCCGGAGTTTTCGATACGCCTTCGATAGAAATAATAAAAGACGGTACAAAACATCTTGTTCTTGACACACAGTCAATTCAATACCAGAATGCAGGCGACTGGGTGGGAATCTTGTTTGCCGTACAGGCAATAGGTTCTGTTATATGGGCAACAATATTACCTCTGATAAAGAGCCGCAAACTGGCATATTCATTGAGTCTGGTTCTTGGAGGTATAGGATTTATATCAACCATGTTCATAACTAACCAATATGGTCTTTTCGTCTCATTCCTGTTGATAGGTTGTGCATGGGCGGCTATGCTGGCTCTTCCTTTTACAATCCTCACCAACTCACTGACAGGAGGACATATGGGAACATATTTGGGATTGTTCAATTGTACAATATGCATCCCTCAAATAGTAGCAGCAGTAGCCGGAGGTTGGATTCTCCGGATGTTCACTACTCCAGGAAGCGTTCCTCCTGAAGTAAACATGCTGGTATTGGCTGGAGTACTTCTTATCTTTGGAGCTTTATTCGTAGGAATAATCAAAGAGAAAGAATAGAAAAATAATTAAAGGCATAAATGAATATCCACTTTCATTTATGCCTTTAATGTATCATTCCTTATTATTATCCGGAGATTCATCCTTCTGTTGCATATAAAGCATATCCCTGCCCTTTATAAACCGTTGATAGTATGAAAGCAACAATGTGGTGCACGGCAATGCAATAATCATTCCCAACATACCCATCAATGCCCCCCATACAGAAAGAGACAATAATATTATGGCCGGATTCAATCCTGTTATCTTACCCATTATCTTAGGAACCAGATACATATCCTGAATAGCCTGGACAACACAAAATACAACTAACGCCAATCCTAATATTACCCAGAAACTTTCACCGGTATCTGCCGCCTTAAGCAAAGCCAATATGATAGTAGGAACAAAGCCTATGATTTGCAAATACGGCACCATATTCAAAAGCCCAATGAAGAGGCCAAGACCTATCGCCAAAGGAAAATCTATTATCAAAAAACCGATACTGAACAATATCCCGACACAGAACGCCACCAAAGCCTGACCACGGAAATACTTGTTCATACTGTCCTTTATATCATTTATTATTCCAAGTACCATATTTCTATATTTTGCCGGTAACAGAGTCACCCATCCATCGGCGATCTCCTCGTAATCCAGCAATATAAAGAATAGATATAGGACAATAATAAATAAGGTAAATATGGTCAGCACTATATTATATGAAGTTGATAATAATGACCACATTTTAGGCAATACGCTTTTTACCGCTCCGATGATATTCTCCGAATTAAGATTTTCTTTCATCCATGCCCAATCGACATTATTATGCAAGAAATCAGTTATATCTTTTGGAATGGAGGTAAACTTACCACCTTCTGAGAAATATACCTCTATCAATGATTTCAGTTTAACACACTCATCAATCATCGGAGGTACAATAAGGAATATTGCACCAGTGACCAAAACAATCAGACTCACCATGACAGCAAAAATAGCCAACGCCCTGTTTCTTATCTTTAGTCTGTTCTGATAAAATTTCACCATAGGATACATAAGATAGGCTATAATCCAAGCTATGAAAAAAGGAAGCAAAACACCGCTGAGCCTATTCAGCATATAAAGGACTGCAATAAAAATAGCCACGCCTATAACTCCGCGTATAAAACTATCGAATGTAATTTTCTTCTGCTCGTTCATGATAAATATTTTTGTTTTCTATAATTGCAAAAATACAATTCTTGTTTGTAAAATCTAAAATTAAGTACATAAAATTAGAAATACGTACAATAATATACTTTTTAAAATAAAACATCTGTTAAATATTAACATGAAAATAACGACAAGACCAAAAACTTTCTACCTTTGCTATATTCGATGTCAAAAAAGATAATATGGGTAAACTATATGTAGTTCCTACTCCGGTAGGAAATTTGGAAGATATGACTTTACGAGCCATTCGAGTTCTGAAGGAAGCGGATCTGATTCTTGCCGAAGACACTCGCACATCCGGAATTCTTTTAAAACATTTTGAAATAAAGAATTCCATGCAGTCTCATCACAAATTCAATGAACATCAAACTGTAGAAAATATTGTATCACGCATCAAAGCAGGCGAAACCATTGCCCTTATTTCTGATGCTGGAACACCGGGGATTTCCGATCCCGGTTTCTTGGTTGTGAGAGAATGTGTACGCAACGGAATAGAAGTACAATGTCTTCCAGGTGCAACAGCATTTGTCCCGGCAATTGTTTCGTCAGGATTACCAAATGAACGTTTCTGTTTTGAGGGTTTCCTGCCTCAAAAGAAAGGCAGAATGACCAGACTGAATTCTTTGGTGGACGAAAGCCGTACAATGATTTTCTATGAATCACCATACCGGTTGGTGAAAACATTAATGCAATTTGCTGAAATCTTCGGACCAGAGCGTCCCGTATCAGTATGTCGCGAAATATCCAAAATTCACGAAGAAAGCGTACGCGGAACATTGGAAGAAGTGATTAAGCATTTTACAGAAACAGAGCCTCGAGGTGAAATAGTAATAGTGCTGGGAGGAAAAGAAGAACAGAAAAATAACTCTAAAAAATAACTATCATGAAAAAGATTGTATTATTTTCAATGTGCTTTGCCGCATTATTGACATCATGTAACAATTTTGGTCAAAAAAAGGATGCGCTTCAAGCGCAAAACGATTCATTAATGTCCGAGCTGTCTAACCGCAACAATGAGTTGGACGAAATCATGGGAGCATTCAATGAAATACAAGAAGGATTTCGTGAAATAAATGAAGCTGAAAACAGAGTTGACCTAAACGGTAGTGTTATTGAAAACCAGTCAGCTGCCGACAGGATAAAAGATGATATCAAGTTCATCAGCCAAAAACTAAAGGACAATCGTGAAAGAATAGCTGAATTGGAAAAACAGCTGAAAAACAGTAACTATAAAAGTACTCAGCTAAAACGCGCTCTTGAAAACCTGACAGCAGAACTTGCAGCCAAACAGCAACAGATAGAAACATTACAGACAGAACTTGCTTCAAAAAATATCAGAATAGCAGAACTTGACGAAGCTGTTACAGATCTGACTAAAAATGTAGATCAGCTTTCTGCTGAAAACGAAGAAAAGAGCAAAACCGTTGCAGCTCAAGACAAAGCCCTGAACACTGCATGGTACGTATTCGGTACAAAAAGCGAACTTAAAGACCAAAAGATCTTAAAAGGTGGCGACGTACTAAAGAACAACGATTTCAACAAAGAGTATTTCACTGAAATAGACATTCGTAAAGACAAGGTTATCAAGTTATACTCTAAGCGTGCAGAACTGCTTACAAATCATCCTGAAGGCTCATATAAGCTGGAAAAAGATGATAAAGGACAGTACGTACTGGAAATTACAAAACCAAACGATTTCTGGAGTGTTTCAAGATATCTGGTTATTCAGGTAAGATAAATAATCAAATAAGTTTAAATATTCAGGTGTATCTTTTATCGGGTACACCTTTTTTTGTACACATAACAGGATTTTGTTATCAAAACCGCATAAAAGTAAGGGATTCACGCCAAAAACCGACAAAAGAAAAACGCTAACTACTCATTTTCAAGCAATTAGCGTTATTTCTCGTACCCTTAAAGGATGAAATATTGAACCTTTGGAATGATTTTAGATGCATAGTAGAATATCTACAATGCGTAGAAGGAGTAATCAAACTCATTAACTCTATCTGATACTTATCCCATGAATCTAATTTTACTTTAAGTAGCGTATTAAGTCATTGTATAAGGCGTATATTCCTGAAAATGTACGCCTTAACCTATGTATCTTGGCTCTTATTAGACTTTCAAGAGATAAGTACAGTAGGACATGAACGGTTTGCCGTATCTCTCAAAAAAAATTTTTTCAGAAAATTTTTTGTATTAAACTTATTAGTCTTGCAGAACTTTCTATTCTAACCTAATATTTATTATATATAAACCTTAAAAAATGAATACAAACAAAAGACAGTACAGGGAATTAAACCCCGAAACAAAAGAAAAAATCAGTCAATCTATGAGAGGTAGAGGCAAAAGCATTTCTCACAAAGAAGCCATTTCAAACGGTTTAAAATCATATTGGAAAAATATACCACATAAACCAATAGAAAAGGATTAGGTGGAGAGACTTTAGTTCTCTTCTTTTTTAACTTCACTAATTGTCAAGGAGACAAAACTTGTCAAATGACAAGCTAAATAAATTCATATTCTAAATTAAAAATGATTCGTTTTGACAAACTCAAGATTATTACAAACATAAAATATATTTCTAACATAAATGACAAAGCATTCGCAACGCAAACTATAAATGGCAATCTTCAATATTATAAATATAGCATAAAGAAGCCTTATTGTTTATGTATCATAGCCAACTATCAACTTCACGAACTTTCTATTGAATTTACAGGAAAAATCCTCAAAGATGAATATGTCAACCTTATTAATCAAACGAACATTAGAAAATGTTTTGAAGAAATCAATAAATTAGGAATCTGCACCTTATCAATAAATGATATTCTACAAGACTCTGAAGTAAGTAAATGTGATATAACGAAAGATGTAGATTATGATGACCTAAATAATATCACTGATTACATTAAGCAACATCTTGTCAATTATAGAAAATGGATTATAAAAGAAAAACACAATGGAATAGTATTAGAAAATTCTGCCGATACGCCACGTCATCGGAAGCGGCTCACTATTTATAATAAAGAACAGGAGCTTAAACTTGTTGGGAACAAAGATTTTCTTAATCTATTATCCAATCAAAACGCATTACTAAATTACTTCAAAAGCAAAATACGTTTTGAATTTAATATTAATACAAAAACACAAATTAGAACCTTCCTCAAAATCTCAACCAATTCATTAAATGAAGTATTGACTTCAACTACCAATCCATTAGCTACAATAATCAATGAAGCTATAAAGGAAACGGAAACAACACCATACATAAAAAATGTTCAGAACTATCTACGATATTTACTTTTGAAAGAATGTAGTTTTAATTTGGCAGAGGTTGAGGCTAAGATTAGAGCTTTGTCATCAACGAACACCGTTATTAGTAGAAGAATACGACCATATAAGCAACTTCTAAATAATTTGAGCGACCCTACATTTTCCTTATCCAAACTGCAAAAGTTGGTAAGTTTAGTATGACTGCGGAAATGCGGAGATGCGGAGTTAAAAGTATCAATTTCTGAAAATAAGAAAAACGCTCCGCACTCCGCATTCCGCACTTAATTATATTCAAAAACAGTCATATTCAATTATTAATGAATATATGTAATGTATGTATTCAGACAAAACCGACATATAATTCAGTATATCAATTAGTTACGATAAAATTAAATATTCACTTCTGCATATTTTTGAATATTTGGGAGCAAAAAAAGGAAAGGTTGGCCGTTGCTGTGACCAACCTCAATTATAATCAATCATCGATGAGACTCATTAATCATATACCCATCTGTTTAAAAGCCAATAACAATTTTCTTTTTTGTTCCATATACTCTCTTGCCAATTGGCTATCATGCAATTTATTTGCCGCTATATCAATCTGCTCATCCTTGTATCTAATTAAGTTTTGTTTTATGTACATTACTCTAAATGGGTCAATATTCCCATTAGCACGCATTGAAGACAATTCATTTACAAGTTCTCTACCTTTATCACTAAGTTTGGATAATTTAAGCATATATTCCCTCTCTTGACGATTGTTTGAGTTGCCGTTGTCTGAATAAGAACGACTTGAAGAATATGATGTTGGTGAATAAGATGTGTCATTTGATACCTTTTGCATTTTCAGCCCATCAGCACTAATAACTATTTGCCTGTCATTATCTAACTGATAGTAACCATTATTGTCATATATTACCATATCATCAGAAACTGTATAATTACGTTCAGAAATAAGGCTACCATTAGCATAAGTTTTAGAAGTTCCATGATTAAACACTTCATACATATATCCCAAATGTCTTCCGTAATCATCAGTCAGTTGCATTCTCCATGCTCCTTGCAACCAATCAGGTCCTTCCGCTCTTAAACGTTGCTTTTCTTCAAGGTCTTTTTGATAGAATTCGTTAACCCTCTGTTCATACGATTCCTTACATTTCTTTTTTAATTCTTCTGAAAAAGTATCATTCCCATTGAGGTCTGCATAGCCATAATATAACTTACCTTCAATAGGGGTAAAATGTGTTTCATTTGCATTCCACTCAACGTCCTCGCCCACTTCACATAAAGTTACCAACACAACTCCGTTGGAAACTTTAATATTATGACCTGCATTATAACCATTAATATAAGCATAAATAGCAGGAGTCAGTTCTTTGCCATCTTTATTCTTCAATCCAACAGTTAAGTACTTATAGTTTTCATTGTCACCGTTTCCTTTCTGAAAAATAAAATATTCTTTATCACTATTTTTATCTGTAAAGTATTTATTATCACATGCGTAGTCATAAGTTTCTTTTATCTTATTACCTTGTTTGTCATAAACAATTGATTTGAACTCTCCCATTGGGACGTACAGTTTCCCTCTAAAATATCGTGGCATTTCACTTTTATCAACCTCTTCAAAAGTCCATGAAAAATCTACATAACCACTGAAAACAGTATTTCCTATAGTATCTATAACAGAAAAGCTGTTTCCATCTTCTTTATAGACAAACGCTAACCCCTCTGAAAAATTACCCACAAATTTTGCTTCAATATTGATTGGAATAGCCTCTTTTCCATTCGTGTCAACATATCCCCATTTTTTGTCCTTACACACAGCTGCAAATCCTTCACTAAAGGGAGATACATCTGAATATTGGCATGGGACTATCTCTTCTCCTTTGGTATTAACAAACCCCCATTTTTCAACAAATCCCCATTCATCTTTATCATCCTTACAAACTGCTGCATATCCTTCATTAAAGGAAGAAGCATGAGAATATTGACATGGGACTATTTCTTCGCCTTTTGTGTTTATATACCCCCATTCAAAGTCTTTACGAACTGCTGCATATCCCTCGCTAAAGGAAGACACCTCTGAATATTGGCATGGGACTATCTCATTGCCTTCAGCATTAACGAACCCTGATTTATCGTCTTTTCGAGCTTCTGCATATCCATTAATATAAGGCAATATCTGTGAATATTGGCATTGAACTATCTCTTCACCATCTTTGTTAATAAATCCCCATTTACCATCTTTTCGAACCATGGCACATTTCTCACCAAAATAAGATGCACCTGAATATTGGAATTGGGTTATCTCTTCTCCCTTTGTGTTTACGAATCCACATTTATCATCTTTAACAACGACTGCATATCCCTCACTGAAGGGAGATGCTTCTGAATATATACATTGAACTATTTCTTTCCCATCAGTATTAACATATCCCCATTTTTCATCATTGCAAACTGCCGCATATCCCTCATGGAACGGATTTACTTTAGAATATATGCATTGAATTATTTCTTCCCCTTTTATATTAATAAATCCCCATTTACCATCTTTGCAAACTGCCGCATATCCCTCATTAAACACATCTAATTCATCATACTTTTGTATTGCCTTTATAAAATCGGGTGTTAATTCAACAATGGTATCTTTATTATTGGTTACATTGGATTGTTTTAATATATAAAGACAACCTCCAAAAATAAAGCATAATGCAATTATAATTGTCAACAATAATTTAGTTTTATATTTTGTATGAGTATTATTAAGAGTCGTCATAATTCTAACACTTTAAATGATTAATCTTTATTCTAAAGTAGAACGCATTATATAGCGTCCTATTAATCCCATTGTAAAATCTTTCAATGTATCAGGAGAATATCTTTCCATATTATAAAGTCTTACTTTTCTTTTATCTCCCGTACTGTTATCATATTCTATATAATGCCAATTCTCTATCAAATTTCCATCATTTGAATAATCTGAAAATACTGAATAAAAATGTTTTTCATTTTTAAAATACCACCGACCCACAGGTTTATCCTTATCAAAGCGTCCATTAACTTCTACATTATCTTGCACATAGGTAAGATGCGTAATATACCCATTTTTAAATTCTCCTTTTACAAAGACTGAAGTTTTACTTGGATTATGAACAACAAACTCACCTTCTATACTCTTTCCAACATTGTCAAAATTGATAATTGTTATGATATTATTACCATGCTCCCATGTCCATTTCCCGATTTGTCGATTATCTTTAAAGAATCCATAAGCTTTATATTTATCATCTTGATTAAAGCTAAATTTACCCTCAAAAATACGACTACCATCAGAAGCGTCTTTATATTGATAAATAGCAGTACCATTTCTCCATGATGTTGGATTTGCATAACTGCCATGTAACGCTCCAAGATTAAATTTTCCTGAATAAGTCTTTAGATTATCAGAGAAATTTAGTGCTTCGTAAAACTGTTTCTCCTTATCTGCTTCTATTTCTTTTTTTGTTTTTAATATAATATTGGGGTCATAGGCAATATAGAGATTATAAACATAAAAATTAGATATAAACATTTTCTTTTCTTCTAATTCGTTTATAGTAAAAGATGGATTATTAAATAGAGTTGAATATATATTGTCGTACTTTTTAATGTCTCCTATATTTTCTCCAAACAAAGATTTAACTGCTGATTTAGTAAGTATGTATAACGTGTCTGTAGGAATTTTCAATCTTTCCGAAAGTTGATTTGCCGATATGTCTTTAGACATAGGGATGTTCCAATACATATAATCATTACCAACCAACTGACATAATCTATTCCTATATCCTGCTTGTATAAATCGTTCCCTTAATGAATTTATTTGTGCTTCAGTAAATTGTTCTTCATTGGGCTTAACAAGATTTGAATAATTACTTTGCTGCGCAAATGCTGTCTCACAGGTTAGCATATAAGTAAGACATAGCAATCTAATAACATTTTCTCTTAACTTGCTCATTATCATAGTAAAAACTCCTGCACCTATGACCCTATGATGCGTTAATAGTCATTAGAATAAAAAACATAAAAAAGCGAGGCCACCATTCTGCCTCATCTGCTGCGTAGGGTTGGACTCCCCGTAATACGGATAAGGAGAACGGACAGCCCCACTTGGATGTATTTCGTGTTGATATACGAATACACGCCAAGAGAGCGTCCTTCTCACATATTCCGATATTACTTAGTAAAGTGTCCAATTTTACGCAGTCGGAATAAGCGAAAATGCGCTTTCTTTCAATATGTCTGCACACTGATTTTCAGTGTGCAACAAATATAGGCATTTTCAGTGGAAAGACGCTCAATAAGATACAAATATTTGAAATTTAGCCCTTAAAAATCCAATAAATCGTATGTTTCCAACAATTCCTGTTCCCTAAGCCCTAAATATATCTTTGTTATTGACACGTTGGAGTGATTGAACAGTTCCGAAAGCCTCATCAAAGCCATGTTAGCATTCTCACCTGCTGACTCAAAGACTTTGCGGCCAAATGTCTTACGCATAGTGTGGGTGCTAAAATGCTCTATCTTCAAATTATACCGTTTTTTGATTTCTTTGAACAAAACATTTATCCGTTGTGTGGAATAGACCATCTTTTTTTGGCTGATAAAGCATTTTTCCGCATCATTCGTTATGTTCAATGCATCATGGCATTTACGGATATGCTGCTGAAAATCCGAATTAATTTTGATTATTCTCCGTTTATTCGTCTTTTTCTCATTAATCATAAACTTATCATCATTCAATAACATTTCCCAAGTCAAGGTAAGTATATCGCTGATACGTAACCCAAAGAATGAGCCACAACCGACCAACAAAGACATACGGTAATTACCATCCTTGTATAGTTTACGGATGAGGCTTAACATTGTGTCCCATTCCATGTAATCCGAAGTCTGATATTTGTGATTCACTTGCTTCATAATATTCAAAATTAATATTGATACTATAAAGGAAGATAGAAACTTTTCAGATATAGATAATGAGAAGGCAAAAGTGTTAGCAGATACACTTTATGAGTATTCGATTTTAGTGTTTAACATTTATAATAAAGCTGTAGCATCAGTGAAGTATTTGAATTAAAAAATTTCGCCAAAGGGAAAAAAGAGAATAAGAAAGCAGAAAGCGGTAATGCGTTGATTTACACACGTGTCAGTTCAAGCGAGCAAGTGGACGGTCAAAGCCTTGAAGTTCAAGTGTAGGGAATATGCTGCAAAGCATTCCTACACCATTCTCGGAGAATTTGGGGGAACTTATGAATCCGCAAAGAGTGACAAAGAGAGAAAAGAATTTAACCGTATGTTGGACTACATTAAAAAATTCAACAAGAAAGGAAGTACACAGAAAGTAGATGTTGTTATCGTATTCAGTACATCAAGATTTAGCCGCACAGGAAGTACTACAATAATTGAAGAAGTAGAAGCAAGAGGAGCTTATGTAGTATCAGCTACATCAAGCTATGACCCACGTACAGCCGTTGGAAAATATATGCAGCTCATGGAACTTGCTAATGCAAGATTTCAGAATGATGAGAAGCGAGCAACAACCATAGAAAATAGTATAAAAGCCCTATTAAAAGGACGTTGGATAGGAAAAGCACCAAGAGGATATGACCAAAGAACGACTAAAAAAGAGCAAATAATAACTATTAACGAAGAAGGTAAATTATTAAGAAAAGCATTCTTATGGAAAGCAAACAACAGATTAAGCAATGAAGAAATAAGACTAAAATTAGCAAATGAAGGACTTATAATATGCAAGCAAAAATTATCAGAGGTATTTAAGAACCCTTTCTACTGTGGTTACATGGCTCATAAGTTCTTACAAGGAGAAATAGTACAAGGTAATCATCCACCTTTGATTTCTAAAGAAATATTCTTGAAGGTAAATAATGAATTATCAAAAAATCATAGTGGATATGAACAAAAGATAGATAAAGAATATGCACCATTAATAGGCAGCATAAAATGTCCTTGCTGCGGAGGTAATCTAACAGCTAGTATATCAACCAAGATGAGAAAGAAATTCGGTAGAACAGATATAGGATATTATGTCTGTAGCCGTAAGGGATGCAAATACAATAGTTCTACAAAGAAAGTACATGAATCATTTGAAGATGAATTAAATAAATACATTTTATCTGATAAAGTATCAGAACTACTAAAACTCCAACTTAAAATGACATTTGACCAAATGAATAAAGAAAACAAAGATACAGCCTCATCCATACGGCAAAACATCAAAAAGAAAGAAAAAGAATTAGAACAGGTAGAAATAAACTACACTCTTTGTTCAGACACAAAGAGACAAAGCATTTTTGAGAAAGTTATAACAAGATTGGAACAAGAAATTAAGGATTTAAGCATTGAGTACATGAAATATAATACTGAAATATTGAACCTCGATAAGTTCATAGATTATGCCTTTTCAATGAGACGTAACCTATTCATGCTATGGGAGTTACAAGGATTAGAAGGGAAAAGAAAACTTCAAAAGTTAGTATTCCCGAACGGATTTTACTATAACAAAAATAATGAGCATATTGAACCTGTCAGCATCAATTCATTCTTTGAGTTAAAGTACTCATATCCAACTATTTGCGATGGTATAAAAAAAGAGACAAACCGTCAAAACAACGATTTGTCCCTTAGAGTACTCGAAGCGGGACTTGAACCCGCACAGCTGCAATAGCCAAGGGATTTTAAGTCCCTCGTGTCTACCGATTCCACCATTCGAGCATCCTTTCAAAGAGAGAGCGGAAAACGAGACTCGAACTCGCGACCCTAACCTTGGCAAGGTTATGCTCTACCAACTGAGCTATTTCCGCGTTAACGGGTGCAAATGTATGGAGTTTTTGTATAACTTCCAAACATTTCGCCCGTTTTTATTAAAAAAATATCCGTTTTAATATATTCAAAAGCCTTTTTGCATAGCTTCAGGGTATATTTGCAAAACATTTTAAAAGTCTTTGCAAAGCATTTGCAAGTTTCAATGTTATCTTCCAAGAAGGGCCTTTTCAGCATTTTCAACCACAGCAAAATCAAAACCTAACACAACTTTATCCATCAGTTCTGTGATGCGGTCGTTACACAGGTTACCGATACTTCCCTCATGAGTGTGATGAACCTGTTTATTATGTGTAAACTTTCCTGCTTCAATATCAAGTCCAACCTTCTTGTATGCATCGCGGAATGGCATTCCTTCTGTTGCAAGGCGATTCACTTCCTCAACACTGAAAATGTACAGATACTTGTCATCGTCAAGAATATGTTCGTTCACATAAATCTTGTCCATAATGTATGTAGCCATCTGCAGGCAGTCCTTGAGTTCGGAGAAAGCAGGCAGGAACACTTCCTTTATTATCTGCAAGTCGCGGAAATATCCCGAAGGCAGATTATTCATTATCATCATTATCTGCTGAGGGAGCGCCTGTATCTTATTACATTTTGCACGAGTAAGTTCGAACACATCAGGATTCTTCTTATGCGGCATGATACTTGAACCTGTGGTACATTCATCCGGAAGTTTCACGAAACCGAAATTCTGACTGCTGAACATACAAGCATCGAAAGCCATCTTAGATAATGTTCCGGCTATAGACGCAAGAGCAAAAGCTACGTTACGTTCCATTTTTCCACGTCCCATCTGTGCGTAAACAACATTATAATTCATTGAGTCGAATCCTAACAGACGTGTAGTCATCTCTCTGTTCAGGGGGAAAGAAGAGCCATAACCGGCAGCAGAGCCTAACGGATTGCGGTTACACATTTTGTACGCAGCCTGCAGGAACATCATGTCGTCAACAAGACTTTCGGCGTATGCTCCAAACCAGAGACCGAACGACGACGGCATGGCTATCTGCAAATGTGTATATCCTGGCATCAATACATCCTTATACTTATTACTTTGGGAAATAAGGACTTTGAACAAATCTTCTACAGCCTCAGCAATTTCTTTTATTTGTGCGCGTGTAAATAATTTCAAATCGACAAGAACCTGATCATTTCTTGAACGTCCGCTGTGAATTTTCTTACCGACATCTCCAAGTTTCCTTGTCAGCATAAGTTCAACCTGAGAATGTACATCTTCAATACCGTCTTCTATCACAAAGTCACCTTTCTCAGCAGAAGCATATATGTTTTTAAGTTCTTCAAGCAACACTTTCAGTTCGTCAGACTTCAAAAGTCCGATACTCTCGAGCATAGTTATATGAGCCATTGAACCCAGTACATCATGCTTTGCAAGGTAGAGGTCCATCTCACGGTCTCGTCCCACAGTAAAACGGTCTATCTCCTCGTTTACCTGAACATTTTTTTCCCAAAGTTTCTGAGCCATATTCCTGTATGATTTTTAGTTCTAAAATAAAAAGAGATTAATAAGGTATAGCCGAAAGCATGTCAGCCAGTTTCTCCACTCCTTCCTGAAGCGGTTTTGAAACCATAGCCTTCATAAACATATTAACTTCAGCACGTATTGTAACCTTCATTTTCGACTGATCGTCAGACACCGGAAGCATCTGTATCCACAAGTTCATAGGTACAGGCGATTTGTCACCTTCAAACTTGATACACTTCATCGGTTCACGTTCGATTATTCTAAGTGTCAGACTTATACCCTGCACCTTCAGAGTGATTGAATCCTGATCGAACGTCATATCCTCCAACTTGCCCTCAAGTTTATCTTTTACTGCATCAAGGCGCTGGCGTACAGACTCAAGATTATTCAAATCCGACAGTTTGTTATATACTCGTTCCTGACTGTAAGGAACATATTTCACAGTACTTTCGTATTGTAATGTTGCCATATCCTTTAAAATATAAAAAACACGGATTTTACCGAATGACACGATTCGCTATCAGGAACCGTGAGACCAGTAGAATCCGTGTCTTCAATTATAAATTAATATTCATTATTTTCCTGTCCAGTGTGCAGGATCTTCTCTCCATGCCTGAAGTACAGGAATATCTTCTTCGTCGATGTAGTTAGTCTTTAATGCAGCATCAAGCACAGCATTGTAGTTTGTCAAAGTAAAAAGTTCTACTTTTGCATTGAGGAATGCCTTTACAGACACATCGAAACCATAAGTGAATGAAGCTACCATACCGATAACCTCGCAACCGTCACGACGGATAGCCTCAACAGCTTTCAAGCTGCTACCGCCTGTAGAAATCAAGTCTTCTACAACTACTACTTTCATACCCGGACGCAATTCACCTTCGATAAGGTTTTCCAATCCATGGTCTTTTGGGCTTGAGCGAACATATACGAATGGCAAGTTGAGTTCTTCTGCAACCAATGCACCCTGAGCGATAGCTCCTGTAGCCACACCGGCAATAGCGTCAACCTGACCGAATTTTTCAAGAATAACACGACAAAGTTCCAACTTCACGAAGTTACGAAGTGCAGGGTAAGACAAAGTCTTACGGTTGTCGCAATAAATAGGAGATTTCCAACCTGAAGCCCAAGTGAAAGGGTTAGCCGGCTGAATTTTAATAGCTTTTACTTTCAACAATTTCTCTGCGAATAATTTTTCCAAAGCTTTCATAATTTTACTAATATCTGATAAACATTTGTGCAAAAGTAGAGAAATACATCGGTATTTGAAAATTTATATGTATTAATTTTGCTAAAAACCGACATAAAGCATCATATATTATGATTTTGTCCACGCCAATGTTACAACACTGATTTTTACGAAATCTATCTTTTTCAGCGCATCAAGACAGGCAGAGATTGTAGCGCCTGTAGTAAGCACATCGTCTATCAGAAGTATATGCCTGCCACTTAATGAATAAGCCTTTTCGGTAACTTCAAACAATCCTTCGGCATTTCCCCACCTTTCAAAAGCTGATTTATGAGTTTGTGTGGCATTATTGTGGGTCCTTATCAAAGCATCCGTAACTACAGGAATCGAAGTTATATCAGAAATACCTCTTGCCAACAATTCCGACTGATTATAACCTCTGGTTCTCAATCTGTTTTTATGCAACGGAACTGGTAAAATAAAATCTATTCCATCAAAAAATCCAGAATCCAGCAATTCAGTCCCCATAATACATCCCATCTGTCGGCATAATCTCTTCCTTCCATGATATTTCATTCCATGAAGTATATTTGCTACACTGCCTCCTTTTGCGTAATAATACAATGCTGTGGCACGTTCTATAGGAAATATTCCCCAGAAATATCGTTCCATCTCATTCCCTGGAGTATTCAGTAATCCGGTTTTTGGCAGTGATACCATACATGAAATACACAAGCTCTCTTCCTGTGATGAAAGAAGTTTTCCACAACATACACAGGTGCGTGGAAAAAAGAAATCACGTATGTCACCAAGAATATTCATTAATCGAAATCGGCTTTAACAAATCTCATTATCTCCTGCATGGTAAATCCCCTGCCAGCAGCAAAACGGATAAGTTTGGCATTGCGCTCATAATCTGTCTCCGCCTTGATACTTTTAAGTTTCTGTTTCAAAAGACTTTGAAGAATGGAGTTATACTCATCTTCGTCTATATCTTCCATACCTGCATTTATCTCTTCCGATGTCAAACCTTTCATACGCAACGACTGGGCAATCTTTACCCTGCCCCACTGGTTGAAACGATATTTGTCGCGTACGTATGCACTGCAAAACCTTATTGTGTCAAGATACTTATCCTTGAACAGATGAGCCATAACCGCAGCAACTGTTTCCGGACTCGCTCCCCAGCCTTTAAGTTTTGCCTCAACATCCGACGGGCATCTCTCCACCGCCGAGCAATAAGCCTCAGCCTTGTTCAATATTTCTTTTTCCGTATATTCTTTCATGGTCTCAAAGCCTTAATCATCCTGTCATTACTAGACAAGTCTTTCCTCAATTCAATATTCTTATATCCCATCGAAGCCAGCATCTCTACTGTCTCACTACCGTATGCCCTGTTTATCTCAAAATATATCAACCCTCCGTCATTCAATATATCCAGCCCTATCTCAGCTATACGTCTGTAGAAACGCAATGGATCGTCGTCAGGAACAAAAAGTGCCAGATCCGGTTCCCATTCCAGAACATTTCTCTCCATATCCTTCTTTTCACTTTCCGTAATATAAGGAGGATTGCTTACAAGAATGTCAACCTTTATATCGGGAATATCTGTTCCAAGCACATCTACACGACTGAAAGCTACATCCGTATTATTTATACGTGCATTCTCAGATGCTACTGATAATGCCTCTTCCGAAATATCCCATGCCGACACTACAGGCGAATCCATCATCAAAGCCAACGAAACAGGGATACATCCGCTTCCGGTACCGATGTCAAGGACATGTGCACCTTCACGTTTGTTGTCCTTCACTATCCAGTCTATCAATTCCGCAGTCTCAGGTCGTGGAATAAGAACTGCAGGCGTCACCTTAAAGCGATAGCCGCAAAACCATGTTTCACCGATAATATATTGCAAGGGTTCGTACGACTTCAGACGCGCCAGAATATCATTTACCTCCGAAAGTTTTTCTGACGAAAAATTCATATCTTTGCCTGCATATAAGTCAAGAGCCGACAGTTGGTATTTCTCTGTCAGTATATATTTTGCCATGGCAGTAGCCTCGGCATCCGGATAGAAGCCGGAAAGTTCTTGTCGTATATAAGTATATATTGGATGCATAATATGCAAAAGTAAGAAAAAAGCTCAAGAATATGACTACAGATGAGAAATATATCCGCAGATGTATAGAACTTGCATCAAACGGACTGTGCAATGCAGCTCCCAATCCGATGGTAGGAGCAGTGATAGTACACAACGGAAAGATTATCGGCGAAGGCTATCATGCCAGATGCGGAGAAGGTCACGCCGAAGTCAATGCCATACGTTCCGTAAAAGATGAAAGCCTGCTCAAGGAATCCACCATATACGTAAGCCTGGAACCATGCTCACACTATGGGAAGACACCTCCATGTGCCGACCTTATCATCAGCAAGGGTATTCCTCGAGTAGTGGTAGGCTGCATCGACCCTTTCTCGCAAGTATCAGGCAGAGGAATACAGAAACTGCGCGATGCCGGTATTGACGTAACAGTAGGAGTATTGGAAGATGAATGCAAGAACCTCATCAGACGCTTCGTTACATTCAACACACAAAAACGTCCGTATATCACGCTGAAATGGGCAGAATCGGCAGACGGATTTATCGACATTAACCATGAAAACGGCTCTCCTGTAGTATTGTCAACCCCAATCACATCAATGTACGTTCACAAGCAAAGGGCAGAACATAAGGCTATACTCGTAGGCAGAAGAACGGCTCTTCTTGACAATCCTTCGCTGACCACACGCAATTGGTACGGTGCCAATCCATTAAGATTAGTCATAGACCGTATTCTCTCGCTGCCTTCCAATCTCAGACTGTTTGACCATACTACACCGACACTGATATTCACCGAAAAGGAAAAAGCCGGAGAGGAAAATCTGGAATACATAACATTAGATTTCTCAAAGGACATATTACCACAGATGCTTACCGTCCTTTATGAAAGGAAAATACAGTCTCTGCTTATAGAGGGTGGCACTACCCTGCTTCAGTCATTCATCGATTCAGGTCTGTGGGATGAAATGTTTGTTGAACACTCTGTAAAAGTATTGGGAGAAGGTGTGGAATCGCCTAATATTCCCAAAGGGACAGTGATAAGAACTGAAATGCGTGACGGAATCTGTGTCAGTCATTATGTAGCCAATTAATTTTAAAGGAAAAAGAATTGTTCACTGCCTGTTCAAAGACCATTTTACGAATAGACAGTGAACATATGAAACATAACAATAAGGAACCTTATACTAATACTCAAAGAAGCTTTGCCAACTTATAAGATATACTTCTATCATCTTCCGATGCTTTGTGTAACATAAAGTTGGGATTTGACTCTTTCATAAAATGATCCATAACATAATTTAATAACAGGTATCATTCCCCTATTATTATCATTTATGGTTCTAATTCATAGGGAATAATATATCAAGTTTATCCCTAGTAGGTTTAGGCATTTCGATGCTTGACATATCACCATAATAGAACTCATGTTCAACATATTCGCGAACAGAACTCATTATCCCTAAATCATTCATTACTTTGACTTTATTAACTGGCTTTCCTTCTTTAAGCTGCTCTTTTATACCCTCTTTCACTTTTTGTTCATGTTCATTGACAATTAATTGTTTAATAAGGGTATCCCATAGATTGTGTCCTCTCATCAGCTTCCACACATTAAATTCCGTATATCCAAGTCCCGCTAATTTTGATTTTATAGTATCTATGATTTCTTTGTTCATAATCATATCTTCACCATGTTGACTATGATATTCAGATTTTATTGGATTGAAATCCCCCATGAGTGCATAACGTTGCACATGTAGTTGATTAAGCATTTTACCAAAATTCTTAATAGGATTTTGTTCAATCCCATTTACTATCATCGCGATGTGATGTGTGAACAAATCATGAGTTGCAGAAGAGAAGGACTCAAGTAGAGAAATCTTATCCGTCTTCTGCAATAGTATATTTTCCACAGAATACCAAGTTGTATTCACCACAAACTGTCCCGTTCTCACATCATTAGTATAATCAGAATAGTTGTCAACTAATAAATCATAATCAGCATCTACAGCTACAAGTTTGTTACTACACAAACCATCCATAGTCAATAGTTTTGTTTTGCCGTTTTCTTCTGTCGGATTCACAGCTTTATTAGTCACCACCCTAATATCATACTTACTCCTGTAAGGCTTAACAGCTTCTGTCCACAGAGGAACATCATCATCACCTTCGACAAACAGTAGAACAGGTACCAAATGAGGAGTATGACCAAAATAGGCAGTAGCTCTAATCCAATCCCCCGATACATTCTTGCCAAGTTCGCTCATACCCTAATTTTATAGCTTAAGATTTTCGATGTTTGTAACCAGTTGTTGCCAGCCATCCATTATCACACCAGGAGAATGTGTAGCCAGAATAATCTGACAATTAGGATTCAATGCTTTTATATTACTCAAAAGAGAACGTTGCCAGTCAATGTGCATAGAAATTTCAGGTTCATCCATAATCAGTATGCTTTCCTCTTTTCTTTGTAACAGAACAGTTAGCATAACTATCAGGAATTGCTTTTCACCCGATGACAATCGCTTATTGTTCTCGAGAACCTCCTCGCCAATCTTAAACTGAAGTTTACTTTGTTCCGTATTTACAACCTTATCAGTGTTTTTAAAAGCTTTGTTGACAATGTCTATAAAAAGTTCGTTCTGAGCATAAATTTTTTTCATGTCATTCATGTCAACTTTACCAGCTTTCATAATCATCTCACTCAATTGCTTCGAAAGATCTGAAAGGTAATAGGCATAATCACTCTCCAAAGCCTCCAACTGTTGATCCAGTGCACTACCTTTATCAGTTTTTGAAGGGACATCAAAGGTAGCAATAAGATTATACTTTCTTGACTCCTTATAAGTCGCTGCAGAAATCTTTGCATTCGCTTTTCGAAGAGCTATAATACTCGCATTCAATGTCAATTCAGCAAGACTTTTATCTTCACCAGTTTTTAAATCCGAACTTACTTTTGTTGCCAACTCCTTGAGTAATTCATCATTCTCTGACTCTTTTTTCAGTCTAAGTAAACTATCATGAAAACTTCGATACTTGATTACGACATCATCAGTCATATCCATAACAACACTCTTCACATTTAAATAATCGGCAAAGTTGTCCGGCTCACACATTGAAGCTAAAATCTTCAATAAAGTTGTCTTGTATGATCCATTGTCTCCAGCAAGAATATTAACATCCTTATTGAGTTTCCAATAAAAATCATACTTACCATATAACTTTTCTATCTTGATACTATTTATTTTCATGTTACAGAGTTATTTGTTACCAATCCTCCATTCCATCAAACAAGGTTGGTAGGTTGTCTTCTAATCTTTTTTTCTTTCCAGCAGGTGTTTCTACAAAGTTTTCATCATATCCATGACCATAGACCTCTAATACCTTAAAATTATTACGAATTATCTTTTCGTCTTCGTCAACAGTTTCATCAAATTGTAATCGACTATCAATATAGAACCCAGTACGGAAATCAATCTCTGCATTTTGTGCTTCAGTTTTAAACTGGTTAGACATCATTTCAAACTTAATATCCTGTCCTTCGTAACTACCATTCCACTTTATTGCCTTTCCCTTCACTATTACAGGACTAACAATAAAAACCTGTGCATGTTCTATAACTTTAGTTTCAGGCTCAAAAGTTTCAATAAAGTCAGCAAATCTTGAGGACTCAATTCTAACATCTGCCATGTCCAGATTATCAAAGTCATTATGCTTTATACTTATAGCTTTTATTCCTTTATCGGTTAACAATTGTTTGAAATATTCTGACCTTGCTTTTTTAATACTTAAATGCGAATTTAATCTATTAATTATCTTCTTATCAATAGCCATTTGGGTCAAGACATCTCGAACCTTATCCGCTTCATGGGCATCTAACAATTTAGTAAAATCATCTAATCTAATTATCTTTTTCTCGAAGAACAAACTACGAAATATAATTGTAATGATATATCGAATCCACTTCGTATCTTCACCTTTGTTTATTGACAACCAGAAGACTTTTACTACGCTACCTTGTGAAAGGGCTCCAGTCTGCAATTCATTCTCAACACAAAGAACCTTTGAAATATAGTTCATTGCCTTTATATACTGCAAAGAAGATTCCGCTTCAACCTTCGCACTCATTATGTGGGTTGAAGAATCACTGAGTTCATAATGAATCAACATCGAATCGTCATCTATTCGCAGCATAATATTATCATTCGTTAATTGGTTTATATATCACGTATATACAACATAGATAATTTGACTACAAAACTACACAATTCTCACTAATTAAACAAACAGATTTACAATATCATTTTTCACTTTTTTACATGTTTTTCTACTAATTACAAATCCTCAAAATTATCTTTATCAATAAAAATTAGGTTTCTTTTGTTGATAAACAATTTTATACAACATAAATGTAATGATTCATTAATTATTAAAACACCATTATATTTGTTCTATAATCCTCTTATCAGTTGATGACAAATTATAGCCTAAATATATAATCTCATTTAATCTATTACTTAATTGGTTAGAATAACCAACATTTAAAATCTTATCAACAACTTCCACAATATCATTCACGAAACTACGTTTGGTCACAATAGGGAAATTATTAATCATATCCTTGGAGAATGTTATACCACCACAATAACTACTTGATGCATATTTCGATTTAATGTAAAAAATAGCCATTTTAGAGTTTAGTAACCCACATAAAAATTTCAAATCATCAATATTTTCGGAACAAATTACCAGAGTAGATTTACCAGGAAGATATTCACCATTAAAATCAATAAATCCATCTAGTAAATTTAAGCCCTTGAAAATCAATTTTTGAGAGGTCCCTTTCCGAACATAAGCATTACCAAAATAGTTAGTAAAAGCGCATCTATTAACAACGGGATAAATATACTTAGAACCCAAATATGTTATTTCTTTTATTCCCCATTTATTTGAAAATTTATCAATAGTACCAGTGTTTACTAATCGTAAATTTCCACTTACATTAGAATCAGAAGTCTGATTGTGCACAAACGACGATAATTCATAAGCATCATGCGTTGAACAAGCATTTTCACACTCTGCTATTGTGTTTAGCATAGCTTTTCCATCTTCAATCTTTTTTATCAAATAATGATTTTCACTAAATAAAGAATCAATATAATAAGGTTTGGCTATTGAACATGATGAAACAGTATTAACATGTACTATATCTTTATTTCCTACAAATTTATAAGAACTTATATTATCAGTTCTCTCAACGAAAAGTGTAATAATAGCATCAACCATTGCACTTTCAAAAGTTTTATTACCAGTATGTACAATCTTACTCATTCTAGGAATCATACAATATTCCCTAAATTTACTACCAAAAGGTTTAGAAAGCCATTTGTCTGGGGTTATAAAGCACAAACAATTATTTGATATAGACAATCCAAATTCAAGAAAGGCCATGTATATATCCCAATTTCCTTTAATATATTTATAGTTTCGCGCTATATATTCACGTAATTCAGTTTGTCCTAATAATGTCATTGTTTCAGAGTCAATATACGGCGGATTCCCAATCACAATATCAAATCCACTCCTTCCATCCTCACGGCTAAACACATCGCTAAACCAAGTATGCCAGAGGAAAAACTGATTATTCTCTGCGAGGTTTATACCTTTCAGCTTTTCAAGGATTGCACTATCCACAAAACAAACTTCCAACTGCCTGTTTATAGTTTCCGATATTTCACGTTGCAACTTGACTTTTCGGTTATGGTCGAAACATGAATAATATACTTTCAAGAGGTTTGAGACCGTTTTCTGAAGTCGGTTTTTCTCATTGTCGAATAGTGAGATTTCGCCTTTGTCCTTTTTATGTTCCTTCTCGTAAGTCAGTTTGCTCAAATCAACACCCATGAAACTTTCTATCAGAGAGTTTCCCTGCATGATTTTATAGTCTAAGTTTGGGAGCGGCGACGGTGTTTCCTCATCCACTACTATTGACAGCCAAAAACGGAGACGGGCAATATCGACAGCTCCTTTCTCTATGTCCACACCATAGATGTTGTTCTGTATGATACTCTTTTTCAGTTCGGAACGGTCATAACGTTCTCCGCTCAATGCTTCACGACAGCGCAACAAGGCGTTTAGCAATCCCATAGGGAAAGCACCGGAGCCAATGGCAGGATCACATATCTTTACTTCCTCCAGTGCTGTCTGTAGTTTGGGTTTCTTGCTTTCCGGAATATCCGAAACAGCTTCTTCGGGCGAAAGAACAAAAGCACGTATCTTGTCCTTTGCCACTTTGGTATTTGTTTCAAGATAGGCTATCAGCGATTCCTGACACATATATCTCACTATCTCTTTCGGAGTATAGAATGCGCCTTTATCCTTATTGTCCTCCAAAAGATTTTCGAATATCTTTCCGAGCATTTCCGGGTCCACACCTACTTCGGCATCGTTAGGGTCGTTCTCGTCGATGGTAAAATTATATTCGCTGAAGAACTGAAACAGACGTCTGAAATATTCCGCAGGAAACACACTCTCTGGTTCATCATCTTCATCACGTTCAAAAAGTCCTCCATTCAGATACGGTATGTCTTTCCACTCCATCAGCAGAGTCTTGTCCCAACTATAATAATCGAAAAGGCTTTCACGCTCCGAAGGCTTAGTATTCAGTATGCCGAAAAACAATGGTTCAAGCACGGAATCCAGATAATCATCCTTATAACGTGAACGTTCAAAGAGGTTCTGCATATAGTTGAGGTCGCCATTCATCCATCCTTTGCGCTGTAGGAAATGCAGGAAGGTGATACGCCCCATCATCTTCTTTATATAATCGCGTATTTTCTTCTCATCATTGCCGAATGCACGCATCAGAGCAGGACTGGGATTTCCCATATCCTTTTCCACCCATTTACTGCCGGATTTTACGAAACGCTTGCCGGTGACATACTGAATGAAATCGGCATACTGCTCACGATAACGGTCGAAGAACTCATCGGAGAGAGCCTCAACAGAGAAAGCGGTCTTCAGATTTTCGAACGATATACCTTTTTTCTGAAGATTAAGAAGACGTTCGATAGGTGTTCTGTACAGTAGTTCTCTGCTACCGAAAACGTAGGTGTATCGTTTGGGCGATGTTGACTCCTCCTTGATATCGCATATAAATGAGAGACGCCAGTGATCATGGCTGTAGAACACCACCAAAGCGGCATCAAACGCTCCCCAACGGGGATTTATGAATGATCTGACCAGATTACGAAGTCCAACACGCCTGTTGGCCACAGAGCCTTGATTTATGCTGTAGCAGAACAGTCCGATGCGGAAGTAATCCGATGTATCAATACTGCCAATGTAATAGCCTTCCTCTGTGGAATGAGCAGTGGAAAATCTTTCAGGAGTAAGTTTCAGTTCGGTAGCGTGAAAAAAGTCACGGACAAAAGAATACCATCCGGTCATGTCGAATGCCGAACGGAACATTTCTCTCAATGTATCTTTGGTATAAGTGCTTGCCATGATAATGATTTTTAAATGAATGTTTCGGATATTATGATTCGCGGATCTGAGATTTCACGGTTATCTTTTTGCTGTTCTTTTCCGTTGGTACGATACCGGTCAAGCAGACTGCTGATCTCATTCTGTAACTTGTATTCATCCCTGCGAATGCCCGCACGGTCATTTCTATATTCGCGTGCCAATGTTTTCAGATAACGTGGTAGTTGTGAATAGATTCCTTCGTTGATATAGCCTGTAAGGATATCACAGTTCGTACGGAGTTCATTGTCCGTAATTTGCTGTTTCAGAGTACGCAAGAAGTTTATAGCTTCGAGGGATGTACGGTCCAGGTCCTGACGGTTGACAGTAGATGTATCAGCCGCCTGTATATACTCTTGCGCATATTGCCGCAGAGCTTTGTTTACATGATGGTAATGAAGCGTATCGTCCGTGAATGGTGCTGCCTGTTCTTCCGGTTTGGCTTTCAGGTATTTCACTGCATCAAGGAAATCTATTACCCTGATTCCGGATTTTGTAGCCAAATAGAATTCGGTCTTTACATCGGACGAAACGAAGATTACCGACTCACTACTGTGCTTTCCGGTGTTTCGCATCACACGGCTTTTCATCGGCAAGGACTTGATTTTGTGATACAGTTTTCTGTCGTTGGTATAGATTTCACGTACCTCGCGCAACAATGCTATTTTTCGGTCTATACTGTTCTTTATGTTGCTGTCGAACAGTGTGAACTGCTTTACAATTTCCTCTCGCGAATAGATCTGCGCATCTTCGCCGAACGCGGAATGGAAGCCCTGCAATTTTACCAGAGCATTCTTATAGAGCTGTATTTCCTTATCTCCCTGACGGGAAGGATAGAACATATAATTATAGATATGCGGTGCGGAAGAACCGATACGGTTTACACGTCCTATGCGCTGCATAAGTCTTGTGGCATTCCATGGGGAATCGTAATTGACTATGACATTGGAGCGATGGAGGTTTACACCTTCTGCAAGTACATCAGAAGTCAGGATGATATTATACCTGCCAGCATCCGCAGGATAGTTGGCATCAAAGTTTTCCTTAATGGTCTGCCCCAGACGGCTACGGTTGGCAGCCGTTACCATAAGAACGTCGTTACGGCCTAATTCCGCTGTTATACGGGTGTGGAGATATGTCAGCGTGTCAACACTCTCGGAGAACAATACAAGTTTGCCTGACGGATTGATTGACTTATTCATAAACTCGTTCTTCAGCTTTGCAGCGAAAAGGTCGAATTTAGGGTCAGCAGTCTCGTTTTCCCAGTCAGCATTAAGTTGCTCCAGTATCCGGGCGTCGTGGTAAAGCATCTGAAGGAATTCCGGCTTGAAGGCATCTGCAGGGAATACTATATCCTCAACCACGTAACCTTTTGACACTGCATATTCGATAATCTGGTCCAGTTCCATATCCTTTGCCTGAAGGTCTTTAACCTTTAGGTCGGGAGCGATGATGACTTTATCCTCGCCGAACATCTTTATCATATCGGTAGTGATACGCTGAAGTGTGCGAAGCGATTTTCTGAAAGCATAGAAACTGCTTTCGAGGCGTTTCACCATGTGAACACGATAAATGCCTGCCAAGGTCTGACCTATATGTTCGGCATTACGGTATTTGTTTCGGTGTTCAGGTTTCAGAAACTCCACCGCGCGATAGCGGGCATAGTCAAGTCCTGTACCGCCGGGATTTCTTTCCGATTTTCCGTCGGTCAGCTGCTTTAAGGTTTCATAAAAACGGTTATTAGTCGCCGCACTCATACGGTATTCCAGCTCATTGGGAGGAAGTATATCCGGAAACACTATTCCTTGCGAACGTATGTCTGCCCTATAGTCGGGGTCGTTCAGGATATTGTTTCTTGTGCGGCGTATAGTAATCTTGTCTATGACATTGCTTCTTATTTTTTCGTAAATATCATCTACATCTGTAGTGACATCCCTATGGTCGCGCTCACGCATAAGCTTGTTATAATCCTGAATGAGCGGCGAAAAGAAGGATTTGAGATTTGGTATTCCGTCGATGGTACAATGACGGCTGTTCTGGAACAAAAGCAGAAGATTCTGCAAGTCGTCCGGACGGTTGTTCAAAGGGGTGGCAGAAAGAAGCATAACTTTCTTCTGCAGGGATTTCAGAAGTCCGATATTAGTGCAAGGTGCTTTGCAAATCTTTTGCAACTCGTCGTATTTGCCTGAGGTATCGCTACGGAATCCGTGAGCCTCATCTACAATGATGAGGTCGAACTCTTCTTTGTCTTTATACTGGTCGCGTCCTTCAAGTACTTTTGAGAGACTGCCGTTTGTGATAAACTGCGCCTTCCTGTATATCCCGAAAAGCCTGAACGTATTCTTCCAGTTGTCTTCCAACGCCGGAGGATAGACCACAAGTATATTGGTGTTCCTGCCGTTTGCCTCGACAAAACGTTTTGCTATCATCGTGGCAATCATGGTTTTTCCCAAACCTACAACATCGGCAAGGAACAGCCCGTTATGCTTCATCAGCATCTGGAAGCCTTGTATTACGGCATCTTTCTGATACTTCAGTTCTTTCACACCGTCGGGAAGCTGCA
This sequence comes from Bacteroides sp. ET336, assembly GCF_024733815.1. NCBI lineage: Bacteria > Pseudomonadati > Bacteroidota > Bacteroidia > Bacteroidales > Bacteroidaceae > Bacteroides > Bacteroides sp. ET336. The sequence continues at coordinate 55,048 of NZ_JANRHK010000004.1, forward strand.
GGGAGAAATCGTCTTCCACCTGGTCGCCGAATGTATCAATCAGTACCTTTATATAAAGTTCGTATGGTGTAGGCTGACAGCCAAGGTATGTATGTTTCTTATAAGACTCTATATCGTCGGCAGTCAACGGTACGGCTTCTTCCCACAACTTACAGAATTCGTCGTAACAATAGCTTACATCGTCGTAATCCTTCATTGCCACATTCAGTTCGTAACGTGGCGCCGAGGATATGCCCATGCCTGACTCTGAAATATTGGATGAACCCATTATCACCCATCCGTCGCTGTTAGGGCTGTGTTTCTCCGGCAGACAAAGGTAGAACTTGGCATGAAGGTTCTTTGTGGCATGTATTCGCATCTGTAATCTTCCGCACAGCAGGTCGTCGCACATCCGGAGTATGCCTTCCTCCACTTCAGGAGAATACGACGCACTGACAATATCTTCCTTAAAACCTGTCTGATATACTTCCTTCGCCTTATTTTCATCGGCAAGCATAAGCAAAGCCTTGTTGTGACTGCGGAATATGTCATCGATATTTATTCCTACGAGGATTTTTATTTCCGATATGTCACCCAACTCTTTTCGGAGCCTGAAATAACCGGATGAGCGGAAAAAGCCTGCCACGGCAAGAAACCTGTCGAATGCTGTCATCTCAGAGGCTATACCTTTGAGTTTGTCGAAAAGTGTATTGCCCTGTCCGTTGTTGAAAAACTTTGTACTCACTGCGTCTGTCAAAGTTTCAGGGTTCAGGACTCCGGCAACCCATGTTTTTCATTAATACCACTTCGCGTAAAGACATAAAAAAAGCGTGAAGCCCTGCATTGTCGCTCGCTCCACGTTCTGAGGCTCCTGGAAATTGCCCTGTAAGTCGAAACGAGCAACGCCGAAGCCCCACGCCGATATGTATAACGCACCTATATACCGCAACTTAGCTAACAATGTATGGATACACCATTGGCTGTACGGCATAGTTCAGGTATGTATATAGCACACCCACGGGGCATTCACGCTGCCTTGTTTTTGACTTACAATTTGAAATTTTTCCAGGATTTCAGAACGCCAAAACCAAAGCGTAGTAAACGCCTTTCAATATGTCTTGTCCCTCCCTTCCTACGCTCCATGATAAAGCGTCCGGCGGCGCGGGACTGTGCAAAGGTAATAAAACAATCCGAGTTTTCACTAAAACGATGAAGGAATATCAAAATAGACTGACAAAGGCAGACATTATAAAAAACCAATTACGTACTTTTGTGTTCAGAAAGCTAATAGAGAAGAAGCCTGACATCGTTTGGTGCCGACTACAGTGGGCAATGCTGCCGACTATAGTGGACACCTCTGCCGACAACAGTGAGCAGTGCTGCCGACTACAGTCAGCACCAAAACATTTAAACATAAAACAAATACTATATGGGAAGAATAAAATATGATTTCTACACTAATCCGAACGTAAATAGTGAAAACAGCAAATCGGAATACCACATAAGAGTCTGCGAACAGCAAACCATCAGCACTAAGAGGATTGTAGAATTGATACACAATGCCTGCACTCTTACACCGGCGGACATTAATGCTGTAATCTTCGCTTTTCAGGAAGAGATAGCCAATCAGCTGGCAAAAGGAAACATTGTGAAACTGGAAGGGCTATGCAGTTTCAATATCAGTCTTAAATCCGCCAACGGGACGTGTACAGGTAAAGAGACAGGAAAGGCTATTGAGGTGAAATCTGTCAATATCAATCCGGAAAAGGAATTTACGGAAAGGGTAAAGGAATTGGCTGCAAAGAACGGAATGGAAAAGGTTACGGCAATACATTCAGACGCTATCACAGACGAGAAAGTCGATAGAATACTGACAAATTATTTCAGCACAAATAAAGCTATCACTCGCCCAAAGCTGCAAGACATCTGCTCGACGACGAGATATATGGCCATGCGGCAGATCAAGCGTCTGACCGAAAGCGGGAAACTGGTCAATGTAGGTTTCGAGAATCATCCTCTGTATATTCCGACGCCGGAGAGTTTCGAAACTAAGGAAGAGTAAACTGATAATTAGACAGGATACGAGAAGAGGGCATATCTGCTGCGACATGCCCTCCTCCTTATGAGTATTTTTCCTGAAAATACTGTCCAATAAAGTTTAGTTCGTATTACTTGTGGAACCTTAAAGTTCCAGATTCTACCAGCGAATTATGCTTCACTCTATATCCGCATGATGAATTTCCCATTTCGATACGTTTTATATACCCGTCGGTATTCTTTTCATCATCCACGACCTCTATTACAAGCTGTTTCTGTTTATAGAACTTTGGATTCAGAGTTATGGTTATCTTGTCGAAAGTAGGAGCAGTCAGAGTATATTCCGGCACTCCAGGACAATCAGGATAGAATCCCATCATACTGAATATCGCCCATGCCGACATTGTTCCTGCGTCATCATTTCCAGGAATACCGTCGGGAGTTGGTTTGAAATATTTTTCAAGCAACATTTTGACAGTCTTCTGCGTTCTCCATTCTTCACCTTTAAAGTAACTGAAAAGATAAGGATAGGCTATGTCCGGCTCGTTGGCAGGGTCGTAATATCCCTTGTCGAATATCATCTGGAGCTTATCTACAAACTTTTTCTTTCCTCCCATAAGTTTTGCCAGTCCCTTTACGTCGTGAGGCACATAGTATGTATAGTTCCATGCGTTTCCTTCGTGGAATCCAGGACTAGGCTCGAAGTTTTCGCCCTGTTTAGGATCGAAAGGGCTGTAGAACTCTCCGTTTGGCAAGATAGGACGTAAGGTGCCGAACTCCTTGCAGTAGTAATTCTTATATCCCATAGAACGCTTATAGAACATCTTTGCGTCATCATTCTTTCCCAGTTCTTTAGCTAGAGTTGACAAAGCATAATCAGCAATGTAATATTCCAGTGCATGAGACACGGAATTATCAAACTGTTCCATCAACGGAACATAACCTTTTGAGATATAATCGTCATTATCAGGACGCATCAGATTATCTTTTCCCGGCATGGTGGCTGACTTATACATTGCCTCGTATGCCAGATTGATGTCGAAATCTCTGAGTCCTTTCATCCATGTATCGACTATGACCGGCAAACTAGGGTCGCCCTCCATAGTGAGCGTTTCCCTTCCATAAAGTTCCCATTTTGGAAGCCAGCCATGTTCTCTGTACATATCCAACATAGTTTTCACCATCTCAATCTGACGTTCAGGATAAACGAGTGTCATCAGCTGATGAAGATTTCTGTATGTATCCCATAAAGAGAATACCGTATATCTGTCGCCCTTAGTAGAAAGTATCTCATCACCTTCCATCGAAGGATACTGTCCGTTTACGTCCTGCAGGATGTTCGGATGAATAAGTGTATGATAAAGGGCTGTATAGAACACTGTCTTCTGTTCTTTTGTTCCTCCTTCCACCATTATTCTGCCCAGGTCGTCATTCCACCTGTTTCTTGCTTCCTGATGTATTTCGGCAAAATGTCTTCCGGCTTGTTCCTTGTCAAGATTTTCTCTGGCATTTGCAATACTTACAAACGATACGCCTATGGATACTTCTATTTCTTCACCTTCGGAGGTATTGAATGTGTACCACACTCCTATATCGTCGCCTGCAATGTCTTTTCCATATTTATCGTAAATCTTGTATTTCCCGTTGTCTTTGTCCCATTCTGCCTCAACGCCATACATTTTTCTCTGTTTTTTCCAATATCCGGACTCGGCGGGAGCCTTGCTGACTCTCATCACGAAATATATCGGAAAGACAGCCTGTGGATTATAGCAAAAAGTACCAAGAAGCTTCATGCCCTCAATCTCGGTTTCACTGACTTTTCTTACGAAAGCACCTGTTTCATTGGTCAGACCTTCACCAAGATTAAGCAGTATATTGCTTTTCCCTTTAGGGAAAGTGAAACGTGTCAGTCCGCTTCTCATGGTAGCAGTCGCCTCTGCCAGTATATTGTACTTTTTCAGATAGATGCTGTAATATCCCGGATTGGCCGTTTCCTTTTCATATTTACTGCCGTAGTTCTTATAATCGACATCCAGTTCGCCGGTTGTAGGCATCAAAAGCAAAGATCCCAACTCCGGACATCCCACTCCACTGAGGTTTACATGAGAAAATCCGGTAAAGTAACTGTTCGTATAATCATACGGAGTTGACCACCAACGCGCATCCTTGTCATACACATTATCGGCGGAACCCATAACATTAAACGGAACTACGGACATCATCCCGTTGGGACAAACGGCACCGGGATTACATGTTCCGAAATTGGTAGTACCTATAAACGGATCAACATAATCTGCCGGCTGCTGCGACATTGCAGTTCCGGCAGAGAAAAAGAATAAGGTGTATAATAGTAGTTTTTTCATAATCATATATAACTACTACAGTACAAGTCAGTATTTCCTTATACTATAGAATTGTTTTTTACAAAATCTATTATCTCTGAGATATACCCGAATGCCATACCTACCACTGTATCGGCAGCACCGTAATAAACGGCTACCCTTTCGCCATCCTGGAGTGCGGCACATGGGAACACTACGTTAGGCACATCTCCCTGGAGTTCATAAGGAGCGGCAGGAGCGAGCAGATAAGGGCGAGTACGATACAATACCTTTTCCGGATTATCCTTGTCGAGTATCACAGCCCCCATTGAATATCTGAAACCGTTGCACGTAGTAATAACTCCGTGATAGAACATAAGCCAGCCTTCATCTGTAAGGAACGGAACAGAACCTGCACCTATCTTTGTGCACTGCCATGCACTTTCAGGGAAAGGAGTCACTTTCATCACACATCTGTGTTCTCCCCAGTATTTCATATCAGGACTGTAGCTGATATATATATCGCCAAATGGAGTATGTCCATTATCACTAGGACGACTCAGCATGGCATACTTGCCGTTAATCTTCTGTGGGAACAGCACACCGTTTCTGTTGAACGGAAGGAAAGCATTCTCACACTGGAAGAATTCCTTGAAATCGAAAGTATAGGCTATGCCGATAGTTGGTCCGTGATAACCGTTACACCATGTAATCCAGTAGCGGTCTTCAATCCAAGTGACACGAGGGTCGTACTTGTATTCCGACTCTATCATATCAGTATTTCCCGCCTTGAACTTAATAAGTTCATGATTAATTTCCCAGTTTATACCATCCTTACTGAAACCTGCAAAAATATTCATCTGGACAGCTTTGTTATCACAACGGAAAACTCCGGCAAATCCATCCCCAAAAGGAACAACAGCACTATTGAATATACTGTTAGAAGTCGGAATATGATATCTTCCGATAACAGGATTCTTTGAATATCTCCACATTACATCGTTGCAACCTGCCGGGCGTTCTTCCCAAGGCATAATAAATTTTTCTGTCATAATTATTAGATTTAAATGTCATATAATAAGTTTACTCTCTCTGTCCTTCAATAAGTGTACCATCCTGATTATATTTGAACGGTATAAAGTAAGTTATCAAAAATGCCGGTATAGTGGCAATCAGAACGAATATGAAGAATGGTTCGTAACCTCCAGGTCTGTTGAACCATTCACCCAATGTCTCACAAACCCATCCGCTCATCATTCCCGGTATCATCACTCCAAGATTCATTATTCCTGAGGCAAAAGCATAATGCGCCATCTGGTGTTTGCCCGGAGCTACCTGCTGCATCATAAACAATGTCAGGCCTACGAAACCGAAGCCATATCCGAAATACTCGAATACTATTCCACTACATATTATCAAACCGCTTTCCGGCTGGAAGAAAGCCAGAAAGGCATATACCACAAACGGTAAGTTAAATATACAGCATAAAGTGAATAAAGTATTTTTCAACCCTTTTGCAGAAATGTAATATCCGGCAAGCAATGACCCTAATACAAAGGCTGCAGCACCATATGTACCATAATAAAGGCCTATCTCTTTTTCAGACAGTCCTAATCCTCCGGCTTCTCTGGCAGCTTTCAGGAACAATGGTACAATCTTCATCACAAAGCCTTCCGCAAATCGGTATAGAATAATGAAACAAATATAATATATTATATGAGTCTTACGGAAAAAATCCGACAATACATTATACAACTCTGATAAGATTTCTTTTCCGCTTCTCTTACCTTCATTCTTTACCACCTTTGTCGATGGCAATGCAAATATATGATACAAGGCCAGCAATATCATAACGGCAGACAGTATAAGCATGATTGTCATCCATGATTTCTTGTTTGCCTCAAGCACCGAACCTGCTTCCGAATAACTCTCTATAAAATATCCGGCAAGATAGACCAGTCCTCCTGTAGCCACAATCTTAGCGATATTATAGAACGCGCCCTGCCATCCTATATATTTAGCCTGTTCTGAGTTGGATAGTTCGCTCATATAAACGCCATCGCACGCAATATCATGTGTAGCCCCACTGAAAGCTATCACAGCAAGCAATGCTATGGATATAGCAAAGAAGCTGCTCAAATTCAGCGACAAGGCTACAAGACCGAATGCGATACCCGTTGTCAGCTGGGTTGCCACTACAAAAAACTTCTTGGTCTTGAAAAGTTCCAGGAAAGGACTCCACAAAGGTTTCAATGTCCACGGGAGAAGTATCAATGATGTCCAGAATGTTATAAGCTTATCATCTACTTCCAATCCCTTGAACATGAGTACCGTCACCATATTCAGGACTACAAAAGGCAGTCCCATAGCAAAATAAGCCGATGGAACCCACGTTATAGGACTTCTACGTTTAGTGTTACTATTATCCATAACAATCATTTCTTTTCGTTTGAGAATGAATATGGAGCATCTGTCAATTCTATACCACGTTTCAGATTAGGTTTACTATCCATCTGAATATCAATGGTACAGCCCTTCATAAGTTCCGAATGATTAATATAGTTCTTCGAATAATCAGTGCCGTTCCACTTCATATTCAGGATATACTTATTATCATCGTTATTTCCGTTCGCATTGATAACAACTTCATTACCGTTTTCAAGATGCAGCACTGCTTTCTTAAACAATGGAGCTCCCAATACGTACTCATCTATTCCAGGGCATACAGGATAGAATCCAAGTGCAGTAAACACATACCATGCAGAAGTCTGTCCGTTGTCTTCATCCCCACAATAACCGTCAGGAGTGGCAGAATACATTCTGTTCATTACTTCCCTCAACCAGTATTGTGCCTTCCATGGCTGACCTGCATAGTTATACAGGTATATCATGTGTTGTATCGGCTGGTTTCCATGTGCATAGTTACCCATATTCATTACAGTCATCTCACGAATTTCGTGTATCACCTGACCGTAATAGCTTTCGTCGAACAATGGCGGTACAGAGAAAACAGAGTCAAGCATAACGACAAACTGTTCCTTACCTCCCATCAGATCAATCAATCCTTGAGGATCGTGGAATACCGACCATGAATAGTGCCAGCTGTTACCTTCAGTGAAGGCATCACCCCATTTCAGCGGAGAGAAAGGTTTCATGAATTCTCCATTCTCATTACGTCCTCTCATCAGGCAAGACTCCTTATCAAAAAGGTTTTTGTAGTTCATTGCACGTTTGGCATAAAGATTTACCTCTTTCTTAGGACGTTTCAATTCTTTTGCCAGTTTATAGATACACCAGTCATTATAAGCATATTCCAAAGTACGTGCAGCGTTCTCATTTATTTTTACATCGTAAGGTACATATCCCAGTTTGTTGTAATATTCATATCCCAGACGTCCTGTAGAAGAGATTTCAGGATGTACATTATTTGTACCATGAATTAATCCTTTATAGAGTGTTTCCAGATCTTCCACTTTCACACCTTTCATATATGCATCTACCAATACAGAAGCCGAGTTGTTTCCTATCATACATCCTCTATGTCCCGGACTTGCCCATTCAGGGAAGAATCCGCTTTCCTTATAAGTATTGATCAATCCTTCCTGAATTTCTTTATTGACAGACGGATACATCATGTTAAGCAAAGGGAACAGACATCTGAATGTATCCCAAAAGCCCGTATCTGTGTACATATATCCTGCAAGAACCTTACCGTTATAAGGACTATAATGAACCACTTGTCCGTCTTTATCTATCTCATAGAACTTTCTAGGGAAAAGCAATGATCTGTAAAGGCATGAATAGAAAGTCCTGTACTGGTCAAGGTTTCCACCTTCTACCTCTATCCTCCCTAGAACATCATTCCATGCGTCTTTTCCCTTGGCTACGATAGTATCGAAACTGTCATTACCCAATTCCTTCAGATTTATTTCTGCCTGTTCGTGGCTTATAAACGATGAAGCCACACGGGCATGAACTTTTTCGCCTTTTTTAGTACTGAATCCAATAACGGCATACACATGGTCAGCATGTTGTTCTTTAGCCTTTTCGTCCAGCTTTCCATCTGCCACTGTAGCAGTATAGGTAAAAGGTTTGTCGAACTCTATAACAAAATAGTTCTTGAAATTATCAGGCACTCCACCGCTGTTTCTTGTAGTGTATCCTATAATCCTGTTCTTATCGGCATCAACTTTTATATATGGGCATTCCTTAAATTCGCCTTTATGGAATGCATCAACCACGATGTATGATTTTTCATTCTCTGGGTATGTAAATCTGAACATTGCAGCTCTCTCAGTAGGAGTCAACTCCGTCACTACATCATGTTCCGCCAAATACACTTTATAATAATAAGCTTTAGCCACTTCACCCTTATGAGAGAACCAGCTGGAACGTTTTTCCTCATCAAACTCAGGTTTGCCTACAACCGGCATTATAGAGAATTGTCCATAGTCATTTATCCAAGGACTTGGCTGATGTGTCTGTTTAAAGCCCTTGATTTTATACGCATTATAGGTATATTGCCATCCGTCACCCATTTTTCCTGTCTGAGGTGTCCAGAAATTCATACCCCAAGGTCTGGCTATAGCCGGATAAGTATTACCTGTTGACAATTCGAAAGACGACTGGGTTCCTACCAATGGATTTACATAGTCCGCATAATTACTTGCATATGCTGCAAATGCTATGCATAATAGAAATATAGGCAGCAAAAGTTTTTTCATGGTTATTGATATATTAAGTTTATAATTATTTTTCTGCAATCACGCCCCATTTTGTAGGTTTGTCGGTCATAGTAAACTCTATGACACCACCTTTCATTATATCTTTATGGTTGATGAACGGTTTCTCTAAAGCGACACCATTCAATTTTACAGATTTCACATAGCAGTTTTCACGACTTACATTCTTTGCTAATATCTTAAAAACCTTATTTTCAGCAAACCTTATTTGCATTTCCGAGAACATAGGAGTACCTATCTGATATTCCCCTGATACTGGATTGACAGGATAAATTCCCATTGCACTCATTACATACCAAGCCGACATCTGTCCGCAGTCCTCATTTCCACATAATCCGTCAGGCGAATTCTTATATAATTCATGCATTATTTCAGAAACATACTTCTGCGTTTTCCACGGGCTGTCAGTATAATTATATAGATAAGCCACATGATGACTAGGCTCATTTCCGTGAACATACTGACCTATCATACCTGTACTGAATATAGGAAGCTGTTCATTTTCTTTAGGAATAAGTGTAAACATACTATCCAATTTCTCCTCAAAACGTTTTTTACCACCTATCAACTCTATCAGTCCATCTACATCATGCTGCACTGACCACAAATACTGCCATCCGTTGCTTTCCGTAATGTGCGGTGTATATTCCTCCGGTTTGAATCTTGCTATAAAATTACCCTTACTGTCCTTTGGTTGCATGAACGAAGAATTTTCATTGAATACATTTCTATAGTTCGAGGCTCTTTTATAGAAATTATCTGCAAGATCTTCCTTGCCCATCTTTTCTGCCATTATGGCTATACAATAATCATCGAATGCATACTCTAAAGTCTTTGACAACGACCAATTTTCGCTATTGTATTTATCTACAACATCATAAGGTATATATCCCATATTTTTATAAAGACCTATCTGTCTGTAATCATCAAGATTTGCAGTTTTCACACACTCTTTCAATGCCGATTCAGCATCAAAATCACCTATACCTTTAAGGTATGCATCAACTATTACCGGAACAGAATGGTAACCTATCATCATATCAGTCTCACTTCCAAACATGTTCCACACCGGCAACCTTCCATTCTGTTCAGAAAATGCAATAAGGGATTTTACCATATCATTTACCCTTTCAGGCTGTATGATAGTAAATAACGGATGTGCCGCTCTGTAAGTGTCCCAAAGAGAGAATGTGCTATAATTGGTCCATCCGTCTGCCTTATGTATCTTTTTATCAGGCCCGTAATAGCTACCATCCACATCCCCATAAATTGTAGGTGCCAGCATGCTATGATAAAGAGCTGTATAGAATGTTACAGTTTCATCCATATCGCTGTTTTCAACTTCTATTTTACCCAAAGCATCATTCCACAGCTTTTTGGCTTTATACAAATATGAGTCAAAATCACTTTCCTGTGCTTCGGCCATAAAGTTTCTTTCAGCACCTTCCATACTTACACCGGAAATAGCTGTTCTTATCACAATCTGCTCATTTTCGGAAGTATTATAATTTATTCTGGCGATATACCCATGACCGTTCTCCTTGCCATCTTTAATTATCGGAGACTTATCGAGTTGCAAACTGTCAAACGGTCTTGAGAACTTGGTATAGAAATATATTTTCTGGTTTCTTGCCCAGCCATTGGAATATCTGTAACCTTTAAGTGTTACCGAATCGACCTGTTCTATATATGAATCTTTGGTCTCATCCCAATTCATAGCTTTTTTCAGGTTAAGGAATATAGCTGATTCTGCCTTAGGGAATGTATATCTCTGTATGCCACACCTCTCTGTTGCAGTCAATTCCACATTTATTTTGTAATCTTGTAAGAACACTTGATAATATCCTGCATATGCACTTTCCTTTTCATGTGAGAATTTGGAATGAATTCCTAAAGGCTGTTCGGCTTCATTGTATGGCAGAGTTACAGGCATAAACGATATATCATAAAGATCTCCGGCTCCCGTGCCAGAAAGATGCGTATGACTGAAACCTGCAATAGTACTGTCCGGATAGAAATATCCGGCTATTCTGTCCCATCCAGGTAAACCGTTATCGGGACTAAGCTGTACCATTCCGAAGGGTACCTGTGCCCCCGGATAAGTATTACCTGTAAAATCCGTCCCTATAAAAGGATTCACAAACTGAGTATAATCTAAAATCTGATTACTCTCTTTTTCATTACATGACGAAACTGTTACAGCCGTCAAAGCCAGACCCACACATATAATAGTCAAATATTTCATATAAATAAAGTTACAGTTATCACATTAATAACAATTACATATAATTACGTTTTAAACGGTCATTGAAAAGAAGTCAAATGCCATTATAAAACATAATCTAGTCTAGCAATTTAAAATAAACAGCCTGTCCACCTCCACGCGCCATCTTTATATGCAAGGAGTCTTTATTACTCACTTTACAATGAGTTATTTTGTAGGAAGACGGATTTGTTTCCCAATCGGCATCATCACCGTCTGCATATATCACAGCATCATAATAATATCCATCTTCCAGAAAGTCTAGTTTTATATCTATATCACGTGCCTGTTCATTTGTGGAAGCACCAAGGAAAAACTTATCCTTAGCTTTCCTTACAATTACTACATATTCGCCAGGCTCACCGTCTAAAGCCTTAGACCATTCACAGTCCGGGTCAAAATCACGGAAAAACTGGAATGCTGGATGACCTTCATAATTCTCTATCATATCCGAAGCCATCTGAAGTGGCGAATACAATATAACCCAATTGGCTATCTGTTTTGCCAATGTAGTATTTACACGACAGTCTTTACTGTCTTTCATATTCCACTTTTTCCTGTCAGGAGAGTTTTTTATACGCTCATAAGTAATATCAAATATTCCCGGAGTATAGTCCATAGGTCCTGCAAGCAATCTGGTAAATGGCAATATAACATGATGTGAAGGAGGATTGCCATCACTCCATGCGTTCCATTCCATACCTCTGGCACCTTCACGAGTCATCATATTAGGATATGTCCTGCGAATACCGGTATCTTTTATCGGTTCATGCACGTCAAGTGTGGTATGAAACTTGGCTGCTGTTTCCACAACTTTACGGTAATGACGTACATTAAACTGTCCATGATGATTATGACCATTAGGAAGTCCGCCGGCATAGCCTGTCTTTACAGCGTTTATACCCATGTCAGAATACCATTTATAGGCATTGTCAAGCTGGCGCTCATAATTCAATATGTTTCCACCTGTTTCATGATGTCCTATTATCCTAACTCCTTTTTTATTAGCATAATCCACAAGTTCTTTTATATTGAAATCATCATATGGAGCTGTATAATCAAAATGTTGTGTACCTCCCCAGTTTTCCCAACCTTTGTTCCACCCCTCATACATAACAGCATCAATGTTATTCTCAGCTGCAAAATCTATATAACGCTTTGCGTTGGCAGTTGTTGCACCATGTCTTTTACCTTCATACCACGTTTCCACCCCTAAATGCATACCCCACCAGATACCGATATATTTCATTGGCCGAATCCAATCCGTGCTTTCCAATTTACAAGGCTCGTTAAGATTCAAAATCAATGAAGAGTTTATCAAATCCACGGCTTTCGAACCAACCTGAACAGTCCTCCACGGACTTACAAATTTTCCTCCTGCAATCTTAACCTTTATCCCATCAGGCCATGGTGCAAGTTCCGATTTGAAAGTTGTACCTTCAATACGTTTCAATGTCATCTCAGGAAAATCCGTAAGAGCTGCTTCATGAATACTTGTATAAACACTTCCGGACTTAAAGGTAATCGGAGTATTGGCGTTCTTTATCTCGCTTAACGATTTGTTTCTATATAATAATTCATAAGTTTCAAAATTGGCAGGTATTGACCAGGATTTGCCATCTTTTGCAATATTGAATTCTGTAAGTTCATCAATAATAAACAGGCTGTCAACATCACGGACATCGTATTCGTATCTGAATCCAACACCATCATCAAAAGCCCTGAAACGTATGGTCAGATCTACTTGTTTACAATCTGAAAGTCTGACTGCCATCTCATTATATTTATTCCGTATAGTTTTATTTTCTCCCCACGGTTGCGTCCATGTTTCATCAACAGAAGTATGTTCTACACCGTTTATCTTAAGATGAGATGATAAAGAAGCACCATTCAAGTCCCTAAACCCCATTACTGAAGGAAGAATCAGAACACTGTCTTTCACTTTTATCTGATATGTAGGCTTATTTTCATTATTTACAGTAAAAATCACATTAATTGTTTTATCCGGTGAAGACACTTCTGTTTTTCCTCCGGAACAGGCATAAATAAAAAAAGACAAAACGGCAAGTAATGTTATTTTATTCATAATATAAAGATTTTGATTTATAAAGGGTTAACTAATCAAATGGTTTTAAGATATTATTGTTCTTGTTATTTTTACATAAAAAATAATAGCAAAAAACCATTGTACATAAAAAAGACAAAATAATAAGTATTTCAGTGACTATTATTTTCAGGGCTCTGTGCTTTTCAATTCATTTCCAATATCAGCAACGTTTTAAAAAAACTCATATATGCAAATATACTATTTTAATTTATTATTTACAATAATAATCCTAGAGAACTATTAAAAACAAAGACAGCATAATAAAAGCATATATCCTCCGAAATGTTCATATACAGATTTAAAAACCTATTAAACAGCGTTTAAATACATTTTAAAATACTATACATTCCACTGTTGGGCGATAAAAACGGAGAGTTTATCCATAATTTTATATAAAACTGACGGAAATGTTCTGTTTAGACAAAAAAACTTTCTACTTTTGCAACTTGTAACATAGAAATCATTTGCAAATGAAAATAAGAATATTACCATCTTTAGTTGCCGGCATAATGACGGCTACATTTTTTTTATCTTCGTGTCTGGGAAATGATTACGAAGAAATAGAGTATCCTTCTACATCTAGTATCACATCATTTTCTATCGGTACACTACACCAGACATTCTATGTGAAAAGTTCAGAAGGAGAAGACAGTGTATATACAGATACAGTGAGCTATGCTGATGTCCCTTTTACCATAGACCAAATCAACAGAAAAATATATAATAAGGATTCTTTGCCTAAAGATGTTGACATAACGAGAGTTGTGGCAAGTATTTCTGCAGATTATGCGGCTGTATATTACGTAAAGAATGATAAAGACACAATATGGACAACCGCCGACTCACTGGATTTCAGCAAACCGGTGACATTCAAGGTAATGACTTTCAATCCTACACTTAACCAGTTTGATTTTGGAGCTCCATACGTAGTAAGCGTTAATGTACATAAACTGAATCCGGATTCTCTGGTTTGGAAACATTTCGAAAACAATAAATTTGCAAACGGTACTACTTATGCCAGACAAAAGGCCGTTTACACTAACGAAACTTTATATGTATTCGGTGAAACTGCAGATGGAAACGTACTGGCAAATAAGGCATCAGTAGAAAGAGGTAATATATCCAGCTGGGCAGAAATTACACTTCCTGCCGGTACAAACATTTATTCAGCTACAGCTTTCAACAATAATGTCTATTTCGTAGCAAACAGAGAATTATACTTTCTGGAAAATCAATTCACTAAAATCGGCAATTCTACCGGATTGACTAATCTGATTTCTGTCAGCAACGGTAAGCTTTTAGCATACAAAGGTAATGAGAATAAAGTCGTTACTATCGATTCTGAAGGAAATGAACTGACAGGAGAAGAAAGTAATTTTGTGAGCGGCAATGACCTGAACGGACGTATGTCTGCCATATCAATGCCTTCATCTCACAATAAGGATTTATGGAGAACCATCGTAATGACAAACAATATCGGGACATCCGAAGCAGATTCTACTGCTACAGTATTCAGCTACATTTCAAATGATACAGAATGGGTGAAATATCAGCCAAACAACCCGACTACATGTCCTAATCAGGGAAATATCTCTATGATTACTTACGACGGCAAAATATATGCATTCGGCGAAGATTTCGATTATTTCTATACTTCAAACGACAACGGACTGAACTGGAATCAGGAAACCGGATACATGGTGTTCCCATCTGAAAACAAAAACGGAATAGACAAGCTTACAACTTACCGCGGAAACGGAAGCTACTCTGCTGTAGTAGAGGAAAATGGTAACAAAGGCTCGTTTATCTGGTTTATATGGGAGGACGGAAGCGCTACCAGAGCACTTCTGAACAGACTTACGCCTAAGGAATGATTATTAAAACAAAGAACAAGATGCTATATAGAGAAAAAATAGATAAAACCAGAATACCCGCACACATAGCAATAATAATGGACGGTAACGGCAGATGGGCTAAGGAAAGAGGTCATGCCCGTACGTTCGGTCATCAAGCTGGTGCGGAGACTGTACATATAATAGCAGAAGAATCAGCCAGACTTGGTGTGAAATTTCTTACCCTATATACTTTCTCGACAGAGAACTGGAACAGACCTGTTGACGAAGTAGCTGCCCTTATGAGTCTGCTCATGGATTCGATAGAGGAAGAGACTTTCATGAAGAACAATATTAGCTTCAGAATTATAGGTGATACATCAAGACTTCCGAAAGATGTACTCGACCGTCTGAAAAAATGTATTGAAAATACATCACGCAATACCGGCATGTGTCTGACTCTGGCTTTAAGCTATTCTTCAAAATGGGAAATAACAGATGCTATGAAACAGATTGCAGAAAAGGTAAAACGAGGAGAATTGTCTGTAGATGAAATAACAGACAAGACCATCGACAGCCATCTGGCAACTAATTATATGCCTGACCCTGAACTGCTGATCAGAACAGGAGGAGAAATAAGACTGAGCAACTACCTTTTGTGGCAATGTGCCTACTCTGAGCTTTATTTCAGCAACACCTACTGGCCGGATTTCAAGGAAGAAGAGTTATGCAAAGCCATCTGCGATTATCAAAGCAGAGAACGCCGATTTGGAAAAACTAGTGAACAATTATAATATTAAGCAATGAGATACCGTCTTTTACTCATATCTATGATGACCATGGGCCTGTCTTTCGTATATGACAAAGGATATGCCCAGGATAATACTACCGAAAACGATAAACCTGTAATTCTATACAACGGTTCGCCAAAGAAATACGAGATTGCGGATATAAAGGTTACAGGCGTGAAAAACTATGAAGATTATGTACTTATAGGAATTTCAGGTCTTGCTGTAGGGCAGACCATCACTGTGCCTGGCGACGACATCACGGGAGCCGTAAAGAAATACTGGAGGCACGGATTGTTTTCGGACGTAAAAATCTCGGCAGACAAGATTGAAGACAACAAAATATATCTGCATATCGAGCTGAAACAACGCCCGCGTATAACTGACATACGTTTCTATGGGGTAAAGAAGAGCGAGCGTGAAGATTTGCAGGCAAAACTTGGATTGGTAAAAGGTAGTCAGATTACACCAAACCTTATAGACCGTGCAAAAATTCTGATCAAGAAGCACTTCGACGAGAAAGGTTTCAAAAATGCTGAGGTAAACATCGTAGAAAGAGAAGACACAGCCAATGTAGAACAGGTATATGTAGATGTGAACATTGACAAGAAGGAAAAAATCAAAGTTCACCAGATTACAATAGACGGTAACACTGTCCTGACAGACAAGAAGCTTAAAAGGGTAATGAAGAAGACAAACGAAAAAGGTAAACTAGTAAACCTTTTCCGTACAAAGAAATTCATCGAAAGCAACTTCGAGGCTGACAAGCAGCTCATCATAGACAAGTATAACGAACTCGGTTACCGTGATGCCCTTATCGAAATGGACAGCGTAAGCCAATATGACGACAAAACTGTAAACATCTACATGAAGATATACGAAGGTGATAAATATTACCTGAGAGACATTACATGGGTGGGTAATACAGTTTATCCTTCGGATTTGTTGAGCGAACAGCTTAGAATGAAGAAAGGTGACGTATATAACCAGAAACTGCTTAACGAACGTATCAGTGGAGACGAAGACGCCATCGGTAACAATTACTATAACAGAGGATATGTATTCTATAACCTTGATCCAGTGGAAGTAAACATAGACGGTGACTCTATCGACCTGGAAATGCGTATCACCGAAGGTCCGCAGGCTACTATCAGCCACGTACGCATAAACGGTAACGACCGTCTGTATGAGAACATTGTCCGTCGTGAGTTGAGAACCCGTCCGGGTGACCTTTTCAGTAAAGAAGCTCTGGAACGTTCATATCGTGAAATCGCGCAGATGGGACACTTCAACCCTGAAAACATCCAGCCTGACGTACAGCCTAATCCACAGGACGGTACGGTTGACATCAACTGGGGTCTGGAATCAAAGGCCAACGACCAGGTGGAATTCTCTGCAGGTTGGGGACAGACAGGTGTTATCGGTAAACTGAGTTTGAAGTTCACAAACTTCTCGTTTGCCAACCTGTTCAGAAAGAATGACAACTACCGCGGTATTCTTCCTCAGGGAGACGGCCAGACACTTACCATCAGCGGTCAGACAAACGGTAGATACTATCAGTCGTACAGCGTTTCATTCTTCGACCCATGGTTCGGAGGAAAACGTCCTACATCTTTCTCAGTATCGGCATTCTACTCTGTTCAGACTGACGTAAGCAGTAACTACTATAACTCGGCATACATGAACAACTACTATAACATGCTTTACGGTTACGGTAGCTATTACAACAACTATTATGGCAACTACTATAATAACTACGAATCTTACTACGACCCTGACAAGTCAATCAAGATGTTCGGTGCGTCAATCGGTTGGGGTAAGCGTCTGAGATGGCCTGACGACTATTTCACTATCTCGGCTGAGTTGTCTTACCAGAGATTCATGTTGAAAGACTGGAGCTACCTGTACATCAAGCTGAACAACGGACAGTATATGAACACAGGTAACTGTAACAACATCAACCTGAACCTGACACTTGCCAGAAACTCTACAGACAACCCTATCTTCCCAAGATACGGTTCTGAATTCTCGGCATCGGTATCGTTCACTCCGCCATACTCACTGTTCAGTAAAAAGGATTATTCTACTTACGGAAAAGATAACTACGAAGAAGCTGCAAGCATGTACAAGTGGATTGAATACCACAAATGGAAATTCAAAGCAAAAACTTATACAGCATTGCTGCCTATACAGAAATGTCCTGTATTGATGACACGTACTGAGTTCGGTATCTTAGGTCATTACAACAAATACAAACGTTCTCCGTTCGAAACATTCTATGTGGGTGGTGACGGTATGACAGGATATAGCTACAACTACGCATCTGAAACTATCGCACTACGCGGTTATGAAAACGGTTCATTAACTCCATACGGTAGCGAAGGTTATGCATACATCAGACTTGGTGCTGAGTTGAGATACCCGCTTATGCTTGAAAATTCAACAAGTATCTATGCTTTGGGATTTGTGGAGGCAGGTAACGCCTGGACAGATGTGGCTGACTTCAACCCATTCCAGTTGAAACGTTCAGCCGGTGTCGGTGTTCGTATCTTCCTTCCAATGATCGGTATGATGGGTATTGACTGGGCATATGGTTTCGACAAGATAAACGGCTCAATGCAGTATAGCGGCAGCCAGTTCCATTTTATAATCGGACAGGAGTTCTAATATTAAGAGAACAAGGTCTCAGTTACAAGTTGATAGAAAGGTTCTCCATCCGGATGGCAACCTTGTCAACTAACTTAAGAACTAACAAACTCAAAAACTCAAATATTATGAAGAAATTGTTTCTATCACTACTGATAATTATGTCAGGCATAGTAGCAGCACATGCACAGAAATTTGCACTCATAGACATGGAATTCATTCTGAAGCAAATCCCTTCATACGAACAGGCCAACAAGCAAATGGAAACCCTGTCAAAACAATGGCAAGCAGAAGTTGAAGCCAAGTCAAAAGAAGCAAAAGCACTGTACGAAGCATATCAGAAATCAGCATCAGGCTTAAGCACTGAACAAAGGACAGCCAAAGAAGAGGAAATAATTGCCAAGGAAAAGGAAGCTGCTGAATTGAGACAGACATACTTCGGTCCTCAAGGCGAAGCAATGAAGAAAAGACAGGAGCTAATTTCTCCAATACAGGATGCAATCTACAATGCTGTAAAAGAAATAGCTACACAGAAAGGATATGATGCTGTAATCGACAGAGCTTCGGCACAAAGTATGATTTTTGCATCTCCGCGCATTGATATTAGTAATGAAGTTCTTTTGAAATTAGGATATTCAAAATAATTTTATACATTTGCAACCGAAAGAAAAACACACGTAATAAACTAAGAATATAACAATAAAATAGAAAACAAAGATTATGTTGAAAAAATTAGCATTATTGCTTATGCTCGTTGCACCAATGAGCATATTTGCACAGAAGTTCGGATACTTCAAATCAGAATCAATTATCTTGGTAATGCCTGAATACGCAAAAGCTCAGACTGATATCCAGGCCTTGCAGAAACAATACGAAGATGAAATCAAACGTGCTTCTGACGAGTTCAACAAGAAATTCGCAGAATTCCAGCAGGAACAGAAGAACCTTCCTCAGAACATCCTTGAACGCCGCCAGAAAGAGCTTCAGGAACTTTCTGAAAAAGGAATGCAGTTCCAGCAGGATGCTCAGCAGCAGCTGCAGAAAGCTTACGCTGACATGATGAACCCTATCTACGAAAAGATGGAAAAAGCTGTTCAGGCTGTAGGTAAGGCAGGTGGTTATGTATTCGTATTCGACTTGAACCGTACAGATATTCCTTACGTTGACGAAACTCAGGCTAAGGATATCACAAACGATATCAAGACTAACCTTGGAATAAGCTTGACAGCTACTCCATATGTGCCACAGGCTCCTGCTACACTTCCAGCAGCTCCCAATACAAACAAATAATTAAAGAATTTATAAATTAAACATACCGGTGAGGAACCTGTTCACACAAATGCCGTGTTTACAGGTTCTTCACCTTTTAATTTTATTTGCATGCCATATTTAATTAATCAGATAAAAGGACCAATAGGAGTTTTTGATTCCGGATACGGCGGACTAACCATACTGAAAGAAATAAGAAAGCTGTTGCCCGAATATGACTTTATGTACTTGGGTGACAATGCACGCACTCCTTATGGGACACGTTCTTTCGAAGTAGTGTATGAGTTTACTCTACAAGCTGTCATAAGACTTTTTGAACTAGGGTGTCCGTTAGTTATTCTGGCATGCAACACCGCATCAGCAAAAGCTCTTAGAAGCATACAGCAAAACGACCTACCTTATCTTGATAATTCCAGAAGAGTGCTTGGAGTAATAAGGCCTACAGCCGAAAGTATCGGTGAAGCAACCGTAAGCAGACATGTAGGTATATTGGCTACATCAGGGACAATAAAATCTGAATCTTATCCGATGGAAATAAAGAAACTGTATCCGGATATAAAGGTTACGGGTGTAGCATGCCCTATGTGGGTACCACTGGTAGAGAACAACGAATTCGACTCAGATGGAGCAGACTTTTTCGTAAAGAAGTACATAAACGAACTTTTGGAAAAAGACAATCAAATAGATACAATAGTACTGGGATGTACCCACTATCCGTTGCTTATAGACAAAATAAGGGAATTTACTCCTGACGGAATAAGAATAATTACTCAAGGAGAATACGTGGCAGACAGTTTAAAAGACTACCTGAAAAGACATAAGGAAATAAACTCCAGATGCACAAAAGGAGGAGACTGTCAGTTTCTCACTACAGAATCTGTAGAGAAATTCAAAGAATCAGCATCAATCTTCCTACATGAGGATGTTTCAGTGAGGAGTATTACACTGGGGTAAACAGATTGGTTTTACAATAACCTCTTGCTAAGATATCTTACCGGATACCACACTGAGATAAATCCAATCACAAGTACTGTTATAAATATAAGTACTACATCCCAAGCATGAACACTTACAGGATAAGAATCGACAACAAAACTGCCGGAATTTCCCAATGATATTATTCCATACTCCTGCTGCACAAGACAGAGAATCAATCCCAAGATTACTCCTGCAACAGCACCAATAAATGATATCATCCTTCCTTCAAATAGAAATATTCTTACTATCTGATTGTCGGAAGCTCCTAGGTTTCTGAGTGTCTGAACATCGTTTTTCTTGTCAATTATAAGCATGGACAATGAACCTATAACATTGAAACATGCTATCATAAGTATAAAGGTCAGGAAAATATACGAAATAAGCTTTTCTATCTCCATTATTCTGAATGTATCGGCCTGCTGCTCGTATCTATCCTGAACATAGAAGTCTTCGCCCAGAATTCTTTTTATCTTTGAGATTACATCCTTCTCGTTAGCTGTTGGATAAAGACGTAAGTTGACTGCCGAAACCTCTTTATCATACTGAAACAAATTGCGTGCAAAGTCAATTGATGTCAGAATATATGAGCCATCATATTTCTCCTGATTTACAGTAAAAGTCAGTCCTGAAGAGAAAAGGTCATCACTCACAAAACTGCTCATTGGATTAGCCATGTTTATTTTTGCTCCACGCTTTGGAGCATAAACTTCAAGAGGATCAAGGAAACGGATACCCGTACCTAATGTGGAAAGCAGCTGCAAGCCAGGAATGGCATAATCAGCAACTTCGTCGTGAAGAATAAGTTCGCCACGACCAAACAATATACTGTCTATTGGAGTAAGCTTATCAAAGTTGTCCTCTACTCCTTTTATAACTGCCATTACCTGTCTCCCTTTATATTGCACCATTGCATTATCTTCAACAGACTCTGAATAGACGGCTACCTCAGGCATATTTTTAATCTGCGACAGAACAGGCAGGCTACCGTCAAACACTTTTCCTTTGACTGAAGTTATCTTCACCTGAGGATCAAACGCAGTGAAGAATGTTGCCACCATATCCTGGAAGCCATTAAAAACAGAAAGTGTGCAGACCATTGCTAATGTAGCCAAAGCAACTCCGCACACAGAAATACCTGAAATTACATTTATTGCATTATGCGATTTCTTCGAAAACAAATACCTTTTAGCGATGTAAAAAGGGAAATTCACGGCAATTAAATTTTATCAGTAATACGACAAGCCTCTATTATTTAAGAAGCTGATCTATCTTTTCAGCATAATCCAAAGAATCGTCGATAAAGAACTTCAGCTCCGGAATTATACGCAGCTGATGACGCACGCGTCCTCCGAGTTCAAATCGTATTGCTTTGGCATTTGCATTAATATTCTTTACTATCTCTTCTGCCCTTTCCGACGGGAAAATACTTAGATAAGCACGAGCATAACTCATATCTGGACTGATTCTCACTACGCTTACAGATACCAATACGCCAGGCATTGATTTTGTCTGTGCCAAAAATATTTCGCTCAATTCTTTCTGAATCAGTCTGGCAATTTTATTTTGTCTGGTTGTTTCCATAAAATTATTTCTATTTTTTTCTTATTATTGTAAGACCGTCACGCATTGGCAATATCACCTTTTCCACCCTGTCGTCTGCCGCAACCAAGTCATTAAATTTCTTTATTCCTATAGTCTGCAAATCGGTGTGATGCGGATTTTCCTCAAGAACATGACCATCCCATAAAGTATTATCTGCCAGAATATACCCACCACTTCGAAGCTGTTTCAATATCATTTCGTAGTATTCCACATAGAAACGTTTGTTGCCATCCATAAATGCCAGATCGAATGTTATATCCAGTGTAGGTACTATCTGCATTGCATCACCTATGTAGAACTTTATCTTGTCGGAATATGGCGAATTTTCCAACCATGGACGTGTAAAGTCCTCTTGTTCGTCATTAATCTCGAAAGTGTGAAGCATAGCTCCATCCTCCAGTCCTTCAGCCAGACAAAGGGCGGAATATCCACTGTATGTTCCTATCTCAAGAACCTGTCTTGGGCGAATCATTTGGACAAACATCTTCAACATTCTACCCTGAAGATGCCCTGAAGCCATACGGGGACGCAGTAGTTTTACATGCGTCGCCCGATATAATGCTTTCAGATAATCTCCTTCTTCATCAATATGCTGAAGTATATAATCGTCCAGAGCGTCCGTTTCTTTCATTATATTGATTATAAATAACGGTTCTTGTTAGGAAGAACATAATCTTCTGCATGTTCAAGAACATCGTTCACCTGATTGATTTCAAGGAATGAAGTCTTTGTACCTGCCTTACCACTACTCAAATATGCCACCATATCATTGCCGGATAATACCCCATCGTTTATCAGCTTACGAAGAGCAGTGAAATAATATTCCTGTCCGTTGGCCTTCTCTGGCATGTAGATAGCTTCTACACCATATGAGAGAGCAAGATGACGCATTGTCTTTTCCTTATAACAGATAGCCAATACAGGATGCTTTCCACGATATGCAGCAAGGCTGCGAGCTGTCAAACCGCTGAAACTGTCTGTAATGATAGCGTGTATAGGCATTAGGTTAGTAGCACGTACTGCCGATTTTGCAAGGAATCCTGTTACATCTGCATTTTCAGGAGTAAGACGAATCTGAATATCGTTTTCTTCCATTTTATCCTTTTCTGCCTGAGCAGCAATCTTAGCCATAGTCTTAACTGCTTCAACAGGATACTTACCATATGCAGTTTCACCACTTAACATCAAAGCATCTGTACGATAATAAATGGCATTTGCAATATCGGTAACTTCAGCACGTGTAGGACGTGGATTATTAATCATAGTGTGAAGCATCTGAGTTGCAACGATTACCGGTTTACGTGCAAGAATACACTTCTTGATCAACTGACGCTGAATACCAGGAATGCGTTCCTGTGCCACTTCAATACCAAGGTCACCACGGGCAACCATCACACCGTCTGCCACTTCAAGGATTTCATCAATATTGTCAACACCTTCCTGATTTTCGATTTTTGCAATAATCTTTATATCGCTGTTATGAGCATCTAGAATTTCACGAATGTCAAGAACATCCTGACGATTACGTACGAATGAATGGGCTATAAAGTCGATATCTTTTTCTATTGCATAAAGAATATTGTTACGGTCTTTTTCTGTCAATGAAGGAAGGTTGATACGTACACCCGGAACGTTCACACTCTTACGGCTTCCCAATGTAGCATCGTTCTGAACTTCACAGAACAGGGTAGTTTCATTCTTATCGACAACTGTCAATGCCAAATCACCATCATCAATAAGAACAGAAGCGCCCACTGACAAATCGTGAACAAAATTCTTATATGTAACAGAAATACATTCTCTTGTAGTTTCCTGATCCGGATTTCCTACAATCTGTACTTTATCACCTATTTTAAAATCGATAGGACCTTCTGCGCTTGCAGTTGTACGCACTTCAGGACCTTTTGTATCCATCAGAATAGCTATACGGTTAGAAACTTGGCGCACATTGGATATCAATTTTTCGAAACCTTCACGGCTGGCATGCGCTGTGTTCATACGAACAACATTCATACCTGCATTAAAAAGATCTCTGATAAAATCCACTTCACAGCGCAAATCTGAAATGGAAGCAACGATTTTTGTTTGTTTAAGCATCATAATAAAAAAACTATTATACCTGTTTTACATTATTTCGAATTTAAAAAAGCTTCGACAGCCAACCTGTATGAGTCAAGCCCGAAACCACATATTACTCCACGGCAAGCACATGATATCATAGACTTATGTCTGAATTCTTCCCTGGTATGGACATTGGAAATATGTACCTCAATGGCAGGAGTAGTGACAGCCCGCAAAGCATCCTGAAGCGCTATTGATGTGTGCGTATAAGCTCCGGCATTCAAGATTATGCCATCATAAGAAAATCCCACTTCATGGATTTTATTGATCATCTCACCTTCCACATTCGACTGGAAATAGTCAAACTCAACATTCGGATACAGCTGAGACAGTTTCTTATAGTACTCTTCAAAAGAAACAGCCCCATAAATGGAAGGCTCACGTTTTCCCAATAAATTTATATTCGGGCCATTGATAATTTGTATTCGCATCGTTTATTTGATATAAACTTTTTGTACCTTTGTAATAATATGGTGCAAAGATAATAAAAAAGAATGAATAAACAGGAAGTTAACGGACAAATTATAATAAAGTATAGACAATATCTAAGACTGGAAAAGTCACTGTCAGACAATACGGTCATGGCCTACACCAACGACCTGGACAAACTTTTATATTATCTTGAAGAAGAAAAAATAAACATCCTTGACGTTTCTCTTGAAGACCTAGAATACTTCAGCGCCGGTCTGAGAGACATAGGCATCAGTCCGCGTTCACAAGCAAGGATACTGTCAGGTATTCGTACATTCTTTCATTTTCTACTGATTGAAGACTATATCCGTCAAGATCCGTCGGAGCTGTTAGAATCACCTCAAATCGGGAAACATCTGCCCGACATTCTGAGTGTAGAAGAAATCGACAACCTTATAAGCGCCATCGACAGAAGTACAAGAGAAGGACAGAGGAACTGTGCAATACTTGAAACACTATACAGTTGCGGACTTCGTGTTTCAGAATTATGCAACCTGAAGATTTCCGATTTGTATCTTAACGACGGATTTATAAAAGTGGAAGGAAAAGGAAGCAAGCAAAGGCTTGTCCCTATATCCCCAAGAGCCATCGAAGAAATAAAGAATTATTTTATCACAAGAAACGAGGGACTGATAAAACCGGGATATGAGGATTTTCTGTTTATCAGCAAATTCGGCAAAAACATATCAAGAATAATGGTGTTTCATATAATAAAAGAACTGGCTGATAAAATCGGATTAAAGAAAAGCATAAGTCCGCATACTTTCAGACATTCTTTCGCTACACACCTGCTGGAAGGTGGGGCAAATTTAAGAGCTATTCAGAGTATGTTAGGACATGAAAGTATCGGCACAACCGAAATTTACACCCATATTGACAGACGAAAACTTAGGGATGAAATAATAAACCATCATCCCAGGAATAACAAAAAATCACTATAAATGGGGGAGAAACTATCATTTTTAAGCATTTTTCAGTCATGATAGAGTAAAAAAAAGGACAAATATGGACGACACTATATCTTTTTTCGTATCTTTGTGGCGACTGAACATATTAAAAAGACAAATTTATATAATTATACAAACCTAATTTTTAAAGATCATGATTAAGAAGTTGTATTTGCCTATCGTGGCATTATTAGTTCTTGCTTTCTCTTCATGTAGCAAGATGGGAGAATTGTCTTCTGACTACTTCACTACAAACCCTGAAGTTTTGGAAGCTGTTGGAGGTAAAGTTCCTGTAACTATCACAGGTAAGTTCCCTGAAAAGTATTTCAAGAAAAGTGCAACTGTTGAAGTTACTCCAGTTTTAAGATGGGAAGGCGGCGAAGCTAAAGGCCAGCCAGCTATGTTCCAGGGAGAAAAAGTACAAGGCAACAACCAGACTATCTCTTACAAAGCTGGTGGTACTTACACTATGAAAGCTTCTTTCGACTATGTTCCAGAAATGGCTAAATCTGAACTTTATCTTGATTTCAAGATAAAGAAAGGAAGCAAAGAATACACAATTCCTTCAGTTAAAATTGCTGATGGTGTAATAGCTACTTCAGAACTACCAACTGTAGCTTCTGCTAACGCTGCAAACTCTACAGATGCATTCCAGCGTATAATCAAAGAAGCTAAAGAAGCTCAGATTATGTTCTTGATCCAGCAGGCTAACCTTCGCTCTAGCGAATTGAAAGCAGAAGGTATTAAAGATTTCCACAAACAGGTTGCAATCGTCGCTGGCGACACTAAGAACTACAAACTTAACAATATCGAAATTTCTGCTTACGCTTCACCTGATGGTGGTGTTAAACTGAACACAGGATTGGCTGAAAAACGTCAGGACAACACTGAAAAATACATGAAACAGCAGTTGAAGAAAGGTAAGATTGAAACTACAGTTGATACTGAATACACAGCTCAGGACTGGGAAGGTTTCCAGGAATTGGTTTCTAAATCAGATATCCAGGACAAAGATCTTATCTTGCGTGTTCTTTCAATGTATCAGGATCCAGAACAGCGTGAAACTGAAATCAAGAACATTTCTTCAGTTTACAAGACATTGGCTGACGAAATCCTTCCTCAGTTGCGTCGTGCTCGCTTGACTGCTAACTATGATGTTATCGGACGTAGCGACGAAGAAATCAATGCTGCATTCGATTCAGATGCATCTGTATTGAGCGTAGAAGAACTTTTGTATGCTGCTACTTTGACTAACGACAACGCTCGCAAAGAAGCTATCTACAAGAAGACTATCGAATTGTATCCTAACGACTATCGTGCATACAACAACCTTGGTGAAATGGCATATGTATCTGACAAGGCTACTGCTGAAAAATACTTCAAACAGGCTGCTAGCAAAAACGCTAACGCTCCTGAAGTTAACACTAACCTCGGTTTGATCGAATTGTCTAAGGGTAATGTTGCTAACGCTGAAACTTATCTTGCTAAGGCTACAGGTGCCAACACAGCTAACGAAGCTCTTGGTAACTTGTATATCAAACAGGGTCAGTATGACAAGGCTGTAGCTGCATTCGGTGATACTAAAACTAACTCAGCTGCTTTGGCTCAGATCTTGGCTAAAGACTACAACAAAGCTAAGAATACTTTGACTGCAGTTAAGAACCCTGATGCTTACACTGACTATTTGATGGCTATCGTTGGTGCTAGAACTAACAATGCTGACTTGGTTAAGACTAGCATGGCTAAGGTTGCTCAGAAAGATCCTGCTCTTGCTGCTAAAGCTGCAAACGACCGCGAATTTGCTAAATATGCAAACGAAATCAAATAATTAGATAATTATAAAATCTACTATATTAAGGCTGGAACGAACTGTTCCAGCCTTTTTTTGCAAATTAAATACTGTATAATTCCGACTTTACATCATTTTTATGTATTTTCGCAGAAAACAAACTATAATTTTATGAAAATACTCTACAAAGCTATATTACTATACACTTCTATCGTATTAACATCATGCGGGGGTAGCGACATGTTTACATTAAATATTGAATTAAACAATAAAAAAGAAAAAAACATATATGCCATATACGATGATCCTATAGCTAAAATAGATACAATAAAATTAAAGGAAGGAAAATACGAATATACATTTTTGCCAGATACAATAACACTAATCAGGCTTGTAAACGACTCAGGACTGTCAGTGCCAGTTTTTGCAGATAAAAAATGGAAGGTAAACTTTAAAGGAAATTTTTCCAATCCACAAATCACAGGCAACGGTCCGAACAACAAACTTCAGAACTTCAGAAATCTCATCAGCAAAGATACGACTGACATAATATCCAAAGCTCAAGATTTCATCTTATCAAACAGGGAATCATATGCTTCGGCATATATATTCAATCAGTATTTCATACAAAATCCTAACCCTGACCTGCAGAAGCTTGATGAAATTATATCTCAGATGGACGGACATATAAAAGACTGCAGAATAGTAGATATAATCCAAAAGACATTGTCCGAGAACAGGGATAAAAAATCAGAATACTTGAATTACTTTTCCTGCAAAGACAGGAGCGGCAAATATGTATCATGGAGCAGCAAAGAAGAACTTTACACACTGGTAAATATATGGGCTTCTTGGGATGAACAAAGCAAGACAATAAGAGACTCTCTATACATAAAAACAAAATCACTGCCTAAAGATGGATTCAGAGTGTTGAACATATCTATTGACTTCGATAAATCTGAATGGGAAAAACATTGCAAAAAGGAAAACGAGCAATGGATTGAGACATGCGATTTTGAAGGATGGCAGAATGTTATAGTGAAACAAATGAACATATCAAAATTGCCATACAATATACTGGTAACGAAGAACAGGAAGATTATCACTTCATGTATATATGGTGACGAACTTGTTCAAAAAGTTAAGGATCTGATACAGGAAAACAAGAAAAAGAAATAATCAATTATGCTTGTAAAGCTATACGGAGCCGCAGTTCAAGGCATTGACGCAACTATAGTAACAATAGAAGTCAACAGTTCAAGGGGAATAAAATTCTTTCTTGTAGGACTTCCTGACTCTGCCGTAAAAGAGAGTCACGAAAGAATCATGTCGGCATTGAATGTAAACGGATATAAGATTCCCGGATGCCAGATAGTTGTCAACATGGCACCTGCAGACATCCGTAAAGAAGGTTCATCATACGATCTTCCATTAGCCATTGGAATAATGGCCGCAACCGGTATCGTATCATCTGAAAAGCTTGGACAGTATCTAATTATAGGAGAACTCAGTCTGGACGGAAGCCTTCAACCTATAAAAGGAGCCTTGCCTGTAGCTATAGCGGCAAGAGCCCAAGGATTCAAAGGCTTCATACTTCCAAAACAGAATGCACGCGAAGCCGCTGTAGTGAACAATCTGGATGTTTACGGCGTAGATAATATAAAGGAAGTCGTTGAGTTTTTCAATGGTACACGTGTTCTAGAACCGACTATAGTACATACCAGAGAAGAGTTTTATCAGAACCAGACAGATTTTCCATTCGATTTTGCAGATGTCAAAGGACAGGAGAACGTAAAACGTGCCCTAGAAGTAGCAGCCGCCGGAGGACACAACATCATAATGATAGGTGCTCCCGGTAGCGGAAAGTCAATGATGGCAAAAAGGCTCCCAAGTATATTACCGCCACTAACTTTATCAGAAAGTCTTGAAACCACTAAAATACATTCCGTTGCAGGGAAATTAGGCAAAGACATATCACTGATTGCTACAAGACCTTTCAGAAGTCCACATCACACCATATCGCAGGTGGCAATGGTAGGTGGAGGCACTAACCCTCATCCGGGAGAAATAAGCCTTGCACATAACGGAGTTCTTTTTCTGGACGAACTGCCTGAATTCAACAGAAGCGTATTGGAAGTTCTAAGACAACCGTTGGAGGACAGACATATCACAATATCAAGGGCCAAATACGTGTTGGACTATCCTGCAAGTTTCATGCTAGTTGCCTCAATGAATCCATGCCCGTGCGGCTACTATAATCATCCTACACGCAACTGCGTGTGCTCGCCAGGACAGGTACAGAGATATCTGAACAAGATATCCGGCCCTCTTCTTGACAGGATAGACATACAGGTAGAAATAGTTCCCGTACCATTCGAAAAGATCTCCGAACGTGAAAAGGGTGAAAGCAGCGCCGCCATAAGAGAAAGAGTTATTAAGGCACGTAAAATCCAGGAAAAAAGATTTGAAAAGGAAAAAGGCATACACTGCAATGCACAGATGACCTCATCACTCCTGCACATACACGCACAACCTGACGTACAAGGTCTGAATCTGTTGAAAAATGCAATGACAAGATTGAATCTGTCAGCACGTGCCTACGACCGTATTCTCAAGGTATCAAGAACAATCGCAGACCTTGAAGGCAGTCCGAACATACTGTCATCGCATATAGCAGAAGCCATCAGCTACAGAAATCTGGATAGAGAAAACTGGGCTGGATGATATATCATGCCAGTATTTTTCACTCAGCCTTCATCTCGTCTTCATTGAGAATAAAACTAGACAATGTTATTTTCTCCGGTTTAACCATAGGAGCTTTTCTATGTTTGCATGATTCAAATATACATGTACTGCATTTAGGTCTCTCAAAAATATCGCACGGATCAAGATGTAATGTCAGCTGTACTTTCTCATTATATCTACTCGTCAGTACACTCTTGAGTTTTTCGCCTGCCTTATGTCCTTCAGATACTGTATAATACCATGGAACAGTAAGATCACAGTCTATGTATATACAGTTACCGGATTTTATAACCTTGGTATTATGTATATCCACCCACTCCGGCTGTCTGTTGTCATTCAGCAGTTCAGCCAACTCTTCCAGCAACTTGTCATCTGCCGTGTCAAGCAATCCGGCAATAGTATTTTTCAAGATAGATATACCGGTTATTATAATTATCGACCCGAATACAAGTGCCAATGCACTGTCTATCCAAGCCAGACCTGTAAAATACAACACCAGCAGTCCGGCAACCAGTCCGATAGTAGAATAAGTATCCGACTGCAAATGCTTTCCTCCAGCCACTAATGCCATAGAACCATACTTCTTGCCCGTCTTAATACTATAATATCCCATCAGATAGTTCAATGCGCCAGATACAGCAACTATCACTATACCGATGTCCAGTTTATCAACTTCTGCAGGGATCAGAAGCCTCTTTATAGCCTCGTATATAATCATGGCTCCAGCCACACTGATCAAGATTCCTTCTACCGATGCTGATATAAGCTCTATTTTTCCATGTCCGAAAGGATGTTCCTTATCGCCAGGCTTGGCTCCCCATCTGAGACAATACAGACTTATAAGTCCAGCCACGACATTTACTATACTCTCCATAGCGTCTGTCAGTACTCCCACAGAGTTAGTAACGAAATAAGCGATAAATTTACCTATAAGTATTAGTCCTGAAACAATAACTATACGTTTCTGGACCTTCAGTTTTATCTGTTCTTCATTCATAAGTCAATACATTAATCTTCGGCAAAGTTATAAATATTAGATTTAACAGGAATAATAATTTATATTAGCTTTTCCAAATGGTGTTTAAATGGTACATAAACAGTATTTAAAAGAACTGCATCTTTGAGCTATTCAAATTGCACAGCTGATAAATAATGTATATCTTTGCACTCATCTTAAACCAGTTACAACAAAATATAACTATATAGCAAATGGAAAAGAAATTCAAAAGAACAACCGTAACATCGGCACTTCCATACGCCAACGGTCCTGTACACATAGGACACCTGGCCGGAGTTTATGTTCCTGCCGATATTTACGTCCGCTATCTTCGCCTCAAGAAGGAAGATGTAATCTTCATCGGAGGATCAGACGAACATGGTGTACCTATCACTATCCGCGCAAAGAAAGAAGGCGTTACTCCACAAGATGTAGTAGATCGTTATCATACACTTATACGCGACTCATTCAAGGAATTCGGTATTTCATTCGATGTTTACGGACGTACTTCATCAGAAATACATCATCAGACAGCTTCAGATTTCTTCCGCAAGCTTTATGATAAAGGCGAGTTCATAGAAAAAACTTCTGAACAGTACTACGACGAGGAGGCAAAGACATTCCTTGCCGACAGATATATCACCGGCGAATGCCCTCGCTGCCATGCAGAAGGTGCATACGGCGACCAGTGTGAAAAGTGTGGTAGTACACTCTCTCCAACTGAGCTTATTAATCCTAAGAGTGCCATCAGCGGAAGCCAGCCTGTAATGAAGGAAACAAAACACTGGTATCTGCCACTCGACAAGCACGAAGGATGGTTGCGCAAATGGATTCTTGAAGACCATAAAGAATGGCGTCCTAACGTATATGGTCAGTGCAAGAGCTGGCTTGATATGGGACTTCAGCCACGCGCCGTAAGCCGTGACCTTGACTGGGGTATTCCTGTTCCTGTAGAAGGAGCAGAAGGAAAAGTGCTTTACGTATGGTTCGACGCTCCTATCGGATATATTTCAAATACTAAGGAACTACTTCCTGATTCATGGGAAAAATGGTGGAAAGATCCGGAAACACGTCTTGTACACTTCATCGGTAAGGACAACATCGTGTTCCACTGTATCGTTTTCCCTGCCATGCTGAAGGCTGAAGGCAGCTATATCCTGCCGGACAATGTTCCTTCAAACGAGTTCCTGAACCTTGAAGGCGACAAGATTTCAACTTCACGCAACTGGGCTGTATGGTTGCACGAATACTTGAAAGACTTCCCTGGCAAGCAGGATGTTCTGCGTTATGTCCTCACAGCTAACGCTCCTGAGACTAAGGATAATGACTTCACCTGGAAAGATTTCCAGGCACGCAATAACAACGAACTTGTTGCCGTGTATGGTAACTTCGTAAACCGCGCACTCGTTCTTACAGGCAAATATTTCGACGGTAAAGTTCCTGCTGCAGGCGAACTGACAGACTACGACCGTGAAACTCTGAAAGAATTTGCGGACGTTAAGGCTGAAGTGGAAAAACTTCTTGACGTGTTCAAGTTCCGCGATGCACAGAAAGAAGCAATGAACCTTGCACGTATCGGTAATAAGTATCTTGCAGATACAGAACCTTGGAAACTTGCCAAGACAGATATGGACCGTGTGGCTACTATCCTGAACATAGCTCTTCAGCTTGTTGCCAACCTTGCAATAGCATTCGAACCGTTCCTGCCGTTCAGCTCAGCAAAATTGCGTACAATGCTTAACATGGATTCATTCGAATGGGATAATCTGGGACGTACAGACCTTCTTGCTACAGGTCACCAGCTTGGTAAAGCAGAACTTCTGTTCGAAAAGATTGAGGACAGCGCCATCGAAGCACAGGTACAGAAACTTCTTGACACAAAGAAAGCCAACGAAGCTGCAGCTTACAAGGCTAACCCTATCAAGCCGACAATAGCATTCGAAGATTTCGAAAAGCTTGATATCCGTGTGGGTACAGTTCTGGAATGCGAAGTAGTGCCTAAGATGAAGAAACTGCTGAAATTCAAGATTGCCGACGGACTTGAAAACCGTACTATCGTAAGCGGTATAGCACAGCATTACAAACCGGAAGAGCTGGTAGGAAAACAGGTATTGTTCATAGCCAACCTTGCTCCACGTCAGTTCAAGAACGGTCTGGTGAGCGAAGGTATGATTCTGAGTGCAGAAAACTTCGACGGCTCTTTGGCTGTTACTTCACTGCTTAAAGAAGTAAAACCGGGAAGCCAGGTTTGCTAACAGATTAATCAACACAAATCAACAATAAAAGGGCGGGATATGGATGTCCCGCCTTTTTCATAAAAGACAGAAACGTGTCAAACAATTCTCTAAAGGAAAAAACAGCGAAAGGACTTCTATGGGGTGGGCTCAGCAACAGTATGCAACAACTGCTCAACCTCTTTTTCGGGATATTCTTATCACGAATACTGTCTCGTACAGATTATGGAATGATTGGGATGTTAAGCATTTTCTCACTCATTGCATCATCCATACAAGAGAGCGGATTTACTGCAGCACTGACAAACAAAAAAGATATACAGCATAAAGATTATAATGCCGTATTCTGGTTCAGTTCTTTAATGGGACTGTTCCTTTATCTTGTACTGTCAATGTGCGCCCCACTTATTTCGCGTTTTTACGATACGCCCGAACTGGAATCATTGTCAAGATATTCATTCCTCTGTATATTCATATCCAGTCTTGGCACGGCACAAAGCGCATACATGTATCGTAATCTGATGATCAGACAACGTACCATTGCATTGAACATAAGTCTGGCAATATCAGGCATTACCGGTGTGATAATGGCACTTAACGGATATGCATATTGGGGTATAGCCACACAGAATTTGGTTTACGTGTCATCTGTAACATGTTTCTACTGGTATTTTTCTCCATGGCGCCCAAGCCTTAAGATAGATTTCAATCCGTTGAAAAATATGATCTCATTCAGCGGGCGTCTGCTTCTTACAAATATATTCGGTCATATAAACTATAATATACTGTCTGTTATTCTTGGTAAATTCTATTCTGGTCAGGAAGTCGGCGATTTCAATCAGGCTAACAAATGGAACTATATGGGCTACTCTGTAATTACAGGAACTATATATGGTGTAGCGCAGCCGGTACTGTCAAGGGTTGACGACGAGAAAGAAAGACAAAAAAGGATTTTCAGAAAAATGCTGCGTTTCACATCTCTCGTCACATTTCCTGTCATGTTCGGACTGTCCATCACAGCAAATGAGCTTATAACAATAGCCATCACTTCCAAATGGTCAGAAAGTGCATATATCCTACATATATTATGTATAGGTAGCGCATTCACAAGCATATCCTATCTTTACTCTAATCTGATAATCAGTAAAGGCAAATCAAGGATTTTCATGTGGAATACCATATTTCAGGGAATTACACAGACCATAATAATGGTAATCAGCCATCCATACGGAATACCTGTAATGATAAAACTTTATGTCTGCATAAACATTGCATGGCTTGCCGTATGGCAGTATTTCGTATGGAAAGAAATCAGACTGAGCATTATGGAAGCATTGCGCGATATTATGCCATACCTGTCAATAGCGGCAATAACAATGTTTGTTACTACATATATAGTTGAAAACAGTATCTCAAACATTTATCTGGCATTAATATCAAAAATCATCATAGCGTGTATATTATACATCTCGTCTGTGTGGTTGTGCGGCTCTGTCACTCTGAAAGAAAGTTTTGAATATCTAATAAAAAAGAAAAGATGAAAACTGTTTCTGTAGTAATGTGTACATATAATGGAGAAAAATATCTGCGCGAGCAGCTTGATTCTCTTGCCGGACAATCGTATCCTGTGATGGAGCTGATTATCCAGGATGACGGTTCGAATGATGAAACAATAGAAATCATAAACGGATATAAAGAACGTCATCCGGAGTTGAATATCAGGTTATACAGGAATTCCATAAATCTGGGGTTTAACAGAAACTTTTTCAGCGCAATACTGAAAGCAAAAGGAGACTACATAGCATGTTGCGACCAAGACGACATATGGGAAGCCTGCAAGCTGGAAATGATGATAAAGAA
The DNA here is from genome assembly GCF_024733815.1 of Bacteroides sp. ET336. Lineage (NCBI taxonomy): Bacteria > Pseudomonadati > Bacteroidota > Bacteroidia > Bacteroidales > Bacteroidaceae > Bacteroides > Bacteroides sp. ET336. Next base: position 90,776 of record NZ_JANRHK010000004.1, read on the forward strand.
TATAGGAGACGCATCACTTATATTCCACAACTCCGTTCTTTTCAATTCCAACTCAGTTATAGGAAAACTTCACAACAGACCGTTGTGCGAATTTCCATCAAGCATAAACGCCCTGATGATTCCCCGTAGTTACGGACACCAGATTATGTTCAGAAAAGAGATACAGGGATTACTCATACCGTTCGCAACACTAAACCTCTCGTATGACTATTTCATATACAGTCTGAGCGGGGTTACTGGAAAAATCAGATACATTGATACACCGCTCGTCAGGTGGAGAAGACACGAGAATGCATCAACATATTCAGAAAAGAAAGACGAAGGAAAAATCCATGGATACATAAATGCTGTAAAAGCATTATTCAGGACGTCGAACATGAATACTACGCGAAGCTACTTCAGGTTATACAGTTCAATTCCTGTGGCAGACAAAACAGCAAGAAAATTGGCTGATAAAATGAGCAGAATAAACATTGTAAATTTTATCGGTATATGCTACCTTTGCTATAAACATAGATACGAACTTATAACAGAGTGTAGCGGAATAAAACAAAGTTTAAGGGCTTTCTTTGTTCCATTGTTTTTTGTACGGGATTACGGACAATATATTTTAAGGAAATAGGAAATGAAGACAATACCGGTATTTTTCACTTTCGACAAGAACTATGTTCTGGCGGCAAAAGTGGCTATCCACTCCATGCTGGTTCATGCATCAAAAGATTATAAGTATGAATTATATATTCTGCATACCTCTCTTGATGAGAACGACTATAGAAACATCCGCTCCGTTACAGAAGATTTCAACGCCGGAATTCATTTCATCAATGTTTCTGAATACGAAAAGAAGATAGAAGGACTGCATGGCAAGGCACACTATTCAAAAGAAATATTCTACAAACTGATTGCCGCCGACATTTTTCCGGAATATGACAGAATTTTATGTACTGATGTAGATGTTATATTCACAGGAGACATATCAGAAGCCTTTTTCATGTTCCCCAATGAAGATTTCATCTATGCAGGAGTTGGGCCTACAAACAATTCGGGACGTATGCCAAAATATATGGATAAATTTTCAAAAGACGAACTGGCAATATTGGAACATGAGATTGGAGCAGGTTTTCTTCTGCTGAATCTAGAGGCGATACGCCGCCATGACAAGCAGAAAGAGATGACAGATTTCTACATCAACAACTACGAAAGACTTTTACTGCCCGAACAGGATTGTATGATCCTTACATGCTGGCCTTTAGTGAGATACATACCAACCAAGTTTGTTGTTATAAACTCATTTTATAAAATAGACATAGACAAATTTCATTTCTATGAAGGGACTCCGGATTTCGACTGCCCGCACAGAGAAGCTGCCGAACATTTCAAATCAGCATTGGACAACCCAGTACAAATACATTACGCCGGCCCCGACAAACCATGGAACAGTATAATGGTGACAAAACAAATGGAATGGTTCAAAGCAATGATCAAGGCCGGATGTTTATGGGAATATATCTATAGCCAGCCTAAATTCTTTGCGCAAAAAATAAAAAAATACAGTTTAAGAAGATTTATCCGTAAACACTTCAATATTTAACAAGCGGAACATGAGCAACAGACAAAATAAAGTACGAGTTATAGCATTTTATCTTCCACAGTTTCATCCTACACCGGAAAACGACAAATGGTGGGGTAAAGGTTTTACAGAATGGACAAATGTAGGCAAAGCCAAACCTTTGTTCAAGGGACACTATCAGCCTAAGGTTCCGGCAGACCTAGGATATTATGACCTTAGAGTACCGGAGACAAGAAAAGCTCAGGCTGATATGGCCAAGGAATATGGTATAGAAGGTTTCTGCTACTGGCATTATTGGTTCGGCAACGGAAGACGTCTTCTCGAAAGACCTTTCAACGAAGTATTGAACAGTGGTGAGCCGGATTTTCCTTTCTGTCTGGCATGGGCAAATCACAGTTGGGAAGACAAGCAGTTCAGTAAGGACGGAGGCCATAAGATGCTCATGGAACAGCTTTATCCTGGAGACGAAGACTATATAGCACACTTCAATGCTGTTCTTCCTGCATTTAAGGATCATAGATACATCCGTGTGAACGGTAATCCTGTTTTCGTAATATATTCACCTATGAATGTGCCTGATGCGGCTCATTTCATCAGTTTATGGCAGGAATTGGCAAAACCACATGGTTTTCAGATACATTTTGTGGCACATACATCAAAACCCGAAGAAATGGAACAGTATAAGAAATGGGGATTTAAAGCTACAATAATGGTCAGACTGTTCGATGTTTTCAAGCACGACTTTTCCCTATTGGAACGCATAAATGCCAAATTCCAGCGTATTGCTTTCAAACAGGGACGAAGAATAGACTATTCAAAAGCCGCAAAATATTTCTGCGGACCTGAAGACAAAAATACAGACTGTTATCCTACTCTAATACCAAACTGGGATCACTCGCCCCGTTCGGGAAGAGCAGGACACATACTGATAAACTCAACTCCGGATAAATTTGAGAAGCATGCGGAGCAGACGTTTAATAATGTAAAGGACAAGCCTGAAGAAGAAAGAATCGTTTTCCTGAAATCATGGAACGAATGGGCTGAAGGTAATTATATGGAACCCGATTTAAAATTCGGAAGAGGATACCTTGAAGCTCTGAAAAAAGCAATGAACAAAGTCTTTGGAGAATAAACATTCAATTATGAAAATAGCATTAGTCAAACAAGAAGTATATCAGGATCTTTACGTTTGCCCGGTAACAGAGAAAAACGCGGCAAATATTCTCTTTTCGTCAATGGGAAGAGTGGGCCCTATCGGCCTTATGGCAGAACTTGATGCCGACTTCTATATAGTGAAGGAAGAACCGGAGTACGAAACACAGATTTACCGCAAAGTAATACCACATATCTCCAAACATCTGTATCTGCTCAAGACTGAGACACTCGACAAGATTCCGGGACAGGAATTCAAACAGCCGGGCAGTCCATATCCGAACGGCAAATTCGCAATTGACTGCCACGACATAGACTGGAGCAAATACGATGTTGTAATCTCCATTAACGTCAGCCTACCGACGTCTGTCGTAAGAAGCTACCCGCAGACACTCTTCGCATATATGATAGGCGAAGCCAACATGGCTACGGGAAGCGTACACTTCGGATACGATGTCACCATGAACCAGATGGCAAGAGGAATAGTTCCCAAGAAATGCGGCATTATGGATTTCCCATATACATTCCTCAGTTCGGACACTCTGCAGAAAATCATGCAGAATCATCTGGGAAGAGAATCGGAGAATAAAGGAATCTTTATGGAAATAAATTCCACTACAGAACGCCCCGTAACAAAGGCACCAGCACATTTCCAGCCTCTCATAGATGCTGGATACGAAATAATTCTCCACAAGCAGCGTATATTCGACAATCTGAAGAGCATATACGACGCGAAGTATTTCGTGAAGATGGGAGGACGTCACATACGCGGAAACTCTGTGGCAGAAGCAGTCTCTTTAGGGACACTGGCTATAATGGACAAGAACGAAGTGACACACCATGAACTGATTATAGACGAATGTGACGTGAAGACTATGGACCAGATGGTTAGCCTGATAAACAAGTTGGAAAACAATCCGGATTTGTATCAGGAACTATTGGCAAAACAGCGCAAAGTGTTGAAAGAATTGTTCTTCGAAGCCCCCGTACAGTCACTTGTCAACTGCCTGGAAGAAAAACGAAAAACCGGAAAGGCAAAACCTTATAAATGGTATAACAAAATTGCAGACAGACTCTGTTTCATTAAATAAAATAACAAGACAACAATGAATGCCCCTATACTCCTCTTCGTATTCAACCGTCCGGATCATGTACGACGGACTATGGAAGCTCTGCAACGCAACACTCTTGCTGCGGAAAGCATACTGTATATTTATTCCGATGCCGCACGCACTCCGGAGCAACAAGACGCAGTGGGCGAAGTGAGAAGATACATACACACCATCGGAGGATTCAAGGAAATAAACATCATTGAGAGAGAGGAGAACTGGGGACTTGCCAGAAGCATTATCGACGGCGTTACAACACGTGTGAAAGAGTACGGAAGAGTAATAGTGCTTGAAGATGACCTTATCACCGCACCGTATTTCCTTCAGTTCATGAATGATGCTCTGGAGACTTATAAAGATGAAGAGAGAGTGGGTCACATACAGGGATGTGATTTCACTCAGGATTCTTCCCTGCCCGATACTTTCCTGATAAAATGGACAGGAAGCTGGGGATGGGCTACATGGGAACGCGCATGGAAGTATTTCAACCCCGACGGAATGGCTCTTCTGAAAGAACTTGAAGACAGAAAGCTGACATATACCTTCGACTTCGACGGTAAATACGGTTACACACGTATGCTCCGCCGTCAGATTGAGGGGAAGAACAATTCCTGGGCCATAAGATGGAATGCGTCGCTATTCCTTAATGACATACTTTCGCTTAATGTAGGAAAATCACTTGTACAAAACGAAGGTTTCGATGGTAGCGGCACAAACTGTGGAGGTGGCGGACTATATTCCTCAAACCTGTTCATGGACAGGATTGAGGTGAAAAGAATCACTCCGGCAGTGGAAAACAAAGAAGCAAGACAGGCATACGTGAGATACTATGCCCGCACCAATTCATTCATGGCTAAAGCCATCAGAAGGATAAAACGCACTCTGAAAGGTGATTTTGGCAGATAAAATGGCTCCAGACGTCGTTTTTAACTATATTATCATTAATTATTCATGCATCAATTGGGATAAAAAAGGACGGTTTGCACTATCTTTGCAAAAAAAAAATTCCCGACCATGAGAATACTAATCATAAACACGGCAGAACGTATAGGAGGTGCGGCTATTGCAGCGAGCCGACTGATGGACGCACTAAAAAATAATGGAATAAAAACAAAAATGCTTGTCCGCCACAAACAGACAGAGCAGTTAACCGTCATACCTCTGAAAAACTCATGGAGGAGAATATGGCAATTCGCCTGGGAACGTATCGTAATATGGATAGCAAACGGATTTACACGCCGTAACCTCTTTGCCGTTGATATAGCAAATACAGGTACAGACATCACAAAACTGCACGAATTCGTACAGGCCGACGTGATACATCTGCACTGGGTCAACCAGGGAATGCTTTCGCTTAACGACATCGAAAAAATTCTTAAATCAGGAAAGCCTGTGGTATGGACAATGCACGACATGTGGCCATTCACCGGAATATGCCACTATGCAGGCTCATGCAAGAAGTATGAAGAGACTTGCCACAACTGTGAGCTTCTTCTGAGACCCCACAAGAAAGACCTTTCATATAAAACATTCAAAAAGAAACAAAGGATTTTCTCTAATTCTAAAATAACCTTCGTAGCATGCAGTCACTGGCTGGAGGAAATGGCAAAGAGCAGTGCACTTATAGGAAGACAGAACATCACAAGCATTCCTAATGCCATTAACACCAACCTGTTCATGCCACGCAACAAACGTCAGTCAAGAGAGAAACTTAACTTACCTCAGGACAAAAAACTTCTGCTTTTCGGATCGGTCAAGATTACTGACAAGCGCAAAGGTATAGACTATCTGATAGAGGCATGCAAGATACTGACACAAAGCAATCCGGAACTAAGCAAAGAACTCGGAGTTGTGATATTGGGCTCGCATCCGGAACAACATTCTTCACTGTTCCCGTTCCCTATATATACAATGAATTATGTGAAAAGTGAAAAAGATCTGGTAGATATATACAATGCAGTTGATATATACGTTACGCCGTCACTGCAGGACAATCTGCCCAATACCATAGTGGAAGCCATGTCGTGCGGTATCCCTTGTGTAGGATTCGAAACAGGAGGTATCCCGCAGATGATAGACCATCTGCACAACGGATATGTAGCAGAATATAAGTCGGCATCCGACCTCGCCAACGGCATAAAATGGGTGCTTACCGACGGTAACTATCAGACCCTAAGCGAGGAAGCCCACCGTAAGGCAGTAAACACTTATTCCGAATCTGTTGTCGCACACCAGTATCTGCAAATCTATAACAAGCTGACAGGCAAAAATGCATAACACCGCTCCAAATTACCACATACAGCACCAGCATCCTAAGTTCAGCATTATCACAGTGACGTATAATGCCGAAAAGGTATTGGAGGACACTATACAGAGTGTCATCACACAGTCGTACAAGAATGTGGAGTACATCATTGTTGACGGCGGCTCGAAAGACGGAACACTAGGTATAATAGAAAAATACAGACAGCACATAGCACACCTGGTAAGCGAACCTGACAAAGGACTGTATGACGCGATGAACAAGGGAATCAGACTTGCTACCGGCGACTATCTGTGTTTCCTCAATGCCGGTGACGAATTGCATGAGGATGATACTTTGTTCTATATGGTACACAGTATAAAAGGAGATACACTGCCGGATGTTATTTATGGCGAGACACAGATAGTTGACGAGAACGGACATTTCATCAGGATGCGACGTCTATCGGCTCCGGAAGTACTCACGTGGAAAAGTTTCAAGAAAGGTATGCTTGTATGCCATCAGGCTTTCTTCGCACGCCGCGAACTGGCTGTAAACGAACCATATAATCTGAAATACCGTTTCTCCGCCGATTTTGACTGGTGCATACGCATAATGAAGAAAAGCAAGAGCATACATAATTCAGGACTTACAGTTATAGACTATCTAAGCGAAGGCATGACCACACAAAACCATAAGGCTTCACTCATGGAGCGTTTCCATATCATGTGCCATCATTACGGATATATATCTACCATAGCTCATCATATGTGGTTCGTAATCAGAGCCGTGTTGAAGAAATAGACTGGCATTTCAGCCGAAAGTTGAAAATACATCTTAATAAATCGGAAAAACAAATAAGATTGAGTATATAAATTTGTAATAATTACAATTTTATATACTTTTGTCTCATAAGCTATTCATTAACCATTTAAAACCAAAAACTTATGAGAAAGATCTTAACACTATTCACACTTTTCGTATTATTTTCAACCATACAAGTTTTCTCACAGGAGAAACAATATCAGCTGTCAAGCCATATCCTCGATATCAATACAGGCTACCCTGCAAAAGATGTAAAGATAAGTCTCTCAAAGATGAACAATGCCGGCCAATGGACTGTAATAGACGAGAAAATTACCGATACGAACGGTAGGGTGAAAGACTTCCTCCCACAAGACGGCAAATCGGAAAACAAAGGTATATACAAACTGACATTCCACACTGAACCTTATTTCAAGTCGCAGGACAAGAGCTCCTTCTATCCGTTTATTGAGGTAGTGTTCGAAATAAAGGACGACAGCCATTACCACGTACCTATAACCCTCTCACCTTACGGATATTCAACCTATAGAGGGAACTGATAAATACAGTCCACACACATAAATGATACAAAAGAAGGCGTTTCAAGGATTATTACCAAAACAATCCTTGAAACGCCTGTGTTTATTTACCGTTACACGTTCGTGTTCCGCTAAATATGATTATTCTTTGCGCTTTTTATATTCCGAAATCAACACCGCCACTACCCCAAGGGCGAGTAAAGCCAATGCTATATAAGCAATGGTTTCAGTAGTATGAAGCGATTTTGGATCGAACTTGAACTCTATCACATGTTTTCCTGCAGGAACATTCATCGCACGGAGGATATAGTCGGCACGTCCGTGTTCCACCTCTTCACCGTCAATAGTCGAAATCCAACCCGGATAATATATTTCCGAAAATACCACTACCCCACCATTCTTGGAATCAACCTCATATTTCAATGCGTTAGGCTGATACTCTTTCAGAACTATTGAGCTGAGGGAGTCTGGAGCGGCAGTCATCTTAACCTGTTCTGCAAATTTCCTGTCAACAACTGCCGTATGCAGCGGATTAATATCATGCAATGCATCTATCTCCTCATTTGCATTGTCAACATATTTCACATCGCCTACAAACCAAGCGTTTCCACAAGCATAAGGATTAAACACCGGAGCAGTCTTTCCATCCTGAAGCGGAAGGATGAAATATCTTGTGTTAAGCATGTTCAGAACAGGGAAAGCATTCCTGTCAACTTTAACCATATCACCACCTGCCTCTGATAGTTTAGAGAATATAGCGTTCATTTCACCATGGATATGTTCCTCAATTATCTCCTGATAACGGCGAAGTTTAGCTGCGTGATATCCTCCGATACTCTTATGCCAGTAAGCTGTATTGTTCTCATTAAATGTATTTACAGCCAGGTTCAATACTCTGTAATCTAACGATTTGTCCTTCAGGATTTCCTTGTCTGTTTCCGAAGGTTCCAGATATGGTTTCATCTCAGTACCTTTTGCCACGAACTGTTCGTCGTACAGATAGCGTTTGTTCACACTCCACATATCCACAAGACACAACAGAGCTATAAGAGCTACCGTAACCTTCGGTTTCAGTTTTCCAATCGAATAAGCATATACCAAAGCCACACCTATCAGAATAATTACAAGGCTGCGCCATGCATCGGAAGTAAATATTGAAACACGAACCTCTTCAAGATTTGTCAATATAGGAACAAGCTGGTCCTGAGGGATAGCATTCTGAAGAGCTGACATCTCCATTGTGGAAATATACGAAGGGAAGAACACCTGAGGAGCCAAAGCAAACAGAAGCGACAAACCTCCTGTCAGTGCCAGACTGGTATAAAATCCTTTCGCATTCTCCTTAATTACGGAAGGACGTTCCATTATCTCTTTCAATGCCATGATGGCAAGCAGAGGAATAGTAAATTCCGCAATTACAAGAATAGACGAAACGGCACGGAACTTATTGTACATAGGAACATAATCGATAAAGAAGTCTGTCACTCCCATGAAATTCTTTCCCCACGACAACACAATAGAGAAGACTGTTCCCACTACAAGAGCCCATTTCATTGGGCCTTTCACTATGAAACATCCAAGGATGAAAAGGAACATCACAAATGCACCCACATAAACCGGACCTGAGGTACCCGGCTGTTCGCCCCAGTACTGTCCCAACTGCGAGTACAGCCCACGATACATCGGATTAGCCTTCTTCATCGCATCCTCATTTGCAGCCAAAGGTACAGACGCTCCACCCTTCACATTAGGAACAAGCAGCGAGAATGTTTCTCCTATACCATAGCTCCATTGTGTGATATAATCGCGTTCAAGTCCGCTTCCTGTCTGATTGGCAGAGTTCTTCTTCACAAGTTCACTCTTGCCTCGCATACTCTCCTTGCTGTACTGATATGTGTGATAAAGATTGGAAAGATTAATACAGACACCTATCACACCTGCAACGACAAGCACTCCGGTTGCCTTGAAGAAATCTTTCAGCTTATTTTCCTTATAAGCCATCACACCGTAGGCTACAGCCATAAACAGCATCACGAACAGGAAGTAATAACTCATCTGCGGATGATTTGCAACAATCTGCAGTGCAACAAACAATGCCGTAAGCAAACCTCCGGCAAGATATTTTCCACGATAAACCAGTACCATACCGGCTATTGTAGGCGGAATGTAAGCCAGAGTAACAAATTTCCATATATGTCCAGCCGCAATGATAATAAAGAAATAGGATGAGAAAGCCCATATTATTGCGCCAAGAGCAGAAAGCCATACCTTGAAGTTGAATGCACGAAGCAGGATATAAAAACCTAGGAGCATCACAAACACATACCACACGTATGTAGGCAGGAACAGATGATAAACCTTCTGGATGAATCCCAAAGCTTCGGTAGAGTCATAACTTGGAGACATCTGATAGGTAGGCATACCTCCGAAAATAGAGTTTGTCCAACGGGTACGCTCACCTGTTTTTTCCAGATACTCCTTTTGTTCCTGACCAGAGCCGATACCTGCTACGGCATCATGCTGGGCCAATATTCGTCCTTCGGTGACTGCCGGAAAGAAGTATGCGAACGATATTACCGCAAACAATACCACAGCCACAATGTCCGGAATAAGTTTCTTGAATAAATTCATACTATATCAAAGAATTGAAAAATTAAATAAACTATTAGTATTCAGTCGGCAAAGATAACATAATACTGCTTGAAATGTTGTAAATTTGCCCGTGGAAATTACGATAAATGTCTAAATAATTGAAAATGAGTCATAGCTACCAATTTAGGTTACGGATTTATTAGTTATAAGCTGTTGTATTCTTCTGCGCATTGCGCGCACCTTCAAGTTTCTTGGGAACTTATCATGTCAGTAGTGAAGTAGATAACATGAATTATATACAGTCTTATATTGGCTTATCAGTTATTGCATGGGTTACAGGTACTGCTTGAGACGAAATAGATACATCTGTTAAGGATAATGAAAGCTGTCCAATCATGGGAGGAGTCCGACAGTACTCTTGCTAATACCCACACAGTCGGTTCGGATGAAGATAACAATACAGGAAAATGAAGGAATTGCCTGGCTATTTTTTGGAAAAGGTATAATGTTTATAGTTCTAAAACTTGAATTAGCATCGCATATATACAATATACTAATGTATATCAGACTTTTTTTTCTTACGCTTTGATATGTAAGCCGAATTATCCATTGCCCACGATATAAGATTGTTTAGTATTGGAATCAGGCTTTGACCGAGCTCAGTCAGAGAATATTCTACTCTTGGTGGTATTTCTGCATATAGTTTTCTTCTTACCAATCCGTCAGTTTCGAGATTCTTTAATGTCTCGGTAAGTACTTTAGGAGAAATATCCGGAATTGCTTTACCTATCGTATTGAAGCGTGTTGCTTCATTTTCAGAAAGCACACATAATATGAGCATGGCCCATTTACTGGAAAACCGCGACAGAACATTCCTGATAGGACAATCTTCTATGCGAGTATATTTTTTCAGATTTTCTTGTAGTTGCAAACTGTTCATTTTCAATAATAATTACCTTAAAGTAAGTGAGTTACATTCGTGTAACCTCTTGTATATCAATACGAAAAACACTAATTTTGCACTATCTGAACGATAGTAAGTTTAGAATGCAAAGTTAATCAACTTTATAAAAAACAAAAAATATGGGCAACATTAAAACAATGAACAAGGGCGAAAAATACGCTCACGCAACAATAGGTTGCATCAAAAGCTTTGAAGGTAAGCAGTTTGTAAAAGAAGCTACAGAGGCTACTTCATGCGAGGTCTCTTTCGGTTCATTACCGACTGGAGCATCTGTTCCGTTTTTTCATAGCCATAAGACGAATGAAGAAAACTACATTATTCTATCAGGAGCTGGAAAGTTTCAGGTGAACGATGAAGTTTTTGAAATCGGTGAAGGGTCAATCATTCGGGTATCACCGGGATGTGACCGAAACTTGAAATGTACTTCTGCCGAGCCTATGATTTATATTTGCATTCAGGCAAAGGACGAAAGTCTGGAAGACTATACAATGACGGATGCTGAAATAACCGAGCGCGAAAGCCTGTTGTAAAAAGCTTTATTCATGATTATCAGATAAACTGAAATCTCTGACAATGACGGTATATTATATATTGCATCATTGCCAGAGATTTTCTGTTATCCTAAGTATTCTATCCATTATTCTCAAAGAGATACCTAAAGGAATGTGTCAGATATACAGTTCACATTCCTTTCGTGTACTGCATGACTTCTTGAGCATCATGTTTACGATAGCAAGAAGCAATCCGTTCACCTTTCTTGCATGATGTGGACATACTGTGACGCATCGCATGCACAAGATACAGATTTTCTTGTTTACTTTTGCCGGATTGTTCTTGTCGATGGCACCTACAGGGCATCTGAAAGCACAGATACCGCATTGGATACATGCCTTTGTAGTTTTAGGCACTATACCTGCATTGGCTGCTTTGCGGTAAGGCCTGTTACCCGGTATTGCAGGAGTTGAAAAATCATTTCTCTTCAGCTTATTTCCAATCTGTTCTGCAAACACTCTTAAATGTTCGTAATCATCCTTGTCCGGCCTGTTCGTGGCATATCGATGAGCGATGGAATGTTCGGCAATAGCTACTATTGCCGATATGACTGTAAATCCGGCTTGCTGCACAATATCCTGAAGTTCTACTAATGTGTCTTCATAGGCCCGGTTACCATATACGCAAACTATGATTGCTTTTGCACCATTAGCTTGAATCCTTGAAATACGCTCTGCGGCTGTAGAAGGTACTCTACCACTATAGGATGGAACGGCGATTATGGCTATATCCTCATTTTTCAATGAGAATTTATGTAAATCTTCATTACTATCTGACAGGTCAATGCCTGTTATGTCTAGACCCAATTCGTTTGCCAGAAAATCAGCAACTTTCTTTGTTCCGCCAGTCGGACTGAAAATTATTTCATATATCTTCATATATTCTATCTCCTTTTTTATTTTCTATTTTTACTCTGCATACCAAGAGGTAATATAATAAGTATTCTGGTGCTATGGATACGGCAACTTGTCCGAAACTGCCGGACGCACCTGTTATCAGTAGTGTCTTTCCTGCCTGGACTTCAAGTTCTTCAACAAGTCCCTGATAGGCTGTCAGTCCGGCTAATGGTATAGCGGCAGCAGTAACAAAGTCATAACCTGACGGCATTTTAGCCAGATCTTCATGGTCAACTGCAGCATATTCAGCAAAGGCACCTATCCTGTTTATTGGAAATCGTGTATATACACGGTCACCTGCACGAAAGTCTTTTACGTTATTACCAGTCTTTTCCACCATACCGGAACACTCATTACCCAATGTCAGAGGCATTCTGTAATCCTGTATCAGTCTGACACTACCTGTCAGTTGAAGAATATCCAAAGGATTTACAGCGGCAGCCATAACCTTTATAATAACTTCATTTTCATTTGGTTCTGGAATAAAAACTTCATTTACGGAAACTTTGATTCCCTTTGTGTATTTCTTGATTTGTGCTGCTTTCATTTTTATGTTATTATTAAAATAAAACTATCAATCATTAACAGAAGCTGTTTTTTTGCGGTCATTCATAATATCATCCATATTATCAACAGACCATTGGAGTAGTGAATCAAGGATAGGCTTCAGTGATTTTGCTCTTTCCGTCAGAGCGTATTCCACTCTTGGCGGTATCTCCGAGAATATTGTTCTTGTAACATATCCGTCTTCTTCCAGTGTACGGAGTGTCATTGATAGCATTCTTTGTGATATATCCGGCATTTTTTGTTTCAATTCTGTAAAACGCATGCTATCCTTGCCTGATCTGTCCAGGATATAAATAACAAGCAATGTCCATTTATCACATAATCTTGCCAGTATGTTCCTTACCGGACAAGCCGGAAACATAGCATCTTGTATTGTTGATCTTTTCATGAATTATAAATAATACTGTCTATATTTAATAAATTTCAGTGTACAAAGACAAATAATATACTTTAATTACCAAGTATATTTTTTATACCAATATAATGAATGATTGATAAATATTTTTATGTGATTTAGTTTATTGCTTGATGACTGAGAAATATAGACTGACTTCATTCGTAAAACCTAATATATCTATTTAATTCTTATCAAAACACTAAATGGCTTTTTCATTGCTTTTTCAGTCTTTTATTTTTTCAAGCCATCCTCCTAAAATGCCTATCTGCCAATAACTTTGATACATTTTTCTGTTTATCACTTTTTATTCGTACTTTTGCTGACTAAAATCAAAATCAGAACAAATTTACCGAATGAAAATAGGAATTATCACAGCCATGTCTTCCGAACAGAAGCAACTGGCAAACCAACTCACAGAGATAAAAGAATCAAGTAAAGGTCCTTTCAGCTATATAGAAGGAAAAATCAACAGCAACGAAATAGTACTGATGCAGTGCGGTATAGGAAAAGTAAACGCAGCTGCCGGAACAGTGGAAATGATAAACAACTTCCAGCCTGACTGTATCATCAGTACCGGTGTGGCAGGAGGTATAGACACTTGTCTAAAGATAATGGACGTAGTTGTAAGCCGCAATATTGTATATCACGATGTATGGTGCGGTGAAGGTAATGCCTACGGACAGATTCAGGGACTGCCTACTTTCTTCGAAGGTAACGAAACCCTCTACAATACAGCAATGTCTCTTGATACTGAAACAGCTATCCACGGAGGCCTCATCTGTACGGGCGACAAATTCATCACCGACCGCAAGGAACTGGACGAAATAAAATCAAACTTCCACGAAGGTCTGGCTGTAGATATGGAATCTGCTTCAATAGCTCAGATTTGCTATCTGTATAAAGTTCCGTTCATCAGCTTCAGAATAATAAGCGACACTCCGGGAGCAGAAAACCACTTCGACCAGTATCTGAACTTCTGGGGAGAAATGGCTAACCGTTCGTTCAAGGTAACAGAAACATTCCTTAAGGCATTGCCTAACAGAATTGGATAATTTTTAATTATTAATTTTTTAATTCTTCACTCATGGAAAAGATACCAAGCTTTACAATAGACCATATCCGTCTGCTACGCGGAATATATGTATCAAGAAAAGACCATGTAGGAACAGAAATTGTAACTACATTCGATGTACGCATGAAAGAGCCTAACCGTGAACCTGCATTAAGTCCTTCGGCTATCCACACAATTGAGCATCTGGCTGCAACATTCCTTCGCAACCATCCTGTATGGGCAGACAAGATTATATATTGGGGACCTATGGGCTGCCTCACAGGCAACTATCTTGTAGTAAAAGGTGACTTGAAATCGGCAGATATACTTCCGCTGATGATAGAAACTTTCCGTTTCATTGCCGATTATGAGGGTGATGTTCCGGGAGCTACAGCTAAAGACTGCGGTAACTATCTGATGATGAATCTTCCTATGGCGAAATGGGAAGCTAAGAAATATCTGGAAGAAGTTCTGGAACAGGCAACTGAGGAGAATCTGAATTATCCTGCATAATGAGAAAAAGCCGTTCAGTAAACGTTTAGTGAATGTTCGCTGAACGGCTTTAATTTAAAATGATACTACAGATTTCCATATATTATCCCAATAACAGAGAACATGCTATTAGCAAAGATAATATTAATAAGAAAAACGCCTCGTCGTTTTAATTAAAATAACAAAGCGTTTTAATCAAAACGACAGGGCGTTTAAAAAAAATGAGTTATCACCCATTTTAATTCGGGAGATAACTCATTTCTAAATTTCCGTGCAGCAAGTAATAATTACTTACGCAAGCCAAGCTCTTTAACGATAGCACGATATCTTTCGATGTCGCGATCCTTCAGGTAGTTAAGTAAAGCACGACGCTTACCTACCAAAGTTGTAAGAGCTCTTTCAGTACTATAATCTTTTCTGTTGAGCTTCATGTGCTCAGTCAGGCGAGAAATACGGTATGAAAACAATGCTATCTGCGATTCAGCTGATCCAGTATCAGTGTTAGACTTTCCGTACTTTTCAAAGATTTCTTGTTTTTTAGCTGCGTCTAAATACATAATTTTGACTGTTTTTAAAATGTATAAATTTGATTTGCGGGTGCAAAGATACTGATAATCTTATACATTACAAATATTTTGTTATATTTTTTCACCATTTCCCATTTCTACACAATAAATTATGGAAACTATATGTATATTTACACATTATATAGAAAATATTGTATGAAACCGCTTACGGGAAAAGAGAAAATGACAGCCGAAAAAATTCTGTTAAAGAAAAATATCAGTATCGACGATATAGAGAGTTTCCAGTTCATAAAATACGATGAATATCCGGAAGCACACGACAAATTTTGGGGCAGATCTCTGTTCCGCATTAAAATGAAATCAGGCACATTTGCCTATATCCGTATTTATTACAATTGCAGCAAGAGGGCTTCCGCTTTATTAAGGTATCTTGTCTCAAAAGGAATCGAATTTTCCAACTACAACAAGCCGTACACCACCGAAAACTGTCTGAAAGAATTATCTGACAAAAAATATAAAAGACGCTTCTCTGAAGTTGAAGTGTTATCTATATTAGGCATATATTCTTTTATTGGCGGTCTCTTTATATTGAATACAAAAAACAACGAACCAATTTTTACAGCCATATCAGGGGTAGTATTTATTATCTTAGGATATGCAATAGTACATACGGCGTATGCAATAAACTGCCAAATATCAATCAATGGCGGAGACTTGGTCATCGCAAACAAATTCAAAACATATACCTACCCAATAAAATCAATCCTGAAAGTAAACATTTATATATTCTATACCGGCAAACGTAGCATAAAATACATAGAAATCATTGATTCAGATTATTTCTACCATAAACATCAATGCAACGGATTAAGCCGCAAAGATACCGATAACATTATAAGAAGTTTATTTTCAATTGGTATTGACGCAACCAACAATACATAAGTACTCATATCTAAAAAATATAAAAACCATAGAGCATTATACCTGTCTTTCAATGAAAAATAGTAAATTTGCAGCCAATAATATATAGGTATATAGTATGCAAGACATTAGAAACATTGCCATCATTGCCCACGTTGACCACGGTAAAACAACGTTAGTGGACAAGATGATGCTGGCGGGACACCTGTTCCGCGGAGACCAGACAAACGGTGAGCTGGTATTGGATAACAACGATTTGGAACGTGAAAGAGGTATAACAATCCTTTCAAAGAACGTATCAATCAATTACAAGGGTACTAAAATCAACATCATAGACACTCCGGGACACGCCGATTTCGGTGGTGAAGTGGAACGTGTGCTGAACATGGCAGACGGTTGTATTCTTTTGGTGGACGCTTTCGAAGGTCCTATGCCACAGACACGTTTCGTACTGCAGAAAGCTCTCCAGATAGGACTGAAACCAATAGTAGTAGTAAACAAGGTAGATAAGCCAAACTGCCGTCCTGAAGAAGTATATGAAATGGTCTTCGATCTGATGTTCAGCCTTAACGCAACTGAAGACCAGCTCGATTTCCCAGTACTGTACGGTTCGGCAAAAAACAACTGGATGGGTGAAGACTGGAAAACTCCTACAGACAGTATCACTCCGCTGCTTGATGCAATCGTAAAATATATTCCTGCTCCACAGATTCTTGAAGGTACCCCACAGATGCTTATCACATCATTGGACTATTCTTCTTACACAGGACGTATAGCTGTAGGACGTGTACACAGAGGTACAATCAAAGAAGGAATGAATATAACATTGGCCAAACGTGACGGAACATTGGTCAAATCAAAAATAAAAGAAGTACATACATTCGAAGGTCTAGGACGTAAAAAAGTAGAATCGGTTTCTTCTGGTGATATCTGCGCAATAGTGGGTATAGAAGGTTTTGAAATCGGTGATACTATTTGCGATTTCGAAAATCCGGAACCACTTCCACCAATCGCTATCGACGAGCCTACAATGAGTATGCTTTTCACAATAAACGACTCGCCTTTCTTTGGCAAGGAAGGTAAGTTTGTGACATCACGTCACATACACGACCGTCTGATGAAGGAACTTGACAAGAACCTTGCCCTCCGCGTGAGAAAGACTGAAAACGAAGATGGTAAGTGGATTGTTTCAGGACGTGGTGTGCTCCACTTGTCTGTACTTATCGAAACAATGCGCCGCGAAGGTTATGAGCTTCAGGTAGGTCAGCCACAGGTTATCTTCAAAGAAATAGACGGAGTGAAATGTGAACCTATCGAAGAACTTACAATCAGCGTGCCTGAAGAATTCTCAAGCAAGATGATTGATATGGTGACTCGCCGTAAAGGTGAACTTACATCAATGGAGACTCAGGGCGACCGTGTAAACATTGAGTTCAATATGCCTTCACGCGGTATCATCGGTTTACGTACAAACGTGCTTACTGCATCTCAGGGAGAAGCTATCATGGCACACCGTTTCAAGGAATACCAGCCATATAAGGGTGAGATAGACCGCCGTACAAACGGTTCAATGATAGCCATGGAATCTGGTACAGCATTTGCATATGCAATAGATAAGCTTCAGGATAGAGGTAAGTTCTTTATCTATCCGCAGGATGAAGTCTATGCAGGACAGGTAGTAGGTGAACACGTACATGAGAATGACCTGGTAATCAACGTAACAAAATCGAAGAAGCTTACAAACATGCGTGCTTCCGGTTCGGACGACAAGGCACGTATCATCCCTCCTGTGATATTCTCACTTGAAGAAGCGTTGGAATATATCAAGGAAGACGAATACGTAGAAGTAACTCCTAAGAGTATGCGTATGCGTAAGATAATACTTGACGAAACAGAACGCAAGCGTGCAAACAAGAACTGATAAACAATAAAGACTATAAACAAATTCCATTGGACATATCATAAGTCCAATGGAATTGTTATTATTGACAATCCTTGAATTTTATATCTGAAAAACAATCATCATCCTATCAGTTAAGGATTCACATCAAAAAAAACAAAGCAATTATGAAAATCTTGATTACAGGTGCTGCAGGTTTCATTGGATCAAAATTAATGTACCAACTGGCAAAAAGAGGTGATACAGTAGTAGGCATTGACGAAATAAATGATTACTACGACGTTCGTCTTAAATTTGCAAGGTTAAAAGAATGCGGAATAGCTGTTCCTGACAACTCTTACATCTATAATGAAAGAGTGCAAAGCACTGTTTTCAATAATTGCTCGTTCATAAAGATGTCAATAGACGACAAGGATTCAATAGACAAACTGTTTGAAAAGGAGAAATTCGACAAGGTTATGAATCTTGCAGCACAGGCCGGTGTAAGATATTCGATAACCAATCCGTATTCTTATCTTAACAGCAATATAGTAGGTTTCCTTAATATACTTGAGGCATGCAGAAACTATGGAGTAAAACATCTTATATTCGCATCATCAAGCTCGGTTTACGGACTGAACTCAAAAACTCCTTATTCTGAAGACGACAAGGTGGACAGCCCGGTTAGTCTTTATGCAGCCAGCAAGAAATCTAACGAACTTATGGCACACGCCTACAGCAAACTATATGGTTTTGCTGTTACAGGATTAAGATACTTCACTGTTTATGGCCCGTGGGGACGCCCTGACATGGCCCCTATGCTTTTTGCAAAAGCCATATCCAGAAACGAACCTATCAAAATATTCAACAACGGAAATCTAAGCAGAGACTTTACATACATTGACGATATAGTAGAGGGTACGATACGAGTGATAAACAGCATCCCGAAAGCAGAAGAATGCGAAAACGGTGTAGCATACAAGATATACAACATAGGCTGTTCGGAACCGGTCAAACTCATGGATTTCATAAAAGAGATGGAGCAGGCTTTGGGTAAAGAGGCTATCAAGGAATATCTCCCGATGCAGCAGGGAGATGTCTTCCAGACATATGCCGACACCACAAAACTGGAAAATGAAACCGGATACAAGCCGCAAATCAGTCTTCACGAAGGCATCACAAAGTTCATTGAATGGTATAAATCAGAGAGCAACCCTTTAAAAGAATAGTAAAGATAATTGTTTTCTGAAAGTTTTGGATAACTTTGCAAAATCACCACTAATCAAACAACATTATGAAAGAATTTGCGCAAGAGTTACTTGCTATCAACAAAACAGCTGATTATGACCTGACTGTCATAGTGCCTGTATATAACGAAGAAGAGAACATGAAAATGCTGGAAGAAAAGCTCTCGGCATTTACAGCCATTGCCAAGTGTCCGGCATGTATCCTATTCGTAAACGATGGTTCAAAAGATAACAGTCTGGCAGGGATACAGGATATCTGCAGCAGACACAATGACTTCTTCTATATCAGTTTTCTAAAAAATGCAGGACTTAGCGCAGCTATAAAAGCAGGCTTTGACACAGCACAATCAAAATATGTAGGATATATTGATGCCGACTTGCAGACTGCTCCGGACGATTTCAACCTGCTGCTTGAATATATCAATGACTTCAAACTGGTAATGGGTATCCGTGCAAACAGAAAGGATTCTGGTTTCAAACGTCTGCAATCCAAAATAGCCAACAGCTTCCGACGCATGATGACACACGACGGTGCCACAGACACAGGCTGTCCGCTAAAGATTCTCCATACAGACTACGCAAAGCGTATTCCTTTCTTCACAGGAATGCACAGATTCCTTCCTGCACTTATATTGCTTCAGGATGGAGGATGCTTTAAGGAAATTCCAGTAAGACACTTCCCAAGAGTTGCAGGAAAATCAAAATTTAACCTATGGAACAGACTTATATCACCATTTAAGGACTGCTTCGCCTACAGATGGATGAAACACAGATACATAAACTACCATATTAAAGAAAACAATATCTAACTAAACCGCTCCTAATGACAATTGTATATATAATAGGCTTTTTGGCACAGATATTTTTTTCGGCAAGAATTCTTGTACAATGGATATTGTCAGAAAAAGCAAAAGAAATTGTATCCCCATCTATCTTCTGGGTACTTAGTATTGCCGGATCATACCTTTTGTTTATATACGGATGGTGCAGGGATGATTTCTCGATAATACTTGGACAAATCATTTCCTATTATATTTATATCTGGAATCTGAATGCCAAAGGGATATGGAGAAACATAAATATCATATTGAGAATAATACTCTTCATAACACCTGTAGTGGCCTGTGCTTTCCTTCTGGAATCACCTGAACAGTTTATAAGCCAATTCTTCAGAAACGAGGATATTCCAATATGGCTACTCGTATTCGGCTCGGCAGGACAGGTTATATTCACCCTGAGATTTATATATCAGCTGATATACTCATACCACAAACATGAGTCGAAACTGCCGATAGGATTCTGGATTATAAGTCTCATTGGCAGCAGTATTATAGTAAGCTATGGTATTTTCCGCCTTGACCCTGTACTCATTTTAGGACAGTCTGTGGGATTTATAGCATATATAAGGAATATAATCTTGGGAGTAAGAAAAAACAAATCTGTAAACTTAGAAAACAAATAAAGATGTACAATGTCAAAAACATTACGGAGAAGATAGACAGCATCAGTCTTCTGAAATGGATGTTGTTTATTTTCATCTGTCTGATACCTATAAGTGCTTTACGCGATTTTACTCCGGCTAACGAATTGAGATACATAAGCATTGCAGACGAAGCAATAAGAAACGGACACTGGTTCATGCTGACAAACAACGGTGAGCCATACAGTGACAAACCGCCATTTTATTTCTGGCTGCTTATGATAAGTAAGATGATAACAGGCGAATATCATATATGGCTGCTTATGATGTTCTCAATAATTCCTGCCTTGGGATGTATGTACACCATGGATAAATGGTGTGAAAAGGAACTTGGTAAAGGATATAGGAATATAGCACCTCTCCTGCTTATAACTACAGGATATTTTGTAGGTACAGCTATGGTACTGCGTATGGACATGCTTATGGTATGGTTTATCATACTTGCCCTAAGAGAGTTCTACCGTATGTACACCGGAGAAGGAAAATTCGAACGTCATCAGATACTTTTCGGCATATACATTCTTTTGGGATTCTATTCAAAAGCATTCATGGGCGTATTGATACCACTGATGACTTCTCTGGTTTTCCTTATCACAAAAAAGGAAGGAAAAACATTTTTCCGCTATTGGAACTGGAAGGTATGGAGCATAGTAATCGGAGGTATCGCTTTATGGTTCGTGATGGTATGGGTGGAAGCAGGAAGCGAATATCTCTATAATCTTACTGTTGGACAGACTGTAAGCCGTTCCGTAAAAGTATCAGTACACAAACATCCATTCTATTTCTATATCATATATTTGAGTTATGGAGTAGCGCCATGGACATTCCTTTATGTCGGAAACATAATATGGGGCATGAAAAACAGGATGTTCAAAAGCGATTTGCAAAAACTGTTTGTCATAGAAATATTGTCAACCTTCGTAATGCTTTCATGCTTCGGAAGCAAACTGGCAATATATCTGGTTCCTATTTTCCCATTTATGACTTATCTGAGTCTGATGTGTATGGAAAAGCTACAATGGAACAAATGGCAAGCTTTTGCAGCCAGTTTCCCCGGTTTTGTAATTCTGTTGGCACTGCCGGCCTATATAGTAGCAACAAGGTTTATACCTGAAATTACATCTCCACTGCTTATGATATGCTCAATACTGCTTACAGTTACAGGAGCGATATCAATAGTCATGGCATGGAAAGACAGAAACATCAGAATGACCATAGTTACATTCTGCTCAGGATTCCTGATAACAGCCTTTTTAGCAGGTTTTGCCATGCCTAAGTTCAATCCGCAAATAGGATATGGTGAATTATGCCGTAAGGCTCAGGAAAAAGAAAAGGAATGGAATGTTTCGGGAGTTACAACGCTCGGAGTATGGAGAGCCCAAAACATGGATGTATATTTCCCGGACAGACTGACCGTTTATTCACGTCATGAAGCAGACTCACTGAAGAACGTCAATAACAACCTTCTTATTCTAGACGGAAGATATAAGGAAGAGGAAAATATAAAATCATATATCGACGGCAAAGAACAGGTTGAGATACTGGATGGCAAATATGTTTTGGTGAGAATACAGTAAGTATGTGTCATAAAAGATAATTGTATTATTACATATTATTAAAAACATGCCTATCTTTGCTATATACTTAAAATGAAAAACAAACGATAAGTTCTGAAATATGAATCATAATACATCAAAACAGCAAGTCATAGTTTCAATGACTTCATTTCCCGCAGCAATACCATACGCACAAAAGGCTGTTGAATCAATCCTAAATGGTTCTGTACTTCCTGATAAAGTTATACTCTATCTAACTTTCTCTCAATTTGGAGAGAAAGGTATACCTCAACAGTTATTGAACCTATCGCAGGTTAATCCTAAGTTTGAGATTCGAAATTATGACAAAGACATACGTTCATATAGAAAATTAATTCCTGCATTAGCAGATTTTCCTGACGCTATTATAGTAACTGTGGATGACGATGTGGCATATAACAAAAATATGCTACGTGACTTATTGCAATTTCACATGCAATATCCTAAAGCTATATTCGCTCATAGAGCAAAACTTATGTATCCGGGAAAACCATATCGTAAATGGAAGAAGTACAGATGGTATAATTTCTTATTCAAGAAAATACACTCCGATTTCAGGAATATACAAACCGGAGTAGGTGGAGTATTATATCCCCCACATTCATTAAAGGCCGAAATGCTTGATGTTAATTTATTTACCAAAATAGCACCTACAACAGACGATATATGGTTTTGGGCTGCAGCAGTTGCTAACAATGTGCCAGTCATACCTGTACCATTTGGTTATAACAAGCCCAAAAGTCTAAATAAGCCACGAAATTTATCATTGAAAACTACAAATTTTAAATCTGGCATTGATAGAAATGCCGCAGCCTTGGCTGCTATTCTTAAAGAATTTCCTAACGTAGGAAAGAGAATTGGTTTTGAGACAAAATAATATTAATTATTTGATATCATGATATACTATTTACCAAAAAACTACAAATTCAAACGTATTAATGACGCAGGCAGTAAAGCCAGAATTGATATAGAAAGGACAATGGATTTATTAGGTTATATTCCAACTGGTAAACATAAAGCTATAAGTAAAAACCGTCTAATACATTTCATACAAACATTAATTACGGTTGTACAAATGCCAATGTACATTAAAAAAGGAGACATACTGATCTTACAATATCCAGTAAAATACTATCGTTTACTATGTTTTCTAGTTCATTTAAGAAAAGCAGAAGTAATTACAATAATACATGATCTAGAATGTTTCCGTAAAAAAAGGAATTCTGTAAGAAAAGAAATAGAATTAATGAACATGTCTGATGCCATAATATGCCATAATCCGACAATGAACAAATGGCTATGCGATAATGGTTTCAAAGGATACAACGGAAAAGGTATTTTAGTTACACTTAATGTATTCGATTTCCTATCAGATTCTCAATGCACAGACAAACAAAAAAGATGGCCTTCACACAGTATTACATACGCCGGACAACTTGCACCTATAAAAAACAAATTCTTATATGAAATAGGAAGCTATATAGAAAACTATACTATGAATGTTTACGGAAAAGGATTTGATAAATCCATAGCGACATGTCCTGAGAAGTTTGACATAAAAGGATTTATGCTACCAGACAAATTAATCAGCTGCGCAGAAGGTGATTTTGGACTCGTTTGGGACGGAGGAGATATTAACAGCTGCGATGGTAATTGGGGGGAATACCTCAAAATAAATACGCCACATAAAGTTTCATTATATATACGCTGTGGCTTACCGATTATAATATGGCGAAAAGCTGCAATGGCACAATTTGTCGAAGAAAATGGAATTGGAATATGTGTAGATTCATTAAAAGACATCAATAACATATATAAAAATATAACAAAGGATGAATATGTGAAAATGTGTGATAACGTACTAAGAATAAGTTATAGATTATCAGAAGGCTGGTATTGCAAAACAGCTATTTCTGAAGCTAGCTCACGACTAAAAGAACTTTAGCCCCCACCAAAAAGCAATAGATAATAAATATGCAAGCTCTCAATACTATATTTTTAGAGCTTGCATTATAAAAATTAAACTACTTTTCAATCTTATCTTATTAGAAAAACGATCATAAACAGTCATGACTCTATTCCTCAATATCATTTAAATCGTATAAATCAAAGTAGCCAAAATCACGCAAAGTATTAATACGGGCACGTCCACGAGCACGTTTAGCCAAGAATTCCTCATAAGATTTTACAGCATAATGATTAATACGAATAACATCTTGTTGAGGCTCACGATCACGAAATCCTTTCTTCAATGACACTCCATGTGAATCAGCAGCGCGTCCGGATATTCGTGCAGCTTCATGACAGCCCACCATTGTACAGACACGTCTCGGATCAACTATACTTTTCACATGAGTATTAAGCTTATGGTTTGGAACTGAATGCTTTCTAAACCTCTCCATAACACCTCCAGGCTCATGTTTCTTAGCTCCACCACTACCATACACTAACCAATTTATCTCAACAGATGAAAAACTCTCCAGACGCTGAAGAAATTCCCGAATATTTTTATCTTTTACAGGGACTATAAATTCATCCAAATCTATAACTGCAATCCACCGTGCCTCCGTGCGATGCTTCTCAAAACAATTATCATAGGCAGCAAGTTGTTGCTTATGACCTGGCCAATAATTATACTCAACCAAACCAGATTCAATAAAAGGAGCAAGCACTTCTTTTGTACAATCATCACTTTCATTATCATAGATATAAAACTTCTCTACGCCTTGCTTACTATGCCATTCTATCCATTCCTTGAAATAAGGCCCCTCATTTTTAGCTATTGCACAAACTGTCAGATAATACTTAGGAACAGTTTTATCATGCATCATCCTATATTTTAATCTTATTGCATTGAAAAGCCCATAGCGAAGGATTCCACGCCATCTATTGCGCTCCATCTTATTAGGAATCACTCCTGCTATAATTTCTGCCAATACTTTATTCATCGTAAATATGTTTACTTTTTAATATTAAAGCTCAAAACTTGACTTTTCTGGAAGAATTGACTCAAAAGCATTCTTTATATTCTTCATGACCTGTTCATAATTACGAATATGCACATTATCATTAAGACATATTAATTTATATGACTGATTATATATCGCTCTGACAGCCTGCTTAGGCTTTACCATCAAAGGAAACATTTTTGTATCACTATATGTGTTATATGGCTCAAAGTTCCCGCTACATATCTGCCAAGTTCTAAACAACTCCGGCGTATAATCATTTAATGAACGAAACCTATTGACTGAGGTTTCTGTAAGTTCTTTCTCAGCCACAGCCCATACGTCATTAAATGTACTTTTTAAATATGGCTGTGCATTATGCGGTGTACGCAAGGTGATAAATTTCCCGTATGGCTTAAGTATATAATTCCAACAGGCACGTGACCCATAACTTGAGTTAAACCACTTATCATGATCACGAGCCATCACTTCTTTCTTATCAAAATAACGGTTTATAATCCTCATATTATTTTTAATTCTTATATACCATTGCGACCATGAAGGATTGTATAGAAAGGTGGCAATATCACATGGTAAACCATTACGAAAAAAACGTTCCTCTCCAGTTGGACTTATTATATAAAAATCGTCATTAAAATATACGAAATGTTCAGCCAAATCAGGTATCCTGTGTATATACCTTTCTATAACAACCGAATTATATGTAGGCAAAAACTGTTCAGGTATATAATCTTTATGATTTACCAAATTTATCTTGGGATTATTGGCATCTAGCCAATTAGGTTTCTGTCCACTAGTGATAAAATGTATTTTACGAACCCAAGGGGTAAATTTCTCAACCCCACGAAACCAATATTTAAGAAAGCCATAGTCTCGGAATCTAGCTTTAGATACTCCATTCTTTGTGTTTTCCTTATTACCAGAATATTTAGCAAATTCAGCTTGCCATTTTGGGTCATCCATATCAACCCATGTGACTACAAAATCTATATCCATTTTTATATGGTTTTTCATTTGGTTCTTAATCAATATTTCTTCTATGACTATTTAGCATGTTTAAAACGATTATGCGTCCACAAATAAAGTTCCGGACTTTCTTTAATCATTTTTTCCAACATGTTGAAATATATAGTAGTTAGTTCAAAATCTGGAAGTGATTTCGGATTATCATGCATTCTTACAAATTCAACTTCATAATAACCTCTCTTTACACGTTTCATTTTAATGAATACAGCTTCAAAGCCATAGTGTTTGGTTATTTTTTCCGTTCCAGTCAATACAGGCACGTTATGATTTAAAAATGGTATAAAATAGCGCGATTCTATCTTTCTTGGTGACTGATCAGCTATAAACCCTATTACAGATACTTTATTTCCCATAGCTAACTCATTTATATATCGTGCTGTCTTATGCATCTCTACATTTATAGCACCCATTCGACCGCGATTCTGAAGAATCAACTTATCCATATACTTATTCCGTAATTTATGATATATCTGAGCAGCTACTATTCCTTTTTTTTCAATGTACAAAGGTATAGATGATACCCATTCCCAATTTCCATAATGTCCCAAATAAAGTGATACGGATTTGCCATCCCTAAGTATAGCGTTCAGGTCCTCAAAGTTTTTAAATTTCATGCGATTACCTATTTCCTGCTTTGAGATTGTGGCCATTTTGCAACTTTCAAGAATATTATCCGTAAAGAAACGATAGAATTTTTTCTCTAAAGCTATTATCTCTTGTTTATTTTTCTCAGGGAATGATTCTATCATATTCTTACGTACTATCCTCCTTCTGTATCTAACTATATAATATACTATGTAAAAAAGACAATCTGATATTATATATAAAACTTTGAAAGGGATATAAGACAAAAGTCTCACTAAAAAAAACAACAGAGAATATACCATAAAATGTCCTTTATAACGTTTCTAAACTTTTTAACAATCTGAATTACTTCCAGAAACCATCAATTAACAACTATAGAGATAATAATATTCTAAAGAAATATTAAACTTTAAAACGTCTTTTCTTTTGGTAATGAACGTTTTGATATAAAAAGATAATCATATTCAAGACTATTCTACTTTTAACTATTTTATATAGTTTAAAATAGAACTTACTCATGATTTTACTTTCCGCCTTATACTTCTCTGCCCTGACTATAATATTTTCAACTACAGAATATTCATCATCAGTAAGCGGTTTATGCCACCTAAGACTATTAATGAACATATTATAAATCTCCGATAGAAAATATCTCTGATTTGATACTGTAATCTCACTATTATTACTATATGACTTATCCATATAGTCAAGTACAAAGCTTATTACCTTAACTACATGTTGATAGTTTCTTAACAAAGAAACAGCGCTTGTTGACTGATCATCACGTCCAATAAAATAATAGTACAAATACAAATCAAATACAATAAAGTCCTTTATCCTGTCTATAGGAAGAAAACAGTACTGGATATCAGTATAACATATACCTTCTATATGCTTTAATCCAACCTTTCTCAAGATTTCGGTTTTGTATGCCATACTATGCATATTGAATTCTCTACCAACTACATGAGGCTCTATTTCGAATTCCTGCATTTGATAGACTTTATTATATTCAACCGTGTTGAAAGGAAATTTCTTTATATCTACACTGCCATTCTTCTTTACTCTGTACTCTGTTCTTAATGTAACAAACAAATCGGTATCACATGTTTCCAATCTTCTTAACAGTTCTACAAGAGCTTTTGTATCGAACCAGTCATCGGCGTCAAGCATTCTGAAATATTTACCTTTAGCTATTGCAAGTGCAGCATTTATGCAAGAGCCGTAATGACCATTTGCCTTATCAATTACCGTAATTATATCCGGACGCTTCTTTTCATAACTACGGATGATTTCAAGCGATTTGTCCTTGCTTCCGTCATTGACAACGATTACCTCCAAAGTAGATGGAACTATAGCATCTGTTACTGTATCCAGACATCTTGCTATATATTTCTCCATATTATACGTTGGAACAACTAATGATAATAACTTCATATATTTAAATCATATTAAAATGTTACAAAATATCAATATATAAAATGCAGATAATTTATATTTACTGCTTTACGGGCACAACTAATATTTACCCACCCTTATAATTTTCAAAATATATCCATATTAAGAACTTTTTCTATGATTGGAGCCATATCGTAATATTTATATTCAGCCAATCTTCCGCCAAAAATTACCCTTGTTTCTTTATCTGCCAGCAATTTATACTGCTGATATAATTCGTTATTCTTAGGATTGTTTATAGGATAATATGGTTCAAGATTTTCATTCCATTCAATAGAGTATTCTTTAGAGATAACCGTTTTTTTACACTTATCAACCTCATCTCCAAACATCTCAAAATGTTTATGTTCTATTACTCTTGTATAAGGAACGTCTATATCAGTGTAATTGACAACAGCATTTCCCTGATAATTTGAGCAATCCAACTCTTCCTCTTCAAAATAGACTGTTCTATATTCAAGCTTTCCAAACTTATAATCGTAGAATTCATCTATTTTACCTGTGAATACTATCTTTTCAGCCATTTGTTCCCAGTATTCTCTGTTCTCAAAGAAATCGGTATCAGTTATGACTTCAATATCTTTCAGCAAGCCTTCTATCAGTTTATTATATCCGCCGATTGGAATACCCTGATATTTATCACTAAAATAATTATTGTCATAAACGAATCTAACCGGAAGTCTCTTGATAATAAAAGATGGAAGTTCAGTACATTTTCTTCCCCATTGTTTTTCTGTATAGCCTTTAATAAGTTTCTCGTAAATATCAACACCTATCAGAGATATTGCCTGTTCTTCCAGATTTGCAGGTTCTTTTGTTTCAGATAATGAAATCTTCTCCAACATTTCCTGTCTCTGGCTGTTTATTTTATCAAGAGCTTCGGCTGGCGTAATTACTCCCCACATTTGATAGAAAGTATTCATATTAAAAGGCAAATTGAACAACTTTCCTTTATAATTTGCTACCGGTGAATTAGTATATCTGTTAAATTCAACAATGCTGTTTACAAAATCCCATACTTTTTTATTTGATGTATGAAATATATGTGCACCATATTTATGAACATTTATTCCATGTTTATTCTCACAATATATATTACCACCAATATGATTACGTTTATCTATAACCAAACATTTCTTGTTTGCTTGCTTTGCTCTGTAAGCAAAAGTAGCACCGAACAAGCCACTTCCAACTATCAAATAATCAAATTTATACATATGTGAATGAATTAAATATTTTATATATCAGTTTATAAGTCCAATGTTTAAACTCAAATACAAATTCATGAAAAGCCAAATATTCTTTTAAGTCTGCATTAAAGTAAAAACATATATTAATTTATTGTGATTAACATGGTACACCATTTATGTTACTTTGTAATAGCAACCATCCTTATATTTTATTTTGTTAAATTTAAATGATTAATATAAACCGACATCAAATATAGTTTATTAGTTGCTTATTTCAAAACTTCTTTCGTTTTTTCAATGCATAATACCCAAAATCTATAATAATCCTATAGTAAGGTATATATAAACATACGATAATATAAAAAAACTGTCCCAAAATCATCAACCGGATTTTGAGACAGCTTTAACCATTATTTCATAATCACCATACTGGATATAGGAGTCATTATAAATGTAAATTCATAATCATCATATGGGATTCTGTATTCAGGACGTGGAATTGCTCCCCAACTGTCAACACAAGCCAAACCTTGCTGTACTTTATCAATCAACAAGTTTGTGAGCTTCGACGGAACGACCTCATTAGAATGGCGTTGATTCTTTTCACTGCCATCATCAAGAGACTCCATTGTATAATGTAAAGCAGACGCAGAGAATGGTTTCTCGGCAACAAACATCAATCCCTTACCCTCTTCATTAAACAGCTTCCACCAACGTATATCTGTCTTATTTCCATTTTCCTGAGGACGGATATATGGATAGAACTGCTCAGTGACTGTCTGAGAATAAATACCTATATCTGTACTGTGATTTCTATCTATATAATTCTCTACAGGGCCACGACCATAATATATAATATTCTCAAACGATTCGGGCATTGGCATCTGCATTCCGAAACGGAACATATCAGATACTTTTGCAGATTTGTCAGCAACCATCTTCTGTGTTACTTTCACAGCACCTTGATTGTTTATGGTATAAGTGAGGTATAACTTGGCTGAAACACTTACGATATCGTATTCTGCAGATACTACAATCATATCATTCTTCGATTCGTGTTTCATAGAAACAAGTTTAATCTCAGGATTTTTCCATACCGCATACTTATTCTGCAAACCTGCACCATAATCATTGTCAGTAGGAGCACGCCAGAAATTCGGAGTTAACAGAGCACCTTCGTTTATCATTTGTGTACCATTGACACAATAACTGTCCATAAATCCGTTTTGCTTATTGAACTGGATATTGAATGTTTCGCCACTGACTTCAAGACAATTAACATTTTCATCATTAGCTACAGGCGCTATAACAGGAATATTCTTCTCTGCTATATTCTCAAATTTCATATCCGAAGCATCATAACCTTTCAATACTATCTGATTCTTTGCAACTACATGTCCTGCAGGAACAAGATTTTCACTTGTCTTCTGTATATATTTCACGTTCAGAAGCCACTCACCCGATTCATCAAGCTTACCAAAATCTATTTTATATGATACCGTCTGACGTGGTGCTACATCAAGATTTTCAACGATTCCGGTACGAACAGATTTACCATTGTTTATTACCTCCCATTGCATGCGGTAAGCGGAAAGGTCTCTGAAGAAATTCTCATTGTATATCTTTATTTCTCCGTTAGCAATATCACCAGGGGTTGTCCATATGTTCTGATAGAAATATCCTACTTCATACATGTGCGGATTAGGAATACGATCAGGACTAATCAATCCATTATCACAGAAATTATTGTCACTGGCATCAAAACGGTTGAAATCACCACCGTAAGCATATATCATTTCTCCATTCTTACCGGTCCAACGGCATGACTGATCTACAAAATCCCAAATAAAGCCTCCCTGATATTTCGGATATTTACGTATCAGATCCCAATATTCCTTGAAACCTCCTTCTGAATTACCCATAGCATGAGCATACTCACACTGAATAAGAGGTTTGTTTTTGCTGTCATCCTCAGAATATTTCTCGCAAGCGTCGTAACCATAATACATTGGACAGAAGATATCGGTCAATCCGGAATATCCGGCACGTTCATATTGTACCGGGCGGCTATTATCTTCATTCTTCACCCAATGATATGCAGCCTCAAAATTAGATCCATATCCGGCTTCGTTTCCTAAAGACCAGAATATGATACTAGGGTGATTAAAATTACGTTGTACATTGCGCATGTTTCTCTCCATATGTGCTTTTTTATAGAAATCAACTTTCGCCAACGTAGTTTCTCCATACCCCATTCCATGTGATTCAATATTAGCCTCAGCAACCATATAAATACCATACTTGTCGCAAAGCTCATACCAATATGGATCATCCGGATAATGGCATGTTCTAACTGCATTTATATTGAACTTTTTCATTATCTGAATATCCTGCAACATACGTTCGCGTGATACCACGTATCCACCGTCAGGATCCATTTCATGACGATTGGCGCCTTTGAATAAAACAGGCTGTCCGTTTACAAGAACCTGGGCATTCTTTATCTCGATTCTTCTGAAACCAACTTTCAACGGAACAATTTCTGTAATTTTACCTCCATTAACCAGGCTCGCACGAAGTGTATATAAATATGGAGTTTCTGCTGTCCATTTACTAGGATTTTCAACATTAAACTCTGCTTTAACTGTTCCAGAGCCCTTTACTTCCTTCGCCTGTACAACATTGTTGTCAGCGTCAAGAAGTTCCAGACTAACGTTATTGTTACCTTTAAGGCTTAATTCCACATCAAGAATTCCATTCTTATATTCATCGTCCAATGACGGAGTAACACGAATATCGTCTATACGATTACGATTGCGTGTGTATAAATAGCAGTCACGTGACACACCGCTATATCTGAAGAAATCCTGATCCTCCAGGTAAGTACCGTCACACCATCTGAACACTTGGAATGCTATAAGGTTTTTTTTGCCGGGAACAAGGTATTTAGTGATATCGAATTCGGCTTCCAGTTTACTGTCTTCACTGTATCCCACGAACTTACCATTCACCCATAAATACATATTTGAAGTAACAGAGCCGAAATGAGCTATTATGTCTTTTCCTTTCCAATTGGCAGGAACAACAATTTCCTTACGATAGGAACCCACATGA
Organism: Bacteroides sp. ET336; assembly: GCF_024733815.1. Lineage (NCBI taxonomy): Bacteria > Pseudomonadati > Bacteroidota > Bacteroidia > Bacteroidales > Bacteroidaceae > Bacteroides > Bacteroides sp. ET336. The sequence continues at coordinate 123,694 of NZ_JANRHK010000004.1, forward strand.
TTCTTTTCAACAGGAACGTAAGGAGGATTATTTTTATACTGGTTTCGCCAAGCATAACCTATATTGACATAAATAGGATCACCATATCCGTTAAGCTCCCATACTGCCGGAATACGGAAATCATCCCATCCGTTATCATCATATCCTACACGGAAAAAGTCATCAGGTCTTTTATCCGCACTTTCAACCCACAGAAATTTCCACTTTCCGTTAAGCGTCATAAAATTATCCGATTCTTCTTTTACTCCTTTATTTGCTGTTTCAAGGTTCTCATAAGCAAAAAAGCTTGTATGCATAGGAGCACGATTAATGGCATTTACCTCCGGATCCTGCCACTCCTTAAATGACTGGGCAGACACAGATAATGCACATACACACATTGTGCCTAATAATAAAAAGTTTCTCATGGTTATTTTATTTATGATATTATGTTTTCAAATATTAGATAATTTCCATACAGTGACTTATTTATCAATCACCCAATTCCTGCTGTATGGCATTGTAAAATCCGGATTATAATTCATATTGTTTTTGTCCGGAAGCTTTATTTCATACTCTTTTCCGTTCTTGCATGGGAGAGATGTACTTCTGAGCCAAGGGTTCAGATTTTTCAAAAGCGCATAAGTCGTTCCCTGACTTTTTGCAAAACGCGCCAAATCTGTTATAGTTTCAGACACTTTTACAGTTCTATAATGAATTTGCGGATATAAATCAGATGATTTCAAGTAAAAACCGAAATCGGTAGGATTTTCAAACAACATTTTAACTGCAAAAATCCTATATATATATCTTGCGGTTTCTTCCACGAGATAAAGATCCAAGGTTTCATCTGTATATTGCTTCTCCTGTTGCTGTGAAATTCTTTCTTGTCCTGCATTATAAGAAGCTGCAACACTTACCCAATCGCCAAATTTATTATATGCATCCTTTAAATATTTACATGCTGCATAAGTGGCTTTCTCTACATTATATCTTTCATCCACATGAGAATTGACCTCAAGCCCATATTCCTTTCCTGTTGTAGGCATAAACTGCCATAATCCGGCAGCACCTGCACCTGAACGTGCCAGCGGGTTGCAAGCACTTTCTATTGCCATAAGATACTTGAAATCTTCAGGTATTCCCTTTTCTTTAAGGATAGGAACAATCACAGGGAAATATCTGTTCGCTCTTTTAATAGTCTGGATAGATGTGCTATGCATAAACGAGAATGCCAACAATTCCCTATCCATACGTTCATGCCTGTCATATCTTGTCAAATCTATTGTATCTCCACAAAATACAGTATATCTCGGAACATCAACACATGTATATCTATCATCCTCAGTTTGCCCTTCTCTATTATCAGAGCCAATACAGTATGCACTTACAAGAAAAGGCAATACACATACCAAAATCAATACTTTGTATATTCCTGAAAGCTCTTTCTTCAATTTGTTAATCATAATATATGGATTTTAATTATTAGGTTATTGAAACCAATCATGCCAAAACCATCATTCCACCAAAGAATCCAACGGATACTTATTACCCTTTATCTTTGTCAGGAATGCCTTGGCAGATCCGAAGTTAAGATACATATCCAGACGCACAGGCAAATGATTCCGGTCATCTGTCACATAGAATGTAATAACTTCCTTTTCTTCTCCTTTTACATATTCCACAAGCGAAAATACAAGGCAACGATATTTACATCCGTCTTCTGCCTTATAAACATCCTTTCCTCTGTAGATAAGAGTCTGTTTATCTACATCTTTTCCTGTAGCCATAGAGAACAGGATTTTATCACCGATATTATAATTTGTGGCATCATAAGAACGTGCCTGCAGAAGTATGCTGAGCATATCATAAACGCAAACGGATGATTCCTGATAGTTCTTTCTCAAGTTTCCATTTACTATCCTATACTGATCTACTATACACTTTCCATTCCTATAACTGAACTTTACATCATCCACACTATATCTTTTGCCTTCTGCTGCTCCTTTACGGAAATATAACGGCACAAGTTCATCTGAAGTAATACAAGTAAGAGTATCACGCATTCTGAAAAACATATCAATCCTCTTGTTTGTAAACGACTCCAAATCTGTCCTAAGACATTTCATTCCATTATATGTGGTAGTGTCAACCGTCATTTTAGCCCAGCCGGCATTTATCCATATAAACTTCCAGTTGAATTTCAGTTCATATGAGAGTTCTTCACCGGGCTTGATTGCGTCATTTACAGCGCCACATTGTGCTTTAGCACATATTCCAGTAAACAGGAACAATAATATGCATATATATATACGTTTTATCATGATGTCAGTCCTAATTTTTTTGCACGTTCCTTATTTCTATCTTTTATTTTCTTGGCTTCCTCAGGCTTCTGCTTCTTTATCTCATCAAGTTTCTGTTTTTCCAAAGGTACAGCCTTAACATCCCAATTTTCTTCAAACTCAAAGTTTGCTTTCATTTCCCATACTTTAGGGAAATAATAAACTTCCTCAGGCTGTATTTTTTTATCATACTCGCCTGTATCCCATTTTCCGTTGCCATTCTTGTCAATATACATTCTTATGTAATATTTCGTATTTGGCTGAAGGAAATAAAAGTCACATGTATTGTTTTTCTTTATTTTCTGTTCTCTTACTACAGCATCACTTGAATTCAACAACTGCACATAAGCATCATTACCTTCTATTCCGCTTATATTCAAATAAAGAGTTCCATACTCCTCAAGAGTTTTCACCTTGACAGTATTTTCCACCTTGTTGGTATGAAGTCCATAAATACTCTTTATTGCAGTAGAGTCTATTCTGAGTCTGTATTCGTTTCCAGGCTTCCAATCGCTCAGTATATAATATTGACGTGGCACTACACTGTCTGCCATCAATATGAAACGTTCATTTTCCCATAAGGTATCAACTTTCACGTCAACATGAATTGCAGAAGTATCAATACTCAACACCGGTTCATCGAATTTCAAGCATAAATTTCTGTTTATATCCATTGAAGAAGGAGCATCAACATTCATGTTGAAGAATTTTGTTTCAACCACATTTATAGTATCTCCTTTTTTCCTTTTTTTCTTCAATTCTTTCTCTTTCTTCTCCATTTCTTCTTTTGCCATAGCCATACGTTTAGCCTTGTTCACCTTGTTCATCATGATCAATGTATCGCATTTCGGCACAAGTTTACCCAAGGTATCAGTATAAAGATAATCTACTTGAAGAGTCAATGTATCTCTTTCACAAAGCACAGTATCTTTTATCCAATATCTTATTGTATCGTTGTTAACAGAAGATTCAATTATAAAGGCATCTTTCGCATCGAAATCAATTCCTGTAATTGTAGGCAGAGTATCTGCCTTGGCGCTGAAATAGAGTGAAAATCTGTTTAGCTGTTCTCTCTCGCTTTTAGCAAGATATTGCATTGTATTTACTTCTTTGAAAGCCCTTAGGACAATATCATCAGGCATAAAATGAGTATAATGCACCGTCAGAACAGTATCAATTTTTAAGGTATCAATAGAGTTCCATACAGTATCATTCTTTACAGCAGCTTCCATAGAAGGAACTATAACAGAATCATTGTATGCAATTATTTCTGTTTTCGAATCGAACAGATAATTCTGGTTTCCATCTTTCAATGCAAATATTCTATACTTTCCAGGAGCTATTCCCTTAATTGAGAATCGTCCTCTACTATCAGTACGCGAAATTCTGTCGAAAGGTATTTTCACGAAAGCCGAGTCGTCCAGATTTTTGTGCAATCCAACCTGGATACCTTTTATAGGTTCCAAATCCTGAGCGTTAAGAACAGTACCCGAGACTTCCATTGTGTCTATTGTCTCTCCTGTTGAAAAAGCATAAGAGAAATTTCCCATAGGATTTCCCTCATTATTATCTACAATAGCATCGCCAAAATCTATTGTATAGGTAGTATTTGCTTTTAAAGAGTCAAAAAACTCTACTAAAACTCTTTTTCCGCTAGCCTTTACTTCCGGCATTTCTGCCTGTGGTGGCGAGATTATTACCTTTTCTGCAGCATTTTCAATTTTGATGAACTCATCAAACTCTAATGATACTTTCTTCCGTTTATTGTTTATAGCATTAGGTTCGGGAGTAGAACGTACAAATTTTGGAGGAGTCTCATCATATGGTCCTCCATCCGGAGTACCCGTACTTGCACATGCATATATCATCAATATTATTACTGCAATTGGCAAAATATGTAGTGTAGATAATTTCATCGTAAAACTTTACTATGGTGTAAATGATATTAATTCAAACAAACATTGCTTACATATTAAGAGTTAACATACTCTCAATATATTCTCGATTATTACTTAAACGTGGAATCTTGTGCTGACCGCCTAATTTCCCTTTCTGTTTGAGCCAATCATGAAACAATCCCGGACGAGCTACAATAATCTCCAATTCCTGCAATGTAATGTCTTTATGCCTTTTGGCTTCATAATCAGAATTTATACTCTGAAGGGCCTTATCAAGCACATGACGGAAATGTTCAACAGAATCAGGCATACAGCTGAATTCAATCAGCCATTGATGACGGCATTTAGCCTCAGCATCCATAAATACCGGTGCTGCCGAATATTCCAAGACCTGTGCACCTGTTTCACGACAAGCTATCTGCAGTCCTTTTTCTGCATTATCAACCATCAATTCCTCTCCAAAAGCATTTATAAAATGTTTGGTACGTCCTGTTATGACAAACTTATATGGATTTTTCTGAGTAAATTTCACAGTATCACCTATGACATATCTCCACAATCCACAAGAGGTACTTATAAGCATTGCATAGTTTTTGCCCACTTCTACTCCCCATAACGGAACTACGGTAGGATTTTCATTCTCGAACTCATCTAAAGGAATAAATTCATAAAAGACGTCATAATCAATCATCAGAAGCATAGAAGGATCCGACAAAGAACTCTGAAGTCCGAAAAAGCCTTCGCTTGCATTATAAGTCTCCATATAATGCATCTTGTCTGATTTTATAAGACCCTTATACTGTTCCCTATAAGGAGTAAAACATACTCCACCATGGAAGAATACTTCCAATCCTGGCCATACTTCATCCAAAGTTTTTGCTCCTGTCTTTTCCAATATTCTTTTTATGACAGCAAGCATCCACGAAGGAACGCCGGAAATATTAGTAATATTCTCATTAACAGTAGAAGAAGCAATTCTTTCAACTTTCTCCTCGAACTCACTCAGCAATGCTATCTCCTTGCTTGGTACACGTATAAGATTTACCAAAGGACTCACATTCTGTATAAGTATAGCAGACAAATCGCCAACCAGACTATCCTTCAGATTATAATTAGGCGCATGACTTCCACCTAGTATCAGTCCCTTACCTTCGAAGAAATGGCTGTCAGGATTCTCACCGAGATATAAGGCAACGGCATCTTTGCCTCCTTTGTAATGAATGTTTTTAAGTCCGTCTTTTGAGACAGGAATAAACTTGCTTTTATCATTAGTTGTACCGGACGATTTCGCATACCATTTAACCTGCCCAGGCCACAATATATCTTTTTCGCCATGGCGCATGCGGTCAATATACTCTTTTACATCCTCATAAGTCTGAATTGGAAGTTTATTAAATCCGGAATAATCTTTTATATTCTTGTAATTATAACGTTTTCCCCACTCTGTACACGAAGCAGAAGTTACTAGTCTGTTCAAAACCTTTTCCTGTATTTCTTCGGCATGTTCCGAATACTTTTCAATCTGCTTTCTACGTGGTTCAAATATTCTGTCAATCAATTTGGTTGGATTCATATTGATTACAATTTTCTGTTTTTGATATTATTGCAAAGGTATGTTTTTTATTATTATATATATGTTTGGCAGGATTATTTTTTATTAAAATCGAGTAAATCTTGTTTTTTTAATAACTTTACATCATAAATTAATTGTTTGCCATATGAAAATAGGAATACTGACATCAGGAGGCGATTGTCCTGGTATAAATGCAACGATACGCGGTGTATGCAAAAGTGCACTAAATCATTATGGAATGGAAGTTTACGGCATTCACAACGGGTTCCGTGGGCTAATGGACGGACATGTAAACCGTCTTACAGAAGATTCAATATCAGGTTTACTCACATTAGGTGGTACCATACTCGGAACATCACGTGAGAAACCATTCAAAAAAGCCTCAGCCTCGATCAACAATGACAAGCCATCAATGATCATAAATACCATCAAGGATTATGGCATAGACTGTCTTGTCTGTATTGGCGGGAACGGTACACAAAAAACTGCTGCCAAATTAATGGAAGTAGGTATAAATGTAGTAAGCATCCCTAAAACCATTGATAATGATGTATGGGGTACAGACATATCATTTGGCTTTGATTCAGCAGTTTCAATTGCCGCCGACGCGATAGACAGGCTACATTCTACAGCCAGTTCACATCAAAGGGTAATGGTTATAGAGGTCATGGGACATAAAGCCGGATGGTTGGCCCTGTATTCAGGTATGGCAGGTGGCGGAGATATTATATTAATGCCTGAAATTCCATTTGACATTCACAGGATAGGTGATACCATAATCAACAGATTAAAAAAAGGTAAACCTTACTCAATAGTAGTAGTAGCAGAAGGAATAAACACCCCTGAAGGTAAAAAAGCCGCGCAATATATAGCCGAGGAAATAGAATACGAAACAGGTTTCGAAACCAGGGAAACTGTTCTTGGATATATCCAACGTGGTGGAAGCCCTACGGCATTCGACAGAAACCTTGCAACACTGATGGGAGGTCATGCTGTAGAATTAATCTCAAATAAGCAATACGGCAGAATGGTGGCATTGCAAGGCAGCAAGATATCATCCATACCTCTTTACGAAACTGCAGGGAAACTACGTTTGGTAACAGAAAATCATGAACTGGTGGAACAAGGCAGAAGAATGGGAATTTGTTTCGGATAAAATATCAGATATAACAAAAAAAGAAGAGCAGTAACTCAATATTATTCAATTAAGTTACTGCTCTCTTTTTATATATTAAGAATAGATTATTCTACATCATTATAGTCCAATATATTCTTTTTATTAGCAAGGATTCTATCGTATTCGTCTTTAGAACCTACCACAATCTTTTCGAATTCACGCTGTCCGGTACCTGCAGGAATCAAATGACCACAGATCACATTTTCCTTCATACCTTCCAGACGGTCAACCTTACCGTTTATTGCAGCTTCATTAAGCACCTTAGTAGTTTCCTGGAAGGAAGCAGCCGACATAAAGCTTGAAGTCTGAAGAGCTGCTCTAGTGATACCCTGAAGTATCTGAGTTGATGTAGCAGGAATAGCATCACGAACTTCAACCAGTTTGAGGTCACGACGTTTCAACAAGCTGTTTTCATCTCTCAACTTACGAGCTGTTACTATCTGACCCGGTTTAAGGTTCTGAGAATCTCCCGCACTCACTACAACTTTCTTACCCCAGATTCTATCATTTTCTTCGTTAAACTCTTGGCGGTCAACCACCTGAAGTTCAAGGAATCTTGTATCACCCGGTTCGTCAATCTGTACCTTACGCATCATCTGACGTACGATAATTTCGAAGTGCTTATCGTTGATCTTCACACCCTGCAGACGGTAAACATCCTGGATTTCGTTAACGATATATTCCTGTACAGCTGTAGGACCCTTAATAGCAAGGATATCAGCTGGAGTAATAGCACCATCAGACAATGGAGTACCGGCACGTACATAGTCGTTTTCCTGTACAAGAATCTGCTTAGACAATGCTACCAGATACTTACGTACTTCACCTGTCTTGGATGTCACGATGATTTCACGGTTACCACGTTTGATCTTACCCATTGTGATTTCACCGTCAATTTCTGATACCACAGCAGGGTTAGATGGGTTACGAGCCTCAAACAACTCTGTTACACGTGGAAGACCACCGGTGATATCACCAGCCTTACCTACCGCACGTGGAATCTTAACAAGAATGTCACCGGCCTTAACGTTTTCCTTATCCTCTACTACTACGTGACCACCTACAGGCAAGTTGTATGTACGCAGGATACCACCGTTTTCGTCAAGTATATGCAATGATGGGATCTTGTTCTTATCCTTAGACTCAGTAATGATGATTTCACGCAAACCGGTTGCTTCATCAGATTCAACCTTATAAGTTACGTTCTCGATTACTGATTCAAAGTCTATCTTACCACCAACTTCAGTTACGATTACAGCGTTGAATGGGTCCCATTTTGCAATAAGTTTACCCTGTTCAACAATTTCACCGTCTGCTGCATAAAGTTTAGAACCGTAAGGTACGTTGTGAGTTGACAATATGATACCAGTATTGATATCAACGAAACGAACTTCAGCCAAACGTCCTACAACAATCTTAACTGGTTCGCCTGTTTCTTCAACAGCATCAACAGTACGCAATTCTTCAAATTCCAGACGAGCAGGGTTCTTGGCAACGATAGATGCATTAGCAGCCATGTTACCGGCGATACCTCCGGCGTGGAATGTACGAAGAGTAAGCTGTGTACCCGGTTCACCGATTGACTGTGCAGCGATGACACCCACAGCCTCACCTTTCTGAACCATCTTACTTGAAGCAAGGTTACGTCCGTAACATTTAGCACAAACGCCCTTCTTAGACTCACAAGTAAGCACAGAACGGATTTCTACGCTTTCGATAGGTGATTTTTCTATTTCTTCAGCTATTGCTTCTGTTATTTCCTCACCGGCAGCAACAATAAGCTCACCAGTTGTAGGATGTATAATGTCGTGTACAGAAACACGTCCCAAAATACGTTCATAAAGTGTAGCAATAACTTCATCGTTATTCTTCAATGCTGTACAAACAAGTCCGCGCAATGTACCACAGTCTTCTTCGTTGATAATCACATCGTGTGATACGTCAACAAGACGACGAGTCAAGTATCCGGCATCGGCAGTCTTCAACGCAGTATCGGCAAGACCCTTACGAGCACCGTGAGTTGAAATAAAGTACTCCAACACGGAAAGACCTTCCTTAAAGTTAGAAAGGATAGGGTTTTCAATGATCTGAGCACCTTCGGCACCTGCTTTCTGAGGTTTAGCCATCAAACCACGCATACCAGACAACTGACGGATCTGTTCCTTAGAACCACGGGCACCTGAATCAAGCATCATAAATACTGAGTTGAATCCCTGGTCGTCGTTCTTGATAGTCTTGTACAGAATATCAGACAAGTCACTGTTAACGTGTGTCCAAGTATCAATTACCTGGTTGTAACGTTCATTGTCAGTAATGAATCCCATGTTATAGTTCATCATAATCTGTTCAATTTCTTCGTTACCACGTCTTACCAGTTCTTCTTTTTCCTTCGGTATAATGATATCACCAAGGTTGAACGACAGACCACCTTCGAATGCCATCTTATAACCAAGGTTCTTGATACCGTCAAGGAATTCACAAGCACGTGCAACACCCACAGCCTTGATTACATCGCTGATGATGTCACGCAATGACTTCTTAGATATGATTGTATTAAGGTAACCACATTCGTCAGGAACGATTTCATTTACGATTACACGTCCTACAGAAGTTTCCTTAATCATCTTCTTGACTATATTTCCGTTTTCATCCAAGTCATTAGCTACAACGCTAACTATTGCATGAATATCTACTTTACCTTCATTGTATGCGATAAGAGCTTCTTCAGGTCCGTAGAATATAAGTCCTTCACCTTTTGCACCCTTACGCAACTTAGTAATATAGTAAAGACCAAGAACCATATCCTGTGCAGGCACAGTGATAGGCGCACCGTTTGCAGGGTTAAGGATGTTGTGTGACTGCAACATCAACATCTGAGCTTCCAGAATAGCTTCATTGCTCAAAGGCAAGTGAACGGCCATCTGGTCACCGTCGAAGTCGGCGTTGAACGCAGTACATGCCAATGGATGCAACTGGATAGCCTTACCTTCGATCATCTTAGGCTGGAATGCCTGGATACCCAAACGGTGAAGTGTCGGCGCACGGTTCAGCAATACCGGATGTCCTTTCATTACATGTTCAAGGATATCCCAAATAACAGCTTCCTTGCGGTCAACTATCTTCTTCGCTGATTTTACAGTCTTGACGATACCTCTTTCAATAAGTTTTCTGATGATAAATGGTTTGTAAAGTTCGGCAGCCATCAACTTAGGAATACCGCACTCACCCATCTTCAATTCAGGACCAACGACGATTACCGAACGTGCAGAGTAGTCAACACGCTTACCCAACAAGTTCTGACGGAAACGTCCCTGCTTACCTTTCAAGCTGTCAGAAAGAGATTTCAAAGGACGGTTAGCGTCTGTCTTAACCGCGCTAGCTTTACGAGAGTTATCGAACAATGAGTCAACAGCTTCCTGAAGCATACGCTTTTCATTACGCAAGATTACGTCCGGAGCCTTGATTTCAATAAGTCTCTTCAGACGGTTGTTACGTATGATTACACGACGATACAAATCATTCAAGTCAGAAGTCGCGAAACGACCACCGTCCAATGGAACAAGCGGACGCAATTCTGGCGGAATAACAGGTACGTTCTTGATGATCATCCATTCCGGTTTGTTTCTTCCCTTAGAAGCACGGAACGATTCAACAACCTGCAAACGTTTCAAAGCCTCATTTTTACGCTGCTGAGATGAATCATTGTTAGCCTTATGACGAAGCTCGTATGAAAGAGCGTCAAGATCCAATCCTGCAAGAAGATCGTAGATTGCTTCAGCACCCATCTTAGCGATGAACTTGTTAGGGTCACTATCGTCAAGGAACTGGTTTTCCTTAGGAAGTGATTCCATGATATCAAGATATTCGCCTTCTTCAAGCAAATCATACTTGCTCAATCCGTCTTCAGCCTTAATACCCGGTTGTATAACGACATAGCGTTCATAATAAATGATTGCATCAAGCTTCTTTGTAGGCAAGCCGAGCAGATAACCGATTTTATTAGGCAATGAACGGAAGTACCAGATATGAGCAACCGGTACAACAAGCTGTATATGTCCACTACGTTCACGGCGTACTTTCTTTTCTGTTACTTCAACACCACAACGGTCGCAGACAATACCTTTATATCTAATACGTTTGTATTTACCACAGTGACATTCGTAATCCTTTACCGGACCGAATATACGCTCGCAGAACAAGCCATCACGTTCAGGCTTATAGGTACGGTAGTTAATGGTTTCTGGTTTCAGAACCTCACCGTAAGAGTTTTCAAGAATCTCTTCTGGTGAAGCCAAACCAATAGTAATCTTAGAGAAATTACTTTTTATTTTAGTATCTTTTCTAAAAGCCATACTTAAATTTGTTTTTTTGTTTATTCCATTGTTATGCTCAAGCACAGACCTCTCAATTCATGAAGCAATACGTTCAGTGACTCTGGTATGCCCGGTGTAGGCATTGGTTCACCCTTGACAATAGCTTCATAAGCCTTAGAACGTCCTACAACGTCGTCTGACTTGATTGTCAGAATTTCCTGAAGAATGTGAGCTGCACCGAATGCCTCGATAGCCCAAACCTCCATTTCTCCGAAACGCTGACCACCGAACTGAGCTTTACCACCAAGTGGCTGCTGCGTAATCAACGAATATGGACCGATTGAACGAGCATGCATCTTGTCTTCAACCATGTGACCAAGTTTAAGCATGTAAGTTACACCAACTGTTGCCGGCTGGTCAAACTGTTCACCAGTACCACCATCATACAAATAAGTCTTGCAATAACGTGGCAAACCTGCCTTGTCTGTCCATTTATCAAGATCCTCAAGTGTTGCACCATCGAAGATTGGTGTTGCAAATTTGAGTCCAAGTTCTTTACCCGCACGTCCTAACACAGCTTCGAATATCTGTCCGATGTTCATACGTGAAGGCACACCCAATGGGTTCAATACTATATCTACCGGAGTACCGTCAGCCAAGAATGGCATATCTTCCTGTCTAACAACTCTTGATACAATACCCTTGTTACCGTGACGACCGGCCATCTTATCACCGACACCGATCTTACGCTTCTTGGCAATGTAAACTTTAGCCATTTGCATAATACCTGATGGCAACTCATCACCAATAGTAAGAGCGAATTTCTTACGCTTCAATTCAGCATCATATTCCTTATACTTCTTGATGAAGTTCATAATCAATGAGCGTATCATGCCATTCTTATGTTCATCAGAAGTCCATGAGCTGAGCTGGATAACAGTATAATCAAGAATTTCAAGATCACGTTTGTTGAATTTAGCACCCTTAGCAATAACTTCTGTTCCCAGATAATCTTTTACACCCTGAGAAACGAGGTTATTAGTAAGAACCATCAATTTTTCAACAAGTATATCTTTAAGTTTTGCTACTTTTTCTTCAAACTCCTCATTCAGTTTAGGCAAGATAAGTTTATCTGCATTCTTTTCACTGCGAGTCTTGACTACACGTGAATACAGTTTCTTATCTATTACCACACCTCTCAATGATGGTGAAGCCTTCAGAGAAGCATCCTTAACGTCACCGGCCTTATCACCGAAGATTGCACGCAACAGTTTTTCTTCAGGAGAAGGATCAGATTCACCCTTTGGAGTAATCTTACCGATAAGTATATCTCCCGGTTCGATACGTGCACCTATACGTACGATACCTGTCTCATCAAGGTCTTTAGTTGCTTCTTCGCTTACGTTAGGAATATCTGCAGTAAGCTCTTCCATACCACGTTTTGTTTCACGCACTTCAAGGATGTATTCATCAACGTGTACAGAAGTAAGGATATCTTCTCTTACTACACGTTCGTTCAATACGATAGCATCCTCATAGTTATATCCCTTCCATGGCATGTATGCTACAAGCAGGTTCTTACCCAAAGCCAACTCTCCGTTTGCTGTTGAATAACCTTCTGTCAGGATATCACCCTTCTTCACGCGCTGACCTTTTGAGCAGATAGGACGCAAGTCGATAGTCATGCTCTGGTTAGTTTTGCGGAACTTAGGTATTTTATATTCAACCAAAGCAGAATCGAAGCTTACAAACTCTTCATCCTCTGTACGGTCGTACAATATACGTATTGTAGTAGCATCAACAAAGTCAATAACACCATCACCTTCAGCAGCAATCTGAGTTCTTGAATCTTCGCAAAGCTGTTTTTCAATACCAGTACCTACAATAGGTGCTTCAGTACGCAACAATGGAACAGCCTGGCGCATCATGTTTGATCCCATCAACGCACGGTTAGCGTCATCATGTTCAAGGAACGGAATCAAAGAAGCTGCTATAGATGCAATCTGCTGAGGAGAAACGTCCATCAACTGTACCTGATCCGGTGTTACTACTGGATAGTCAGCGTCACGACGAGCCTTAACTTTTTCACGGATAAATGTACCATCGTCATTAAGTGGAGCATTACCCTGTGCAATTACTACATCTTCTTCCTCTTCAGCTGAAAGGTATTCGATACCTTCTGGTGACAAGTCAACTACGCCATCCTTAACTTTACGGTAAGGAGTTACGATAAATCCAAGGTCGTTGATCTTTGCATATACACACAAAGAAGAAATCAAACCGATGTTCGGACCTTCAGGAGTTTCAATAGGACACAAACGTCCGTAGTGAGTATAGTGAACGTCACGTACTTCGAATCCGGCACGGTCACGTGAAAGACCACCAGGACCAAGAGCAGAGAGACGACGCTTGTGTGTAATCTCAGCCAATGGGTTTGTCTGGTCCATGAACTGTGACAAAGCATTTGTACCGAAGAATGAATTGATAACAGACGAAATAGTCTTGGCGTTGATCAAGTCTATCGGAGTAAACACTTCATTGTCACGTACATTCATACGTTCACGAATAGTACGGCTCATACGTGCCAAAGCGATAGAGAACTGGTTTGAAAGCTGTTCTCCCACGGTACGTACACGACGGTTACTCAAGTGGTCGATATCATCAACGTCAGCCTTAGAGTTAATAAGCTCGATAAGGTATTTGATGATTTCGATAATATCTTGTTTAGTCAACACTCTAACATCCATTGATGTATCAAGTGACAACTTCTTGTTAATTCTGTAACGACCTACATCACCCAAGTCATAACGTTTTTCAGAGAAGAACAGGTTATTGATAACCTCTCTTGCGCTGGCATCATCAGCAGGGTCAGCATTTCTCAACTGTCTGTAGATGTACAATACAGCTTCCTTCTCAGAGTTAGACGGGTCTTTCTGCAGTGTATTATATATAATTGAGTAGTCAGAAGTGTTAGCGTTATCATTATGTACAAGAATGTTCTGTACTCCGGATTCAAGTATAGTATCAATATGCTCCGGTTCGATAACTGTTTCACGGTCGATAACTACTTCATTACGTTCTATAGATACAACTTCACCAGTATCTTCATCAACGAAATCTTCTGTCCAGGTTTTAAGAACACGTGCAGCAAGCTTTCTGCCTACGATTTTCTTAAGGTTCTGCTTATTAACCTTAATTTCTTCTGCCAGATTGAAGATTTCAAGAATGTCTTTATCGTTTTCAAAACCAACGGCACGTAGCAATGTTGTTACAGGCAACTTTTTCTTACGGTCGATGTATGCATACATGACATTGTTGATATCAGTAGCGAACTCAATCCATGAGCCCTTGAACGGGATAATACGTGCTGAGTACAGTTTTGTACCATTAGCATGTATGCTCTGTCCGAAGAATACACCAGGAGAACGATGTAACTGAGAAACGACAACTCGTTCTGCACCATTTATAACAAATGTACCCTTTGGTGTCATATATGGGATCGGGCCTAAGAATACATCCTGAATTACTGTATCAAAATCCTCGTGATCGGGGTCTGTACAATAAAGCTTCATTTTAGCTTTCAAAGGGACACTATATGTAAGACCTCTTTCCAGACATTCATCGATAGAATATTGTGGCGGGTCTATATAGTAATCGAGGAACTCGAGCACGAAGTTGTTGCGTGTATCTGCAATAGGGAAATTCTCAGAGAATACCTTGTAGAGTCCATCCTTCTTACGCAATTCAGGCGGTGTGTCCAGTTGCAGGAAGTCATGAAACGACTTCAATTGTACTTCCAGGAAATCCGGATACTGCATCGGATTCTTAATAGAAGCAAAATTAATTCTTTGATTTTGAGTGTTTAAAGACATCTGTAATTCAATTATGAATTAAAAATAATTATATTTTTCTGTTGTTAAGACAACGATACGCTGTGAGACGCAAAAAGGTTAAGAATCCTCAATGACGAGGACTCTTAACCGAACTACCTGATTTACAGGATAATCTTATTTAAGCTCAACTTCAGCTCCAGCTTCTTCCAATACTTTCTTCAAAGATTCAGCTTCGTCTTTAGCCAAACCTTCTTTAACTACGCTAGGAGCACCGTCAACCATGTCTTTTGCTTCTTTCAAGCCAAGACCACAAGCTTCTTTAACGGCCTTAACTACCTGCAACTTAGCAGCACCTGCGCTCTTCAAAACTACATCGAAAGATGTTTTTTCTTCAGCAGCAGCTGCACCAGCAGCAGCAGGACCAGCAGCAACAGCTACAGCTGCAGCAGCAGGTTCAATACCATATTCTTCTTTAAGGATAGTTGCAAGTTCATTAACTTCTTTTACTGTCAAGTTAACTAATTGTTCTGCAAAAGCTTTCAAATCTGCCATTTTTGTATGAATTTAATTGTTTGTTACTAAATTGAATATAAATAATTATTTTTTGTTCTTAATGGTTGAACCGCCGCATTATTCAGCACGTTCGCCCAAAGTTTTAAGAACTCCGTGAATGGTGTTACCACCAGACTGAAGAGCTGAAACAACATTCTTCGCAGGAGATTGCAACAATGCAATGATATCTGCGATAACTTCGTTCTTGCTCTTGATTGTAGCGAGTGCATCGAGTTGATCAGCACCTACATAGAAACCTTCTTCTGCATATGCAGCTTTCAATGCAGGAACTCCCTCTTTGTATTCCTTAAGTAATTTTGCAGGAACGTTTGCAGTTTCTGTAAACATTACTGAAGTTGTACCCTTCAAAGAGTCATACAATGGAGAGAAATCAACATCTAAACTCATCAATGCTTTGTGAAGCAAAGAATTCTTCACAACCATCAGCTTAATACCAGCATTAAAACATTTTCTACGAAGTTCACTTGTAGAAGCTGCATCCATTGCAGTTGTATCAACCAAGTAGAAATGTCCGTATTGCTTAACTGTATCAGCCAACTGACTTATAATTGCGCCTTTATCTTCCTTTCTCATGATTACTCCTTATTTTAAATTTCGTCCACTGATTTAGGGTCAACCTTAATACCCTTACTCATTGTACTTGAAAGATAAATACTCTTTATATAAGTACCTTTAGCTGTAGTAGGTTTCAGTTTTATGATTGTAGCGATAAATTCTTTCGCATTTTCACGGATCTGGTCAGCAGTAAATGATACTTTACCGATTGAAGTATGAACGATACCGCTCTTATCAACCTTGAAATCAATTTTACCTTGCTTAACTTCCTTAACAGCCTTAGCTACATCCATAGTTACAGTACCACTCTTAGGGTTTGGCATCAATCCACGAGGACCGAGCACACGACCCAGAGCACCGATCTTACCCATGATAGACGGCATAGTGATTATCACATCAATATCAGTCCATCCACCTTTGATCTTTTCAATATATTCATCAAGACCAACATAGTCAGCACCAGCTTCTTTTGCAGCAGCTTCAGCATCAGGTGTACACAGAACAAGCACTCTAACCTGCTTACCTGTACCATGAGGAAGAGAAACAACACCTCTTACCATCTGGTTAGCCTTACGAGGGTCAACACCTAAACGTACGTCAATATCTAATGAAGCATCAAATTTTGTAAAAGTAATTTCCTTTACCAACTGAGAAGCTTCCTTTAGTGAGTATGCTTTCCCTGCTTCAATTTTTTCTGCAGCTAACTTTTGATTTTTTGTCAGTTTACCCATTCTCAATTGAAGTTAATTAGTTATTACCCGGGAAGTCACCTTTTACAGCGATACCCATACTTCTAGCTGTTCCAGCTACCATTCTCATAGCAGCTTCAATAGTAAAGCAGTTCAAGTCAACCATCTTGTCCTGAGCGATAGTACGAATCTGATCCCAAGTCAGTTCAGCAACTTTCTTACGGTTAGGTTCAGCAGAACCGCTCTTCAATTTAGTCATTTCCAACAACTGTATTGCTACAGGAGGAGTTTTGATTACGAAATCAAAAGACTTGTCTGTGTAGTAGGTAATGATAACAGGCAATACTTTACCTGCCTTGTCCTGGGTTCTGGCGTTGAATTGCTTGCAAAATTCCATGATATTAATACCCTTAGAACCCAAAGCAGGTCCAACGGGAGGTGATGGATTTGCAGCGCCTCCTTTAATCTGTAATTTGATTAGTCCAGCAACTTCTTTAGCCATTTTTTTTAGATTTAATATAATTGAATAACGAATAGAACAACATCACGTAACAGAATGAGTTATTCCTTTTCCACATCCGTAAAGCCTAATTCCAGCGGAGTTTTACGTCCGAAGATTTTGACCATTACTTTCAACTTACGTTTTTCCGAATTTACTTCTTCAATGAGACCACTGAAACCAGTAAACGGTCCAACACAAACTTTCACTGTTTCTCCTACTGTGTACGGGATACTCAAATCCTGTTCCACTTCCTGCAATTCATCCACCGTACCTAAAATACGATTTACCTCCGATTGTCTTAGTGGCACCGGATTTTCCTGTCCACCAAGGAAGCCGATTACATTAGGGATGTTTCTCAAATAATGAGCGACCTCACCTACTAACGCAGCTTCAACCAAAACATATCCAGGAAGATAACTTCTTTCTTTCACAATTTTCTTTCCATTGCGAACCTGAACATATTTTTCGGTAGGAATCAACACCTGAGAAACGAATTCGCTAAGTCCGTTGTGCCTCAAATCAGCATCAAGATATTCTTTAACCTTAGCTTCTTTTCCGCTTACAGCACGAAGTACGTACCATTTTTTAATAATCTCAGACATCTTTTCTTATTTTTAGTGCGGATAGATAATATCTTCCATTAAAAACTGGAAAGCAGAATCCATAAGAAAAACAACCAGTGCAATGAGTAGGGAAGCAGTTAAAACAACCACTGCACTGCTAGAAAGCTCTTTACTCGTAGGCCATGTAACTTTATGGACTAGTTCGTTGTATGATTCCTTAAAATTATTAGCTATCTTTTTAAACATATCCTATCAATTTTAGCACGGGAAGAGAGGCTCGAACTCCCGACACTCGGTTTTGGAGACCGATGCTCTACCAACTGAGCTATTCCCGTAAAAATAGTTCCCGAAAATAAATCTCGGGAACTAAATATTGTTATATTATTGACTTGTATTAGTCAAGAAGTTCAGTAATCTGACCAGCACCTACTGTACGTCCACCTTCACGGATAGCGAAACGAAGACCTACGTTCAATGCTACTGGGTAGATAAGTTCAACGTTGATTGTAACGTTATCACCTGGCATTACCATTTCAACTCCTTCTGGCAATGTGATTTCACCAGTACAGTCCATAGTACGCAAGTAGAACTGAGGACGGTATTTGTTGTGGAATGGAGTGTGACGACCACCTTCTTCTTTCTTCAAGATATAAACCTCAGCTTTGAATTTAGAGTGAGCTTTAACCTGTCCTGGGTGGCAAAGGATCATACCACGTTTGATTTCATTCTTGTCGATACCACGAAGCAACAAACCTACGTTATCACCAGCTTCTCCCTGATCCAACAATTTACGGAACATTTCAACACCAGTTACAACTGATTTCTTGTCTTCACCAAGACCAAGGATTTCAACTTCGTCACCTACCTTGATAACACCAGCTTCGATACGACCTGTAGCAACTGTACCACGACCAGTGATTGAGAATACGTCTTCAACAGGCATCAAGAATGGTTTATCGATATCACGTGGAGGAAGTGGAATCCATGTATCAACTGCATCCATAAGTTCCATAATCTTTTCTTCCCACTGTGGAACACCGTTCAATGCACCAAGTGCAGAACCACGGATAATAGGAGTGTTGTCACCATCGAAATCATAGAATGAAAGCAATTCACGCATTTCCATTTCTACAAGTTCCAACATTTCTTCATCGTCAACCATATCACACTTGTTCAAGAATACAACAAGACGTGGAACGTTTACCTGACGAGCCAAAAGAATGTGTTCACGAGTCTGAGGCATAGGACCATCAGTAGCAGCAACTACGATGATAGCACCATCCATCTGAGCAGCACCAGTTACCATGTTCTTAACGTAGTCGGCGTGTCCCGGACAGTCAACGTGAGCATAGTGACGGTTAGCAGTCTGATATTCTACGTGAGAAGTGTTGATAGTGATACCTCTTTCCTTTTCTTCTGGAGCGTTATCGATAGAATCGAATGAACGCATTTCTGAAAGACCTTTCTTTGCCAATACTGTTGTGATAGCAGCAGTCAAAGTAGTTTTACCGTGGTCAACGTGACCAATTGTACCGATGTTTACATGCGGTTTCGAACGTTCAAATTTCTCTTTAGCCATAGCTTTACTTGTTATTTATTTTGATTAATAATCAGCTTTTCTATCTCAATGAGCTGTTACCGGGACTTGAACCCGGGACCTCTTCCTTACCAAGGAAGTGCTCTACCGCTGAGCTATAACAGCGATGGATTTTATCATTTAAAGAGAGCGGAAGACGGGGCTCAAACCCGCGACCCTCAGCTTGGAAGGCTAATGCTCTATCAACTGAGCTACTTCCGCATCTTCTTTTGTGGGCAAAGATGGATTCGAACCACCGAAGGCGTAAGCCAGCAGATTTACAGTCTGCCCCATTTGGCCACTCTGGTATTTGCCCTTTGTTTGAGCCTCTTGTCGGATTCGAACCAACGACCCCGAGATTACAAATCACGTGCTCTGGCCAACTGAGCTAAAGAGGCTTATTAAAAGAACTTTGCAACCGCAAAGCGGTAGTTTGCGGCTGCAAAGTTAGATATAATTTTTAAATCACAAAATAAATACTCTTATTTTTTTATTTAATTTGCTGTTTTTCTTTTGTTTTCTGCAATTGTTTCGACAAAGCATCCATACATGTATCTATAGCTTCTTCGAATGTATCGCATACTTTTTCTGCGTAAAACTCGGAATTTAGAGCCAAGATTCTAACTCCGGCTTCCTTATTCATTGCTGTTTCCGGTTTTACTACTTTTAGAGACACCTCAACTTTCTTTATATCGTCGCAAAACTTCTCGAGCTTTTCAGCTTTTTTCTGAATAAAAGCCTCCAATTTTTCTGATGCATCGAAATGAATTGATTGAATTCTTACTTCCATAAAAACCTCCTTTTCTTTACGCTCTTGGATGAGCTTGTTTATATACTTTTTTTAATTCTTCAAAAGTCGTATGAGTATATATTTCAGTAGTCGTAACACTTTCATGCCCCAACAACTCTTTTACTGCTTCCAACTCTGCATCATTATTAAGCATCGCTGTTGCAAATGAATGTCTGAGCACATGCGGACTTCTTTTTTTCAACGCAACGACTTTCGACAGGTTTTGCTTCACCAATTTATAGACCAACATCTGATAAAGCCTCTTTCCATTTTTTCTCACGAAAAAAGCTTCACAAGAGCAGCCTACAGCAATATTTCTACATCCCAAATAAGACTGTATTTCACATTTCAGATTCTCTCCAAAAGGTATCAGCCTCTGTTTATTTCGTTTTCCTGTTACTTTGATAACATTGGAAAACAAATCTATGTCAGCATCATCAAGCGAAATCAATTCGGAAAGTCGCATACCAGTTTCATAAAACATGGTCATTATAAGCTTATCACGAACACCTTCAAACGAATCATCAAAAAGATCACCATCCAAAAGTTTATCCATATCTTCCTCCCTTACAAAGGTTGGCAAAGGTTTCTTTCTTTTAGGACCTTTCACTATAGACATCGGATCGACTGTTATCATCTTTTTCTTCAAAAGATACTTATAGAAAGTTCTCAACGCACTAAGCTTACGATTTACCGAAGCCCCGGACATCCCGCTTTCCATGAGTTTCACAACCCATCCTCGTACTATGTCAGAATCAACGTTTTCAAGTTTCAACTCGCTGTCTAATCCATTCAAATACCCTTGAAATTCCTTCAAGTCTATTCCATAAGAAACAATTGTCTTCTCAGAATAGTTGCGTTCATACCTTAGGTAATGAAGAAAAGACTCTACTGTCATAGAAACATTGCATTATTAATTCAGCAACGAATATATGAAAAAGAATTCAATAATTCAAAGAACTTTGCGAAATTATTATTCTTCTACCTGATGTAATTTCTGAACGTAAATAGCACGTTCCATTTTCAATCTTTTCAAAACAGACGGTTTATCAAACTGCTGTCTGCTTCTAAGTTCTTTTACAACACCTGTTTTTTCAAATTTTCTCTTAAATTTTTTCAGCGCTTTTTCAATGTTTTCGCCTTCTTTTACTGGAACTACGATCATGTTTTTAAAAAATTAATTATGTTGTTGTTAAATATTTTTCCGCAGTCAAAATTGCGGTGCAAAATTACACATACTTTCTTAATATACAAAACTTTCCACGCTTTTTTTCCACAAAACACATAAATAGCACTATCTTTGTAAATCAAATAATTACTAAAACCAATATACTAATGAAAGATATAATTATCGGAAGGATAGCCTCATTAAGGCAATTCATGAAAAGAAATGACTTATCAGCATATATAACATTCAGTACAGACCCACATTCAGGCGAATACGTGCCTGCACACTGGGAGTCTCGAAAATGGATAACAGGATTCACCGGTTCCGCGGGAACAGCAGTTATAACAAAAGACGGCGGAGGCTTATGGACTGATTCAAGATATTTTCTACAGGCTGAAGAACAGCTTGCCGGAAGCGGACTTAAATTGTTCAAGGAACGTATAGCCGGTACTCCGTCAATAAGCGAATGGTTATGCAGTGTTCTGAAAGAGGGAGATAAAGTCGGTTTTGACGGTTATACGACATCAGTAAGCGTTATAAAAGATTTGGAAGAAAATCTAGCAACCCAAGGGATAAGACTGGTCATGACAGAAGACCCGTATAAACTGATATGGAACAACAGGCCTGAAATACCAACACACAAACCGTTCATTCTAGACGAAAAGTTTTCCGGCGAAAACACAGACGTCAAACTTTCAAGAATCAGGAGCAAGCTTTCATTAAAAGAAAATGAAGCTGTACTCTTATCTTCGCTTGACGAGATTGCATGGACACTAAATATGCGTGGCAATGACATACATTGCAACCCTCTTTTTGTGTCATATCTGCTCATATTAAAAGATTATGCCGTATTATATATAAATAAGGAGAAACTGTCGGAGGATGTCGAAGCTTACTTAACATCGTACAATATAACCATCAAAGCCTATGAAGAGATAGAAAGCGATATAATGTCATGCCATAACTATAACATATGGATGTCGCCAACAATAAATTTTGCAATATATAATGCAGCAATAAGACAAAACACTGTAAACCTTACCAATTCGCCTGTATGCGAATTCAAATCGATAAAAAACAAGACTGAAATATCCGGCTTCCACAATGCAATGATACGCGACGGTATAGCTATGTTAAGGTTCCTAATGTGGCTGGACAAATCCGTAAAAAACGGCGACCAGACAGAAACAAGCATAGACAAGCAGCTATACAAATACCGTTCTGAAATGGAACACTTCCAGGGAATCAGTTTTGACACAATTGCCGGCTATCAGGAACATGGAGCAATAGTACATTACGAGGCTACTGAAGAATCCGCTTCAACTCTCAAACCGGAAGGCCTTCTACTCCTTGACAGCGGCGCACAATATCTGGACGGTACTACCGACATAACACGTACCATACCGCTAGGAGCTATATCAGACGCCCAGAAGAAAGACTATACTTTAGTCCTAAAAGGATTTATTCAGCTTGCAATGGCAGAATTTCCTGACGGAACATGCGGAACTCAGCTTGACGTACTGGCAAGAATTGCAATGTGGAAAGAAGGAGTTAACTACGGCCATGGAACAGGACACGGAGTGGGACATTTCCTGAACGTCCATGAAGGACCGCATCAGATAAGAATGAACAATGTACCAACCATATTAAAACCGGGAATGACAATTACAAATGAACCGGGAATATACAGAAGCGGACAATATGGAATACGCACAGAAAACACAATGCTTATAGTACCGGGGAAAGAGACAGAATTCGGAACATTCTATAAGTTCGAACAACTTACACTGTGCCCTATATCCAAAGATCCGATAATAAAAGAAATGTTGTCACACGAGGAAATCTTATGGCTGAACAATTACCATGCAACGGTTTACGAAAAACTTTCGCCATACCTCACAAATGAAGAAAATACCTGGCTCAAAACAATGACCTCTCCTATTTAGTAGGTAAGAAAAATTTACAAGAATACAAGTAAAACAAATCGTAAAAAACATGCGCACGTTTTAGGTAAAATGGACGCACATTTAAAGTTGAATGGACGCACGTTTAAAGTTGAATGTGCGCACGCTTTGAAAATTACATTTTAGGACCTAAAAAACGGATAAAAGAAAGGAACTATTAAGACAAAAAAAAGAACGTGGAACCTATTGCGACCACGTTCTTTTCCACAATATCACTTACACTATTAGATTCAAAAATAGAACTCAGGATTTTTCCTTTCCCTGAAGTTATCATACAAGAATTTGGTAAACGGTGTATCAAATATTCTTGCTCCTTGAGGACACACTTTAACACACGCACAGCATAATGTACATTTATAAATATCTGTACATACATTTCCCGATGCGTCCAAAGATATAGCATGAGTCGGACAAGAAGAAACACACAATCCACACGAGCAACAATCTTCCGTACTTATTGGAGCGGCAGGCTGTTTAGGTTTTACTTCCTTATATGGATAATTTCCCGGCACAAACAAATCCCCAAAATCAGGAACTGTTGTTATTTTATCCATAACCTCTTTTCCAAAATGCTCGGCCATACCCAAATCATAGAAATCAGGTCTTCCGGCTGCAACAGGCATATTCTCTCTACTGAAACTATGTTCGCCTATGAATGAAGCAGCAGCCGATACACGGAATCCTCTATTGGTCATCTCGTTTTTCAGCTCAAGCAACGCATCATCATAATGTCTGTTTCCATACACCACCACTACTACACACATAGCTCCGTTCCCATTCAATGTACCTAAACGCTCAAAAAATATTGAAGGGATACGACCTCCGTAAACGGGTGACACGAAAACCGTAAGAGAATCATTCGGGAAACTTTTTATATTATTATTATCCAACGTAATATCCGATTCGGTCAGATTGTTCACCTTCAATCCATCACCTACGGCACGAGCTATTTTTCTTGACGTTCCGGTTGGTGAATAATAAATCAGATTTACGGAATTTATAATACTGTTCATAAACTTATATTTTGAAGATTACCTTATTTGGGTTACAAAAATAAGCAAATAAGTGTAACCAAATAATAATATTATAAGTTTTTTATAAGAAACTTGAGAGAAAAAAATAATAGATTTTAATTACAATAGCGAAAACGATAGGATGCAAGTCAACCTCAATCAGATTGCAAGGTTGGCTAACATACACGGCCTACCTTTTGTAAAGGATGTCATCCGTGAATACATCAACCGTACCAACGACTATTTCAAGACTGGCACATGGCATGAAATGGATTTGTCGGCCTATGAAACCGAACAGAAACAGCGAGAACAACTTGTTGCAAAAGTACGTGAGCTTCAAGAGAAGAATATGGAATTACAGAAAGTGGCGACTAACTATTATCTTTATACCGCCGAGGGTGAACGCCTTTTCTGCGAGCGGCATAACTGCCGTATTTATCCCGACAACCGAGGCATCTACTGGCATTTCAAGGTTGCCGACTATCCGGCTTATATACTTCCGACTGAAATCAGTCGGGCATATCTAAGTCATGAGATTTCGATACGGGATGTGTATGTGCATTGGCATAAGAATGACCGATGATAAATTGGTAAAAAATGATAGGCCTTAGATGAAAGATGAATGGGTAATCTATCGGCCTATTATTTTATCAAAAGGAATATCTTATTTCTGTATAATCGCTTTATGAGCTTTTATTAATGTCTTAGGAGATTCCTTTTCAACAGCAAGAAATAGTTTGATCTTTTCTGCCAAACTCATGCTGATTTGATTTGTGTGTTTTCGCCACCACTTGTAAAATTTGACAGGTACATCGCTATATGGGACTGAAGCCTGTACGAGATTGGGATAACCAGGAAATTCTATCAAAACCTTAAGTCTCATAAAATCTCTATAATATGCAAAGTGTTGTAGCCTCAACTTATTTGTAAGGACTTTGTAGTCATCCTTCTCTATGGTTATCTCATATTCCACAATAGTCCTATGTAATGCAACCGGATCATCAACAAGCCATCTTTTTACTTGCTTTGTTTGATGACCTATTGTGAGCATATTATCCCTATTATAAAACTCCTGCTTTCGCGGTAGGAATAATGTTTCGTGGTGTCCGTTTCCCGAGTGTACTGATTCTGCAAATTCTGGCACAACAGATTGGTTATCTTTCAAATATCTTAGAATATCAATATGATTCACCATTCTACCCGGATATTTTTCAAACAACTCATCGTTCGACATGCCCAAGAAGAAATCTTCTATCATATTCCAACGATTTTCATTACTGAAATAATTAGTAAAGAAATGTTCAAATAATGTGCAACTTACTTTATGTCTATTTTTAACAGATTCAAGGATAAAGTTACTATATTTATCGCTCGTAGAATCTTTCTCTATTCTTCGAGGATCATTGAGGCGTAAGAAGATTTTTGGATCATCTCCTCCTGTTGTTTCAAAAGCACCAAGTTCCATGATTTCCAATAAAGACCCCAATCTGATATGGTTCTTCAAGGGAATGTCATTAATTGACAAATATCTGTCCGCTGATTGATACTCTTTGCCGTCAAAAAGGTGAGAAAGGATTCTCAATAACTGCGTAATTTTAGCTTCATAATTAGTACTGAACACTTGATACTGCATTGTTGTACCTTGATGCCGCTGCTGTAAGAAAGAATCTCCTTCAAGCACATGGTTGTTCTGTAAATACCCCGAATAAGCACCTAAAATAAAGGACACTATTTTTTCAATATTATATTTTGTATTCAGATGTTTAGCCAATACCTCTACAAAGTCTTTATAAGTAAAGAATGTACCTCTTAATCTGAGTAGAGCGAATGATGTATTGATGGCATTTAAAACCCCTTTCACCTCTGGCAAAACTTCTCTATAAGTCTTGTCGATTTTGATAGTGACCTTTATCTGAGGTGTTAGCTCAATGCCTTCTTCTGCCAAGAATTTCTGTCGATAAAACTCACTCTTTATTTGTGGGAAACTACGGTCGGAGAAATGTTTAGACCAAATTTGGTCAAGATTCAATTCTAAAGTATGGTATGTGCCTGATAAATATAGTATTTCCTTGAAACACTTTCCGTATTTCTCTGTCAATCTATCCAAACCAATTTGATTAGTCCGTGCATATACTTTAGTAAACAATTTCTTCGGACGGGCTATGAGGACATTGAATCGTGTTTTTATCAGATAGTCCTTTTCTATCATCATTAGAGCTGTCGCCACTTTTTGGTCAACTTCATCTGCAAAATCAAATATGTAAGCAAAATCATTGGCTGCTACAAGTAAATTCCTCTTTTTACCATTAGCATTAAAACAACGGATAATTTTACTTAATACCTCTTTTAGTTGGAACGTTTTTAAAGAAGATATGCCAAAAAGTTGTTTACTATAACGCAAATCAGACTTAGAAAATGTAAGTGCAGCAAATCCTTGGATTTCTTTCTTTCGAGCAGCACGACCGATTTCTTGAATATAATCGGGGAGCAAGCCTGATGGAGCATGATGGTATACCACCTGTATGTCGGGAATATCCACGCCCATACCAAAGGCTTTCGTTGCAATCATTATTTTACAACGATTACTTTTAAATGATTGGTAAGCAAATTTTTGTTGATCTGCTAACATGCCGCCATGAAAGGCAACAGTCATTTCTGGATCAATTTGATCACATTTTTCCTTTAATCTGTTAATGTGTCTTGTATATGGTGCATATACAATTCCTTTCATGCCTAATTCATGAATACCTTTTACAAAGTTTACGGTTTCTGTTTCTTTGTTTTGATCATAGCCTCCAGTAGAATATTCTTCATGAGTGTCAATGACAAATTCAATATTTTCACGACGCACATTACCAATAAATTTATGAGGATCGTGCATATTTAGACTGTTGATACTGTCGAATACCATGTCATTCACTCCGCCATATACTGCTGTTGCTGTTAATGCGACAAGTGGAAACATATAGTTATTGAATTTGCGTACTTTATTGATATGATTACCCAAAAACCAGTAATCTACACGGAAATCACGTCCCCATGTAGTGATTAGATGGGCTTCGTCAACAATAAGTAACCCTAACTTTCTTTCACCAATAAAATAATGTATATCGTAAGATAGAAGCAATTCGGGCGAGAGATACAAGATATCAACATCCCCTCGCTTACATCCATCAATAATCTTGTCCCTATCTATCAATGTCAAATCGCTATTGATAAACTCCACCCTGTTATATTGCCGTTCCGAACGCAACGCTTCAACTTGATCTGTCATTAGTGCTTTCAATGGTGAAACAACTATTGTTACATCCCCTTTCGATGCTGCGTAGAAAGCTGGTAACTGGAAAATCAGCGATTTGCCTGCACCAGTTGGAGCAGTAATGAATATGTCGCGTGGTTGGATACCCTCACAGCCATTTTTGTATTCTTTGATGATTGTATCTACCAGTAAACCTTGTGATACAGGTATGATGTCATTACTTAGTTCTGGATTTTCGTAAACCAAAATATTCCTAAATTCAGCAGCCTTTCCCCAATATTTCTTCAACAAGGCGACAGATTCGTTTGTAGGCATATAAGTTTTCGGTACAGCCTCGTCTCTTTGAATGTAAATGCCTCCTGCAAAGCGCGACAGTAAGTGATTAAATTCTTGAAGAATTTTCGAGGTAGCTTTGTTTAAAATATTCTTGTCCGAAATCTTAACGAACACTTGTTTTTGAAAATTGTCTTCTTCAAGACATTCATTTACCAGTACATCTATTCCATATGGATCTGAAATAACATCAAGGAAGCATATGTCACTATTGGTAGTCATTTGAGTATAAGAAAGTTCTTTCTTCATACTAAAAAAGGGCTCTTTCTTCAAATTGTCATTGAAGTGCTTTATAGAATAGAAGTAATGATTGCCCACTTTCATTTGTTCAGCTTGATAAACGGGCATCTTGTCTGGACGCTTTTCAGTTCCGGTGCTATCGGCTTTTTCTATGTAGTTTTCCTTTGCTATTGGGTATAGAGTGCGCAGATTGTCATATACTACAACAATCCTATCTTTGAAAAAATCTTCATTCAAGTATTCGTTGATGCTTGCATATTGCTGGTGTGACAATATCTGAAAAGAGGTTGCAGACATGAGCTTAGGGAATATAGTCCCAAACCATGCTGCAGAAAACAAATCAAGATACCCTTCTTTATCGAATGTGTCTTTGTCTGTGACATGGTCGTTGAACTTCTCCATGTATATGTAAGGAGTGATTCCGCACAATACAAATATGGGGTTTGTATTAGTTACCGTATGCTTCTTGATTATCTTCTCAAAAACATACGTATATATGTCCTTTAACTTATTGCCCATTATGAACCGTATTTAATCATGTCCAATCCAATTTAAGGTGTCTGCCATCAAGTCCTCTATGGGAACAAAACGGGAACATTCTTAAAAGAATAAAAGGATAAGTTGTTTATTACTAACTACTTATCCTTTTTACCTCGTACCCAGACCCGAACTCTAATATATTCATCGTATTTCCTTTAACTTCCTTTTAAATCTCAATATATCAACGCATTATATGTATATATTATTTACTTTAAAAGTATTATAGGGTAACAAACGGTATAAAATGTTTCAGTAAATGTTTCAGTAATTGGGTAAAATAGCCTATTTTTGAACATTAACAAATCAATAACTAATCATGGCAACTTCGTTTAACTTTGAATTGGATAACAAACCAAGTAGGGATGGCAGATACAGAGTTCTTCTACGCATTACTCAAAACAGAAAGCACAAACGCATAAAGACATCCATTTCTTTAAACAGGAAATCCGATTGGAATAAAATCAGAAAAGAAGTAAGACAATCCGAACCTAATTATAAGATTTGGAATGATATGCTAAAAAAGGAAATGGAAAAAGCCCAAATGCAATATTTGGAACTTAAAGATTACGGCATTGTAACACCTGACAAATTAAAGGATGAACTGATAGCATCAGAGCGTCCTGTTTCATTTCTGAAATATGCGCAACAACGTACACAGGAACTTATAGAATGTGGCAATATAAGGAATGCCAAGAAGTATAAGACGTTCTGCAACAAACTTGAATTATTCCTAACCAATGGAAATGGTAAAGTTAGAGACTTGTCTTTTGGGGAAATTACACCATCATTAGTTGAGGACTTTTACAATTTCCTTATGAATCTCAGAAACGAAAGGAATCCAGACCAAGTTCTACATCCTAACACAGTACAAACCAATCTCAACATATTCCGTACTCTCATAAAAAAAGCTATTGAAATAGACAAACTGATGAAAATGGATAGAAACCCTTTTCTTGCATTTAAATATAAAGGAGTAAAGACTGAAAAGGAAAAACTGAACAGTGAAGAGATTGATTTAATAATAGGACTAAGTTTGGAAGAGAACACACCGATATGGCATTGTAGGAACTATTTTCTTTTCAGTTATTATTGTGCCGGAATAAGAGCAGGCGATTTTATTCAACTAAGATGGTGTAATATATCAACAGACAATAGGATAAGCTACCAAATGGGGAAGAATCATAAAACAAGGGATATCAAGTTACCCAAACAAGCTCTGGATATTTTAGAACTATACAGAAAAGACGATAGCAGACCAACAGATTACATATTCCCTTTATTAGACAATAATGCAATATATGCAAAAGCTATAACACAATCCGAGATAGATGTATTGCCCAGTGAAATAAAGAATCTATTGTTTAATCAAATATCATCCAAGACTGCTATAATAAACAAGTATCTAAAAAAGATTGCAGTATGCGCTGGTATTAACAAGAATATATCTTTTCATATTGCACGTCATTCATTTGCAAAGGTTGCAAAAGAAAAAGGAATAAGTACTGATGTCATACAGAATATATTAGGACATTCTAAAGAAGAAACCACCAAACGTTATATGGGTGAGATTGACAACTCTGAATGTGACAAGACAATGGAAAAACTGTTTGATAATTAAGAACAGACTGAAAAATCAAGTTATTGCAACATATCTAACATACTGATTTAAAGGATATAAACGTACTGTTATTACAGTAAAATCAACATCAAACAAATTGTAAACATAATAACAGAAAAATAAAGTAATTAGCCGTAAATAGGTATAACACGGTGATTTACAACATAATAGAAAGAAAAAGTTATTCAAATCAGTCTATAATAATAAAATAATAAGTATAAAAGGTCTAATGACCCTCCATACAGGTATGCATACTTTACCATTGTAAACGGCAAAAGTCTAAACGTTTAGACTTGTAACAGCCTATACTGAATTGATATGAACGAACAAATTATGATTATATCAAACAAACAATGGTATGAATTAATAGACAGAATAACGAAAATAGAAGAATCTATTAATAGTAGTGATAAGAATGCTAAATGTGATGAACTGCTTACCTCAAAAGAGGTTGTAAGGATATTGGGTATATCTGATAAGACATGGCAGAATTACAGGAATAAGGGTATAATTCCGTTCTCTCAGATTGGTCGTAAGATTTATGTCAGGAAAGAGGATTTGGAAAGGTATATATGTGAACATCGTATTTCAGAAAGGAGGGAAATATGATTGACTTCATAAGATTAAGGAAAGAGCTGCAAGATGGAGAGATTCTTTGTTTAGATAATCTTATAGATATTGAAAAATATGATTTTCGTGGGAAATATTATTATATTGAAAATTTTACTCGCATGTTATTAATCTATAATGCTGATAATGCAGTTATAGAAATTTCAGGGAGTTTACCATACTACATTCAAGGACATAACATCACATTCAGTATGGATAAATTCATTGAAGCTGTAAATAATATTGGTGAGAAACTTCATTTAGACATCTGGGATTCTTCTGTAATTGAATTGGAATTTGGTGTAATATTGGAAGTAGAAAGAAGTCCAAAAACATATATAATGAACCACTCTTCCAGAAAAGGGGAAATACTGGAAGAAGATTCAAAACAAAGGGACAAAGGGAAATTTAAATGGTGGACAGACAGCAAAAGTAAGATTGTTATAAAAATGTATGATGCTGCAAGTAATCTGAAAAAAAAGTCAAAAATAAATATCAAAAATATTACCGGCATCAATCCTGAATCAAATTATTTAAAAGTTGAGATTCATTATAATAAGCCACACATTGCACTAAACAATGGAAGAGATATAAAACTCTCTTATTTATTATTGCCTTCATGGATTGACAGGCTAAAAGAGGATTTACTATTACAATATGGCAGGCTTATCGGTGTTACTAACTTATCTCCACCAACAAATAAAAAGGAAGCAACAACTACCAGTTGGGCTATTAGAATGGTTTACAAAACAGGGTTGGCAAATGGTAAAAGTCTTAACAGTATTAAATTTGAATTTTATGAGGAACTAAGAGAATATGATGTCTTAAATATAAACGACAGAAAATCAAGACAGGCACAATTTCGTAACATATATAAAAAAATGAGGTATGAATCCTATGATTTGACTGAAAAAATCATACAAGCATTAAATAAAAACGATTTTACGAAACATTAATATTATAATCCGTAAAAATAAGGTCTGGAACAAGTAGCAATCTACCTGAACCAGACCTTTATTATATTCTTGTGTTTTGTCAGAAACTGAGACAGTCGTATGTATTCAACAGTTCTTCCTGACGCAATCCCAAATACCGTTTGGTTATTGAAACAGAACTGTGATTGAACAATTCCATAAGTTTGACAAGTGCGAGTTCGGAGTTATCACCGTTCATCATGTAAACCTGACGACCGAACGTTTTGCGTAATGTATGGCAACTTATATTCCCAATCCGTAAATGGTATTTTATTTTCAACTGCTTAAGAATTACGTTTATTCGCTGAATGCTGAACACCGTTCCTTTTCTGCTTATGAAAACAGGAGATTTACATCCAATCGGTTTCATGTGTATATAACATTCATTGATGTGTAATTTGAGTTGCGAATTAAAACGTATCATACGTTGTTTTCCTGTTTTCTTTTCAGTGATACAAATCTCGTCTTTATCAAGAATCTCAAACCAACGTAATGAAAGAATGTCAGATATTCGCAATCCTGTAAAACAACCAATCGCAACAAGCAGGGATATTACATGATTGTTGTCGTTTGCAAGTTTACGGATAAGATTCATTGCATCAGACCATATAAGATAATCGGCAGTTGTCGTTGAATATTTAAGTGACATGATATTCTGTTTTATAATTAAACGTACAAAAGTGAATGTCTGTTTTTTTATTCGGAATATAACTTATTGATAAATCGTGCAATATTCACTAATCATAGAAGTGAACATTAAAAAGGACAACCACAAAACGGCTGTCCTTTCATCTTTCAATCAATAAGCGTATTCAATCAATGAACCATTTATATTTGCCGTCACCGTGAAGTGCGGAACATATTCCTGTTGCAAGTTCTGTTGCGTTCAAACTTCTGTCAAGGAATGAATCAATATAACTGCTCTTGTTTGCACCTGTAAGAAGATTGTAAAATTTCCACATATCAAGTTCATTACCGAAACTGCCGAAATTATCATCATTGATATATGCCTTTGCTACACTGTTTATCTGTGTGTCTGTAAGTAACATTCTCGGCAATGCTTTTTGATAACCTGTTGGCAAACATTGATAAAGTCTCATTCTTCCTATAATCTGGCAGAACTGATGTTCGCTCATGTATGTATCTCCCAAAGATTGCATAAGATGTATATGTTTGGCTGCATTGTAGCCGTTGAACAGTTCAAGTGCTGAACGGTAGAGTTCGCTTGTATTGCTTACTCTCAAATCATCTTTGTAGCCGTCAGTAAAGACACACATATTGCAGCAGACCTGATTCTTGAAACCTATTGCAAGTCTGAACAGTTCAGGACTTTTCTTGCTGTACAGATTCATCTGATTGTATGCTCTTACTCCTACTATAGACAGGTTAAGCCTGTTCCCTCCGACCGTTTCATATATGGTTGGTATGTCTATGCAGAAAGCACATCTTTCATAGTATATGGTCTTGTCGGATTCAAGTAATTGGTTGGCTGGCTTATGTATGGCTTCTGGAATTCTTCCCTTTATCATGTGTGAAACCCTTATGTCTGCCTGTTCCACTTGCTCACCGTTAAAGAATGATTGTACTGCATCCTGTATCGTTTCAATAAACTGTGCGTGGTTTATCGTAAGTTCATTATCCTTTGAAAAGACAGGAGTAATGCAATCGTTCATCAGATGTTGCAATGTCACTTCTTCCGTATTTGCTTCAATGAAACGTTTCGGTCTTACGGTGTTTATTGGTTCTTCAATAATTGTTGCGTCTTCAACATAAGCGTTAAAACCAAATCTGTTTCTGTTCTGTACCTGTGGCATGATAATCAAATTTTTCATAATGGTAAATGTTTAAATTGTTATTGATTGAGATTAATAAAAACAGAAAAGCCTTGAAATGCGATTGCTCACACTTCAAGGCTTATAACTATATCGAATATAAATTATACTATATGGATTTGGCTTATTTAAATATTTATTCTTCTATTATATTTTGAAATTTATTCCATCCATCTGCTTTTCTATAAGCGTTCAATGAACCTTTAGGTACATACAAAGTATATTTAATAAATATATTATAACTATCATCATACTTTGATTCCTCTAATTTAGGAGGAGTACTGCTTGGAATATGAATTTCCTTTAATGATTCACAATAGTGAAAAGCATTAGACCATACGCTTTTTACGTTTTTGGGCAATGTTATACTCTCTAAAGAATTACAATCCTTAAACATATACTCATTAATACCAGGTCTATAATAATCTATACATTGTATAAAAACCACAAAACTATTATAAAGAACATCACGACCTGATATTTCATCAATATATACTTCATCTGTACTTGTAAAATATGTTGGAGCTTTATAATTTAATCTATTATGAGTACAACAAAGATAGTAATCTCCACCTGATACTATACTTGCATCTTTTAAATCCAACACCTTTAACGTTGGTTCTGTATTATTTATCCAACTCTCGTCATTTGATGTTGCACCACATAAATTACGTATTTCCCTAATATGAGAGCCATTAACATCGCCTGTTAAAATTATTTTTTCCCTATTAGCCCAATCAATAACATCATCATTTGTATTAACTGGATAATCTTGCCATTGAGGTGTTGAACTTTGATTAATTGTTATACGAGCTATACCACATGAATCTCGTTTACGACATATTTCAATGTGGTCGCTCCTTACAGAACTTAAATTATTAGCTAACGCGGTAATATTAATATCGCTAGTACCTTTAGTTCCAGAAATAGGTGATACGGTTATCCATTTTGCGGATGACCAAATATACCAATCACAATCACTATTTATAGTAACTGTGATTGTTTCATCAGTTCCTTTTAAATCAATAGTTTCAATAGAAGTTGAAATTTCTGGAATATACGAATCCTCATTTTTACATGCTGTTGAATTTGAAATTACAATAAAAACAACTGCCATTCTTTTTATAACTTTTAGAATATTCATAGCATCTTAAATATTATTTTTTTATAAGTTTCTAATATAGGCTTTACATCAGAGTTTTCACGTTAATAAAAAAATGAATGTTAGAAATATTATACTTTCATAACAACTTATTATGATGTACATTAAATTGATGAAAAACTATTGTATATAACTATTTATTACTTATTAATATCTCTACTCTATCAAGAAATTCTCTATAATTTTCAACTCCTTTTCCTTTATAATAAAGAGTTACCTTTTCTTTAAAAGCTTGTTGGTCAAAATTACAGGATTCTTCATTTCTATATAATTCCGATAAGAAATCCAATTCTTGCTGTGTTGTACATAATTGAGCAGCCTTAAAATATTTAAAACACTTTCCCATATTTTCTTGAATGCTCAATCCTCTAAATAGAAGTTTTAGGTTATGATTACTAGTTAAATTCTTAATAATGCAAATTCTATTATTAGTATTATATGTTGTAGTAATAGGTTCATCTAGACTCATTATCCAACCATTTTCCTCCAAATAGTCATTATAATTATTGTCAGATATAAATAAAGTAAAGAAGCTGAAAGCATCTTGCGAAATTTTCAAGTATCTGTAATTCGCAAATAGTACTCCATATTTTGCTTCTCTAAACACCATAGGAGATGATGAAATAGGAGTACTATTACCATTGGCATCTATTCCAACATATCTCAACTTTTCAAAATGAAGAGTTCCATTCATTGTACGTAAACCATTAACCCATTCATTAAGTAAATTTACATCATAATTCATAAGTATAATTGTATGCTTAAGTTCCCATAGAAGCTTTTAATAGTTAATTTTAGGCATAAAGAAAAAGCGTGGGAACTGTTTAATATTACCATCATGTGGCTCTGGACTGCCATAACACAAGTAATAAAACAATAGCCCACGCTAAATGATATATAGTACACTCCATTACTATGAAGTATATATATAGCTACAGCGTGAGCGTTTTGTTTATTATCCTTGTGTTACAGAATTGTCCAGATTCCATGATAGGATAATATCTAAAACGCTCTTTCGTTTAATATGTCTATCCCTCATTTTGAGGAACATTGCAAATGTAATAAAATTTATAATGTTTGGCAATGTAAAGTATATATTTTACTCGTATTTGCACATTTTAGGGTATTCTTTATGCTTGCATCTTATATCTGGTTACTTTAAAAAACTCCTATAAATCAAGACTGAACAAAAAACATAATTACATACCATATTGAAACGCATTTTGAAATGACAAAGTATATTGGATAAAATTTAAATTAAGAATTAGCAGGGGGGATAACTTGTTGGTGGAGTGGTGCTTGTGTAA
Source organism: Bacteroides sp. ET336 (assembly GCF_024733815.1). NCBI lineage: Bacteria > Pseudomonadati > Bacteroidota > Bacteroidia > Bacteroidales > Bacteroidaceae > Bacteroides > Bacteroides sp. ET336. Next base: position 160,076 of record NZ_JANRHK010000004.1, read on the forward strand.
ATATAGATATTTCCTATTATCCATGAACATGCTTCAACCATGTATGCCTTTTTATAGTGGGGCAAAAAGGGTATGTATTTATACCCTTGAAGCCACACTCCGCAAACACAGACTGACAACCAAATTACATGTCCTTATATACAACCTAACGACACACTGTACACAATAGACATGAATTATACATAACTCATAAATCAGGGAATATACAGTAAATACAGAGAGCAAAAAACAACATATTGCTTACTATACATTGCAAACACTCCTCATTAGGAAAGTTTAACAAGAAGCAACAATTATAGGGTGCTGTAATGGCTATATACAGTATAAGTTTTGAAACGAAAAATCGAAAATGTTTCAGCTATGTTACAGTAGATAAAAAGAAAACCCTCATAAGCCACTGACTTACAAGGGTTTAACTCTACCATTTTGTACCCAGACCCGGGGTCGAACCGGGATGGATGTTACTCCACTGGTGTTTGAGACCAGCGCGTCTACCGATTCCGCCATCTGGGCTTATTTTTATTTTGCGTTGCAAAGGTAAACATAATTTTCATATCTGCAATACTTTTCGGCTAGAAAATGTAATATTTTTTATGTCTAACACTATTTAGAAACTATTAAAGTCCGATTTTCTAAAATAATCAGTATCTTAGCATAGTTAATAACACAAACTATATTACCATGAACAATAACTACTATTGCATAATAATGGCAGGTGGAATGGGGAGAAGATTCTGGCCATACAGCAGGAAACAATTGCCAAAACAGTTTCTTGATTTCTTCGGCACAGGTGAAACCTTGTTACGTATCACATTCGACAGATGCAAAGGATTAATATCACCACAGAATATCTATATTTCCACATTCATTGATTATAAAGATATTGTAAAAAAGATTCTTCCTGAAATAAAAGACGAACAGATTATAATAGAAGAAGAAAGAAGAAACACAGCACCTTCGCTGGCATACGCTTCATATCTAATACAGAAAATAAATCCCGACGCTACTATAGTAGTCATGCCTTCCGACCAACTTATACTGAATATTGACAGTTTCCGGTCATCAATTTTAAAAGGGTTGGATTATGCAGCTACATCAGGCAGACTGATTAATATAGGTATTAAACCGACAAGGCCGGAAACCGGTTATGGCTACATACAGATTGAGGAAGAAGAAAGAGACGGAGATTTCTGTAAGGTAAAGACATTCATTGAGAAACCAGCATTGGAGTTTGCAAAAGTATTTGTGGAAGACAATGAGTTTTATTGGAACTCCGGAATATTTATCTGGCATGTTACAACAATTATGAAGGCTTTCCATGAGAACATGACAGAGGTGTGTCCACGACTAGAATGTGAAACTCCCGATTTCTCTGCATGTCCGAATATTTCTATAGATTACAGTATCATGGAAAAAGCAGATAATGTTTATGTACAAATGTGTGATTTCGGATGGGCTGATATAGGTACATGGCAATCATTATACGACGCATCACCTAAAGACATTAACCACAATGTCATTTTAAACAGCAATTCACTCTTATACGATTGCAATGAAAACATCGTCCTGATGCCAAAAGGCAAACTGGTAGTAGCCGAAGGTCTGGAAGGATATCTGATTGCGGAACATGACAATGTTCTTTTGATATGCAAGAAAGACGACCAGAACTCAATACGAAAATTTGTGAATGATGTGGAAATGAAATTCGGAGATGAATATGTATAACAAAAAGCATTATAAGCAATAAGAGCCGGACAGTAACAATCCGGCTCTTATTGTTTATAATCAGTATCCACCGCCCAAGGCATGATAGAGATTTATTACTCCCTGAATCTCATCAAAACGGTCTGCAACCGTATTCAGTTCAGCCTGCAGAAGTGACTGTCTGGCTGTTATAACTTCCAGATAATTCTGAGAGCTGTATTTCATTAACAGCTCGGAACTCTTTAAAGCAGATTTCAGTGACGCAGCCTGCTGTTCATCCAATATAATCCGTTCTTTTGCTGTCTGCCATTGTACTAAAGCGTCATTGACTTCTGTTCCCGCATCGAGCAAGCTTTGTCTGAACATCAATAATGCCTCTTCCTGCTGTGCCTTTGCTATTTTCAGGTTCGCAATGTTCTTGCCTTTATTGAATATGGGTTGCACCAATGAACCGACAGCTGTCAACAGCCATTGACCCGGATTGGCTACAACCGCACCGGCGGAGTTTGTCCATCCTGCCGAACCTCCCAATGTTATACTCGGATAAAATGCCGAACGTGCAGAATTCGTAGCGTAATATGCCACAGCCAACTGTGCTTCGCTTTGAAGCACGTCAGGACGACGGCTTAACAATTGCAAAGGAACACCCGTTGACAGTGAATCAGGAAATATCTGCTCGCTTAATGTTCCACGTACTATAGCCTGTGGAGCTTTTCCCAACAGGGCTGACAGAGAATTTTCCATTTCCGATATCTGACGCTGTATCGACAATACAGAAGCATCTACAGACAGTTTTGCTGCCTCCGTCTGTGCAACAGCCATCTCCGTTGCCTGTCCGGCACGTTTTAATGCCTTCATCGTACGCAAACTCTCAGTCCATGTCTCTGCTGTTTCCTGAGTTATCTTTAATTGTTCGTCAAGAACAAGCAGCGTGTAATAGCTGTTGGCTATGGTAGCCACCAGTTGGGTCTGTACAGCCTGACGATAAGCATCGCTTTGCTCCAAAGCGGCCTGTGCACCACGTTTGGCATTGAGCAATTTGCCAAAGAGGTCTATCTCCCAATCTGCAGATGCCGCAATATTATATTTCTTTGAAGCTTCTCCACCGCCAACGCTTGTTATTGTACCCTCAGGCGACAATGTTATTGAAGGCAGATATGACAGCCTTGAAGTCATAAGAAGTGCTTCTGCTTCTTCCACTTTCAGCCTGGCAACACTTAAATCAGTATTATTATCAAGACCGTACCTTATTAACTCTTGCAGATTAGCGTCCGTAAAAAGCTGTTCCCAAGACAAAGAAGCCAACGAAACGGTATCATCGACAGCTACAGGCTGACGGTAAATGCTATCGACTACCGACGTAACATCCGGACGCTCGTATGCACGATATATATGGCATCCGCTCATCGCAATGGAAACTGCTGAAACGATTATTATATTTCTTATCATACACTTTATTCTTTGATGTTATTTTTTCTCAATCTTTGGTAACTGGCGTTCAGGCATAAACTTTTCCTGCAGATACTGGAACACCATAAACAATGGGGGCACAATAAACAGCAATGCAATCGTACCGATCAACATACCTCCTACCGTTCCTACACCAATAGATATATTTCCATTGGCACCTACACCCGTAGCGAACATAAGCGGGAGCATACCGAATATCATAATAAGCGAAGTCATCAGAATTGGGCGCAAACGTACCTGTGCCGCAGAAACCGCAGCCTGCATTATAGTCATACCATGACGACGGCGCTCGGAAGCATACTCTGTAAGCAATATCGCTGTTTTTGAAAGAAGACCGATAAGCATAATCAGACCTGTCTGCAAGTATATATTGTTTTCAAGTCCGTACATCTTTGCAAACAGGAAGCTGCCCGCCAGTCCGAACGGCACAGAGAGTATGACCGCAAGAGGAACAAACAGACTTTCATACAATGCACAAAGAATGAGATAGATGAAAACAACACAAATGACAAATACCAAAGTAGTGGTGTTTCCTGTATTTGACTCTTCACGCGACATTCCACCAAACTCAAATCCGTATCCTGTAGGCAATGTCTGTGCAGCAACCTCCTGAACAGCCTTGATTGCCTGACCAGAGCTATATCCAGATGCAGCGGCACCATTTACCTGTATGGCAGAGAACAGGTTAAAACGTGTCAGTACTTCAGAACCATATACACGTGTCAGTTTCAGATATTGGCTAATAGGACTCATCTCGCCAGAATCATTACGGACATAGATACTGTTCAATGATTCGGTGTCAAGTCGGAACTCCGGTGAAGCCTGCACCATATGGTATCGTCGGTAACTCACCGGAAACATACGCGGCAAACATTGTTTATGAACAAGGTTCTGACAACGGATTTACCTGGAATACCATTCCTACATCTATAGGTAATGAGAATATCAGACCAGAGAAAAAATATGAATACGAAATTGGATTTGAAAGCAAGTTCTTAAACAACCGTCTCGGAATAGACGTATCATACTATAACAACATAGTAAAAGATCAGATCCTCTCTACACCACAACCTTCAAGTTCAGGAGCTAAATATGTACTGATGAATGTAGGTGAAGTGGCAAACAACGGATGGGACATTGCATTGTCTGCCACACCTGTACTTACAAAAGATTTCAGATGGGATCTTACTGCTACATACGGAGTTTATAGAAATAAAGTAATAAAACTTGCAGACGGTGTTCCATATCTGGAAATATCAAACCTGGGTGGAAGCGGTGCAAAAATACAGGCTGTAGCAGGACAACCTATGGGTGATATTTATACTCAGGTGCCACAAGTAAACGAGAACGGCGAGTTCCTGGTATCTGACAATGGATTATATCTGAATCAGACAGAGCTGAAAAAGGTAGGAAACATTAATCCGGACGGAGTTGGAGGATTATACAACTCATTCTCATACAAGAATTTCTCACTTGATTTCAGTATCGATTTCAGAATTGGAGGTGACGTAATAAACGAAATGAACCAGTATGCCACAGGTCTTGGTTTGACACCTGAATCACTAAAATATCGTGACACCGAACATGGAGGACTTTCATACTATTATCCTAACAACAATAATAGTGGTGGAGTACCGGTACAGGTTGACCCTACGACTACAGCCGGACCAAACGGAGAGTACATTTATCACGACGGATTAATTCTTCCTGGCGTAGTGGCTTCAACAGGAGAACCTAATAACAGAATTATCCCGGCCGGATATTATTACAACATGACTTATAACTGGGGTACTAATTCTGAACAATTGACATATGCCAACTCTGTATTTGACAATACGTATGTAAAACTTCGCGAATTGAACCTCAGTTATCGTATTCCTTCAAAAGCTATTCAGAAGATAGGTATGACCAATCTTACAGTTTCAGTATTCGGCAGGAACCTGTTCTACTTCTACAAGGCTTTAAAAAATTACGATGCTGAATCATCAGTAGGTACATCATGGTCAAGTCAGGCTATTGTAGGAACATCTACTGCAGCCACACGCAGTTTCGGTTTTGCAATAAGAGCAAGTTTTTAACATTATAGATTTACACACATGAAAAAAATATTATATATCACATCTCTTACACTGGCTTTAGCTTCAACAGGATGCACTGAGGAAGATTTTGACAGTAAATATCAGGACCCATCGAAAGTTACCACAGTAAGCATAAGTAATCTCATGGTAGGAGTATTCCAGAAAGCCAAGGATTACGACACACATACTTACAACAGATATTTCGGCTTCGACTCTCAGTTTGTAGGCAAGTATGCCCAGACATTCGGATACACTTACTCAAGCAGCATGTACACTCCTGGCTATATACCATATATCGACAGCCAGTGGGACAATCTGTATTCGGCACTTACACAATACAGGAAAATGGAAGAACTCTACAATGCCGAGAATGAAACACAGAAGTTACAGGATGAAGCATTCATGCTAGCTGCAAAAGTACAGTTATACGACTATTTTTCCGCTACGGTTGATATTTTCGGAGATATGCCGTTCAGCAAGGCATGTACTCTCCCGCTTACCAATGATGTGGAAAAATCGTATGCACCATACGACAAGGCTGAAGATATATACAAAACGATCTTGGATGAGCTGAAAGAGATAGCACCAAAATTCCGTACTGTCACTATCCCAAGAAATTTCACTACACAGGATTTCATCAACAATGGAGATATTGACAAATGGGAAAGATACGCCAACAGTCTCCGATTGCGTCTGGCAGTGAGAGTATCCTCACAGGGCGAACTGGCAGAAACAGGTAAAGCAGCAGTGAAAGAAATACTGGAAAATCCTGAAACATATCCATTGATAGACGAACAGAGTAATAATATATTCATAGTAAACCAGAAATCCGGCCAGTTGAATTTTACAGCAGGGCAAGGACTGGGCGACTGGGTAACAAACAGACAGGCTTCAGGAGCGGTAATAAACAGAATGCTCAGCAACGGCAACTATAATATGGACAACAAGGAAAATCCTAATACCGGTGTATATGTAAAAGGAACTGACGATCCTAGAATTCTTCTGTATTATAATCCAATCAGCATAACAAATAAATATACGGGAGCCAAAGATGAAGGCAGATACTTAGGTACGGATCTTACTGTAGCAGACGAAGCTACCGAATATTACAACTCGCAGGCCACCGACGCCTATGGCAATACCGGTTTCTCACAAATTACACAGAAAGGATTCTTTTGGGAAAACGATAAATTCGATATGCTCATTATGACATCTCCGGAAATCCATTTCTTGAAAGCAGAAGCTTATCTTATGGGATATGGTGTACCGGCAGACGAAAACAAGGCAAAAGAAGAATTCATCAAAGCCGTCAGCCAGTCAATAAGCCTCTATTATTATTACGACTCAATCAGCACTGGTGAGAATTCCAGACAATATGACGCACCGACAGAAGAAGAAATAAACTCTTTTGCAGAGTCAAGATGGTCATATACAAAATACGAAAACAAGCAGGATGCCATCATCACGCAGAAGTGGTTACATTTCGCAATTACTGCCAGCAGAGAAGCATGGAGCGACCTTAGACGTACAGGATATCCTTCAGGACTTGTATTCCCGGAAGTGGCAGGTACAATACCAAATGTTCCTGACAGATGGAAATATCCTACAACAGAAATGGATTACAACCCTTATTACAAGGATGTGCAAAACGAAGATACATACTACACAAAATTGTTTTGGGCAAAATAAATCCATATAAAAACCAAAAAATATACCTTTTATGATGAAAACTACACATTGATTTATGCAGATGTTCCTACTTTTGCCAATATAAACTTTAAAATTAATTTGTTCCATGAAAAATAAACTAATAAACACATTGGCATTTGTAGGAATTGCATTAATCAGTACAGCTTGTTCACAAAACACACAATCACAAGTACAACAACCAAACGAAACACCGGATAAGCCATGGTCTGTAAGAATGGTAGAATCGGAGATGGCAAGATGTCCGGAATCGTGGCAACTTGACTTCCAGCCCAAACTGAAATGGGACTATTGTCACGGACTTGAATTGCAGGCTATGCTTGATGTTTATGACCGATACGGTGATGACAAAATATATGAGTATGCACTTGCATACGCCGACACGATGGTTAATGCCGACGGTACAATCAAAATGTACAAACGCGAGGAATTCAGCCTTGACCGTGTAAACTCAGGCAAATTCCTTTTCCGCATATACGAACAGACCAAAGACGAGAAATATAAAAAGGCACTAGCCCTTATGAGAAGCCAGTTTGAAGACCATCCGAGAAACGAAGACGGCGGTTTCTGGCACAAAAAGATCTATCCTAATCAAGTATGGTTGGATGGTATTTACATGGGAGCTCCTTTCTATGCCGAATATGCGTTCAGAAACAATGAAGTCGGGGCTTATCAGGATATCATCAACCAGTTCCTGATGGCTGCCCGCCACACATACGATCCTAAAACCGATTTATATAAGCATGCTTGCGATGTAAGCAGAAAAGAGAAATGGGCAGACCCTGTGACAGGACAGTCACAACACAGCTGGGGACGAGCACTTGGATGGTATGCAATGGCATTCGTTGATGCACTGGAATTTATTCCTCAGCACGAGGCTGGAAGAGATTCCATGATAATAACTCTTAATAAAGTAGCACAACAGATAAAAAGACTCCAGGACGAAAAAACCGGATTGTGGTATCAGGTTCTTGACAGAAGCGGAGATGAAGGAAACTATCTGGAATCATCATGTTCGGTTATGTTCGTATATACACTGTTCAAAGCTGTACGCAAAGGATATGTTGATCCATCTTATCTGTCTGTAGCGGAAAAAGGATATAAAGGCGTTTTGGAACACTTTATCACTACCGACGATAAAGGAATGATAAGCATTACCAAAGCATGTGCCGTAGCAGGATTGGGAGGCAAAAATTACCGCATGGGGGATTATGACTACTATATAAACGAACAGATCAGAGACAATGACCCTAAGGCTGTAGGTCCGTTCATCATGGCAAGCCTTGAATGGGAACGTTTGCAGGAAGTAAGAAAAATCGTAAAATAATTAATCGGGAAATAATATGAAAAACAAGATTACACTTCTGTTAGGACTTCTGTTTGTCCTAACAGCATTTACACCTGCCAAACGAAACATTACAATATTCACCATAGGTGACTCAACAATGGCTAACAAAAAACTTGAAGGAGAAAATCCTGAAAGAGGTTGGGGACAAATGCTTTCAAGATATTTTACAGATGATATTACCATAGACAATCATGCCGTAAACGGAAGAAGCTCAAAGAGTTTTATCGATGAAGGCAGATGGGATGCTGTTCTCTCAAAAATACAAAAAGGCGATTATGTATTCATTCAGTTCGGTCATAATGATGAAAAAGACGATCCGAACCGTCATACCGATCCTGGAACAACATTTGACGCAAATCTCAAAAAATTTGTAGAAGATACAAGAGCAAAGGGAGGTATTCCTGTTCTTTTCAACTCAATTGTGCGCCGTAACTTCGGTAAAGCTGATGGAAATGCTGTAGCCAATGCTATAAAGCAGGATGATATACGCAACGGAATTGATCCCAAAGCACCCAAAGACAGCATTGAAGAAGGAGCGACACTTATAGATACACACGGAGCTTATCTGATTTCGCCTAAGAATGTCGCAAAAGAACTTAATGTTACTTTCATTGATTTAAACAGCCTTACTCACAAATTGGTAGAAGGTATGGGACCCCAAAAATCAAAGGAACTGTATCTGTGGGTTAAGCCTAAAACAGTGCCTGCCTTACCCAATGGTAGAGAAGACAATACACATTTGAATGTACATGGAGCTTCTGTTATAGCAGAAATGGCTGTAAAAGCTGTAGCCGAAGCAATACCCGAACTACAACAGTACGTACGCCACTATGATTTAGTAGTAGCCAAAGACGGTTCCGGCGACTTTTTCACTGTGCAGGAAGCTATTAATGCTGTACCTGACTACAGAAAGAACGCAAGAACAACAATTCTGATAAAAGAAGGCTCATACAAAGAGAAAGTCATAATACCGGCAAGTAAGAATGCTGTATCTCTTATAGGTCAAGGCGAAGTAAAAATAACTTATGATGACTATGCAAGCAAGCCTAACATATTCGGAGAAAACAAAGGCACTTCAGGATCATCATCCTGCTATATATACGCACCTGACTTTTATGCTGAAAACATTACATTCGAAAACACGTCAGGACCTGTAGGACAGGCTGTAGCATGTTTCGTAAGTGCAGACAGGGCATATTTCAAGAAATGCAGATTTCTAGGTTTTCAAGACACATTGTATACCTATGGAAAAGGATGCAGACAGTACTATGACGAATGTTATATCGAAGGAACTGTTGACTTCATATTCGGATGGTCAACCGCAGTATTCAACCGTTGTCATATACACAGCATAGGAAACGGATACATCACTGCTCCGTCAACTGACAAAGGACAGAAATACGGATATGTGTTCTATAATTGTGAGATAACAGCCAACTCTGATGTGGACAAAGTATATTTATCACGTCCTTGGCGACCATATGCACAAGCAGTATTTATACAATGCAATATGGGCAAGCATATCCTTCCTGAAGGATGGGACAACTGGAGAAACAAGAATAACGAAAAAACTGTTTTTTATGCTGAATACAAGAGCAAAGGAGAAGGAGCCAACCCTGGAAAACGTGTCGCTTATTCAAAACAGTTGAAAAATACTGAGGGCTTCAGCATTGAAGAAGTTTTATCCGGAAACGATGGTTGGAATCCTTCAAAGAATGGTAATGCATTATTAAACATCAAAAGATAATTAAATGAGAAACAGAATATTACTTACAATAACAGTTTGTATAATGACCATTCTGTCCATGGCAGAAAATTATCCTTACAGAAGTGATCTGCTATGGGTTACAGAACCTGATCATCCGGACTGGATATACCGTACAGGCGAAAAGGCAAAAATAAAAATCAGCCTTTTCAAATATGGAATTCCACAGGATGGAATAACTGTAAACTATGAGACGGGAAGCGAACTTATGCCATCCGACAAAACGGGAAGCATAACATTGAAGAACGGTAAGGCTGAAATAAATATAGGCACATTGGATAAACCGGGATTCCGCGACTGTATATTCAGTGTAATGATAAACGGGAAAAAATACAGTCATCACGTAAAAGTCGGATTTTCTCCGGATAAAATAAAGCCTTATACTGAAATGCCCGATGGTTTCATGGATTTTTGGAAGAACAACATCAAAGAAGCATCAGAATTTCCACTGAAATACACCAAAGAAAAGGCAGAAGAATATTGTACTGAGAAGATAGACTGCTATCTTATAAAGCTGCAGCTCAACAACAGAGGACAAGCAGTTTACGGCTATCTCTTTTATCCCAAAAATGCAAAACCAGAAAGCTGTCCGGTTGTATTGTCTCCTCCAGGAGCAGGAATCAAAACAATAAAGGAGCCTCTCAGACACAAATATTATGCCGAAGAAGGATTTATCCGTCTGGAATTCGAAATACATGGACTTAATCCTACCATGAGCGAAGAGCAATTTAAGGAGATAAGCAATGCTTTCAACGGTAAAGAAAACGGATACCTAACAAACGGACTGGACAATAAAGACAATTATTACATGAAACGTGTATATCTGTCATGTCTGCGTTGTATCGACCTGCTCACATCACTACCGGAATGGGACGGTAAGAATGTCATAGTACAAGGTGGCAGCCAAGGCGGAGCACTTGCCATGATTACTGCCGGGCTTGACAAAAGAGTGACAGCATGTGTAGTAAATCATCCTGCACTAAGCGATATGGCAGGATATATGGCAGGACGTGCAGGAGGATATCCGCATTTCTTCCGTACAAGAGGAATGGACACTAAAGAAAAACTGGAAACTATGTCATATTATGATGTGGTAAATTTTGCACGACTGATAAAGGCTGACACTTTCATGACATGGGGATTCAACGACAACACCTGTCCACCGACTACAAGTTATGCAGTTTACAACACCCTTGAATGCAATAAAGAAGCGCTTATAACTCCAATTAATGAACATTGGACATCAGAAGAGACAGAGCGCGGACATCTGGAATGGATAAAAAAACACCTGAAATAAAAGGTATCCCAATAGAGAATACATTAACAGTTAAAGCCCGAAGACGAAAGTCATTAGGGCTTTAACCATTTATTAAAGAAATCCAAGACTTCCTCCTGCATTTTCTTATTAAAGAAATGTTTCTCATCCCACATTTTAGTGACCAACTTATCGGATGCTCCAACACTATCCCAAACCTCTTTCATCTGACGATAAGCATCCGTCACTCCCTCTACAGGGAAAAGTTTGTCTTGACTGCCATTGAAGAAAAGCGAAGGTTTCGGACATGCAATACTTGCAACATGAGGATAATCAAGATACTTCCTTATACGTGGAAGAAGCATTGAATAAGCCGATCCACCTTTATTCTGATTATTATCAACAGTCATAAGACAATCAGTGGTATTCATCCAACATACTGAAGCGGAGACTTTAACCATATCAGTCATTGAACTAAGCATCCAAGAACGGTAGGCTCCCATTGAAAAGCCCAGACATCCTATCCTGTCACTATCAACGAAAGGCAAAGATGCCAGAAATTCAACACTCCTCATATCATCCATATTTATATAAGCCCCCCATGAAGCACCCATCTGCATGAAATTCGAGGCCAATGCCTGCTGACGGTCATAGTCAATACCTTCCTTACAACCTCTATCTCCCCAAAACAAGGCATCCACCGACAATACCACATATCCGTTCATAGCAAAATAGTCACCAACATATCTGCCATCATAACATTTCAAAGCCCATAAATCTGCATCAGACACGATTTCCCGGTCCACATTAAAAGGTCGTATCATTTTCTCCTTTCCTATAAGGAAATGCGCTCCATGATCATGTAGCATAACCACAGAAGGGAATACACCTTCACCGTCAGGAACAAGCAGATAAGCAGGAACTCTTGACCACTTGGATATATTGAATTCAATCTTCAACGCTCTGTAGCCCTCCCGTTGTTCGCTATCTATAACTTTCATATCATAATCGTCAGGAGCAGGCTGAACAATATCCATACATTCAAAAAGAATCTCACGAGCCTGTTTCTTCCAAACATCAAAATCCTTATTTTTCTGCGATTGCCACGACATGGGATATGTCAACAGACTTTTCATCCGATCATAATAAACCGGCAGATTTTTATTTATCTCAAACCTATCGGAAGTACTTTGAGCTTTAGTATGCCCTAGCACAAATAAAAACACTAAAAATAAAGTAACTATATTCATATTTTATCACCAGTTATCATTGCAAATATACTCCAAAAAATCATTTTTTCATTATATTTGCAATGATATAAAAATATCAATATGTTTATAAAAATAAGCAAAAACAGCATCATGAAGAACTTTTCGATTTTTATCCTTTTATTGCTACAGATAGTAAACGTTTATTCGCAAACAGACTGCGTAATAACGCATTATTCTTCAGAAGACGGTCTGTCCGAAAACACGGTTATGGATATATTGCAGGACAAGAAAGGAAATATGTGGTTCTCAACATGGAATGGCATAAACAAGTTCGACGGGTACACATTCCATACTTACAAAGGATTTCTGGACAATGAAATAGCACTGACAAATAATCGCGTTGACTGTATGGAGCTTGACAAATACGGATACATTTGGATGCTTACATACGATGAGCGCGCTTTTCGCTTTGATCCGCGTACTGAAATATTTGAAAGTGTACCAGACTATGACAATACAGAAATACACATACCGATAACAAGAATAAAAACACTTCCAAACGGTAACGTCTGGTTACTATCACAAAATAGAGGAGCAATAAGAATTATAACAGACTCTATAAGCAAAAAGATCACTACAGAATATTATTCTTCCGGTTCCGAAGTTTTTCCTGTATCATCTGTCTTTAACGTCTATCAGATAGGAGACGATGAATGGGTACTGTCGGACAACGGACTCGCATGTTTCAATAAACCGGGTAATAATCCTGAAGTTTTTTTCGAACTTAACAGTTCAGGCAAAGACGGCATAGTAAGAAAACATAAGTTCTTCACACTTGAAGAGAACAAAGACAAGCTGTTTTTCGGTGCAAACAACGGATACGTTTGGATTCTGAATAAAGGTAATAATATTTTCACTCCACTTAAACTCCCTATACAATCAAATATAACAGGTATAAAATACATAGAGAAAAATGATAAACTTATTATAGCCTCCAAGAAAGACGGCTTTTTCGTATATGACATAAAAAACGATACTTACGAACATTTCAAGCCAAACATGCTTCCCGATGCAAGCATTGACGATATATATAAAGATACTGCTGACGAAGTATGGTTTGAGCAAAATGTGACCGGAGAAGTTGCACACTATAATCCATATACCAATAAAATCAAAATAGAAAAGGTATATGCTGAACCTACAAATACAGACAGATCCAGACCGGCATTCCATATACACGAAGATATATTCGGGTCTCTATGGGTACATCCATACGGTGGAGGATTCTCATATTTTGACAGAGAGAAAAATAGTCTGGTACCATTCTATAACAGCATGAATGGCGGGAAATGGCACTTTTCAAATAAAATACACAGCGCTTTTTCTGACCGGCAGGGTAACTTATGGATGTGTACACACTCCAAGGGACTTGAAAAAGTAACATTCAGAACCGAACATTTCAGAATTAAACGTCCGGTAGAATCCCACTATGAAACATTAAGCAATGAAGTAAGGGCATATCAGGAGTATAACGGTAACCTTTGGGTGGGACTCAAAGATGGAATGCTGAAGGTTTATGACAATAAGTACAGCGAAATAGGATACATGACAGAAACAGGCCGAATATCCAAATCAGGAGCTCCATTATTAGGAAATGTCTATTACATGATGCGCGACAGCAAAGGAATAATGTGGCTGGCTACTAAAGGTGCAGGTCTGATAAAGGCAGAACCGACCGCAGATGCAATGCAATTCCGTCTTACACGCTACCAATATAATCCTGATGACATTTACAGTCTGTCAGACAATAATGTTTATTGCATATACGAAGATAATTCGGGAAGAATATGGATTGCAACATTCTCAAATGGCATAAACTATATCACCAAGAACGACAAAGGTGAAACTGTATTTATCAATCACCGAAACATACTTAAAGGATTTCCTATAAAAGAATGCAATAAAGTAAGATACATAACTGCCGATGAAAAAAACAGGCTATGGATAGCCACCACAGGAGGATTGGTTATGACAGAACTCGACTTCGAAAATCCATCAGAAGCCGTGTTCCATCATTATATGCGTTCACCGGACGATCCTACTACATTAAGCAATAATGATGTACACTGGATAACTCCTACACATAACGGAGAATTATATATTGCCACATTCGGAGGAGGCCTTAACAGACTGAACAGTATAAGTCAAGATGGCAAAGTAAGTTTCAAGACATATACGGTTAAAGATGGACTTCCATCAGACATACTACTGTCTATCCAGGAAGACAAGAACGGGCTGTTATGGATAAGTACAGAAAACGGACTTACAAAGTTCAATCCGGAGGACGAACGTTTTGAAAATTTCCAGGACAGACATAGGAACTTCAAAATCCGTTTCAGCGAAGCATCATCCGAATACTTGTCAAATGGAGACATGGTATTTGGAACAAATCAAGGTATCTTCTATTTCAATCCTGACTCTATAAAGAAAAGTATATATGAGCCACCGGTTATATTCACACAATTACTGCTTGCCAACAACACAGTAGTTCCGGGAACAGCTCCGTTAAAAGAATGTACAATAGATGATATAGAACGTCTTACACTCTCACACAAAGAAAACATATTCACTATACAATTTGCAGCATTGGACTACACTACCCCTTCGGACATTCAATATGCATACATATTAGACGGATTTGAAAAGAACTGGAACTATGTAGGCAAACAGAGAATGGCCACATACACTAATTTGCCGAAAGGCGATTATGTATTCAAAGTACGCTCAACGAACTCCGATGGCGTATGGATTGACAATACACGAAATCTTAATATAAGGATTCTGCCATCATTTTGGGAGACACCATTGGCATATCTCATATACGTATTTGTACTACTGTTGATAGTGTTCACTGCTGTATATATTCTATCAACCATATACCGACTGAAACATAAAGTAGTGATGGAACACCAGCTTACAGACCTGAAGCTGAGATTCTTTACAGACATATCCCATGAGCTCAGAACTCCGTTGACACTCATCACTGCTCCACTTGAGAATATCCTTGAAGAAAAAGATCTTCCAGGCGGAATTCGTGAACAACTTTCCGTGGTGGAACGTAATGCAAACCGTATGCTCAGACTTGTAAACCAGATTCTTGATTTCAGGAAAATACAAAACAAGAAAATGAAGATGCAGGTACAATTACTTGAAGTAGTCTCTTTCACCCACAAAGTGATGGAATACTTCGAGGCAGTAGCAAAAGAACGCAACATATCATACGACATTGAAACAAACAAGAGCTCAATCTATTTATGGGTTGATGCCGACAAATATGAGAAGATAATATATAACCTTCTTTCAAACGCATTCAAATATACTCCAGACGGAAAATCTATAAAAATAACTATACACGAAAACGAAGATACTGTAGCTATTTCTGTTATAGACAAAGGAGTAGGAATAACCGAAAATAAGAAAAAGAAACTGTTTGTACGTTTTGAAAACCATGTTGAGACAAAAGGAACATCACAATTGAGTACCGGAATAGGCCTTTCACTGGTTAAAGACTTTGTAGATATGCATAAAGCAGAAATCACAGTAACAAGCAAGCCAAACGAAGGAAGCTGCTTCAAAATCGATTTCAAGAAAGGCAAAGAACATTACGACAACAAAGTAGAATTCTTGCAGAATGACATGGATTATGCATCAGGCACAGAATACACCGTTGCAGAATGTAATAATGAAGTTACAAAGGAAGATGAAGAAATCGATACGAACAAAGACATTATGCTTATCGTAGAAGACAACTCCGAGTTGAGACAATTTCTACATAACATATTTACTGCAGACTACCATGTTATAGAAGCCGCAAATGGTGAAGAAGGAAAGGAAAAAGCATTAAAATATGTACCTGACATCATCATAAGCGATGTAATGATGCCTGTAAAGGACGGATTCCAAATGATGCAGGAACTAAGAGGCGAAATAACGACCAGCCATATACCTCTAATCCTACTGACAGCAAAAACCGCTATTGAAAGCAAGCTTGAAGGGTTGGAATACGGAGCAGACGACTATATAACAAAACCTTTCAGCGCCACTTACCTTAAAGCGAGGGTTAAAAACATCCTGCAAAGGAAACTGAAGATCCAGCAAGCATACAGAGAAAGATTATTGGATCAAAGTCTGAACACGGACAACAAGACAGAAGATAATGAGTCGCAAGTTCCTGACATGTCCCCAAGCGACAGAAAATTCATGGACAAGCTGCTGGAACTGATGGAAAGCAGAATAGACAACAGCGAATTGGTCGTGGACGATCTTGTAAAAGAGATGGCGGTAAGCCGATCCGTTTTCTTCAAGAAGCTGAAGACACTTACCGGCCTTGCTCCTGTAGAATTCATTAAAGAAGTAAGAATAAACAAAGCAATCAAGCTGATAGAGTCTGGAGAATACTCCATCACACAAATAGCATACATGGTTGGAATAAACGATCCAAGATATTTCAGCAAATGCTTCAAACAGAAAATGGGAATGACCCCATCAGAATATAGAGACCAGAAAGGGCAGAACAAATAAAAAACAGTCCACAGACGGCGAATTACAAAACTGTCTGTGGACTATTCTTTTAGTTTTCAGAAGGATTCCATGAATCTGAAACAGAATACAGATATGAAAAATCATCATACAATCCGGCCTCATCCTTTTTCAGCTTACCGGACCATTTTACACGCCCTTCAGTAGAAGAGCCGTCACCGGTATTACCAAATTCGGCATACCTGGCGGTCTTTTCATTATCCGGATTTCTCCAGTTGTCCCATCCTGCCGGACGGATATGTTTCCCCATTTCGCAACCGATAAACACCGTTGCAGCAAACGGACGCCATGGACGTCCCAAATATACTTTAGTCACATTAGCGTCAGCTGTCAATCTGCAATTTTTAAAGACATATCCAACCTTTACATCCTTAGGAGTTGAAGCTGCTGTTATATAGGAATTTCTCTTACTATGAATTATACAATCCAAAAACAAGGCTGTTGACGGGCCGAAAATAAAATCTGTCGTACCCTCAATATAGCAATCCTTGAAATACAGACGTGAGTTCGCACGACCGGTATAGACCGTATCCTGATTTCCCAGGAACCGGCAATTGAAGAATCTCAATCTATCTCCCTCCGTATGCAAGGCAACAGCCTGGCCCAACTGTGCAGCATTATTCTCTATAGTAAGATTTCTGAAAGTCAACATTGTACCTTCCACTTTAAGTGTATAAGTTCTGAATGTCCCCATTTTATTGATATTAGCATGATCATCATATGTTATAACAGTATTACAGACATCCTCACCTATAAACTCAACATTCTGTAGCCACGCCGGAACAACAATTTTCTCCTTATATATACCTTTCTTTATAAAGACTTTTACCTTGTAATCCATAAAAGCCCTTATCCCTTCCAGAGCTTCATTAATTGTACGGTAGTCTCCTGTCCCGTCCCTTGCCACAACTATACTGTCTTTATATTGTTGTGCAGCAAGAATTGAAGAAACAGAAAATACAATAAAACAAATTATAGAAACTATTTTTTTCATAAGTACAATATTTTTTTCGGAGTAATTATACTATACAATTAAAGTCAAGACATTCTCTTTTTACTAAAATATACCCAGGAATACGTAAATAGTAAACCTGGGTACATATATTTCACTTAAATAATTATACAAATCATCTAATTACCATCCCTCATTCTGGTGACCTTTAAGCGCCGGATTCAACTCAATAGCTGAAAGAGGTATAGGACGTAAATAGAATTTTTCTGTTATCTGACCTGTTGATATGTCAGGGTTATATTTTTCTACGTACTCTGCAAGCTTTCCTGTTCTAGCCAAGTCAGCCCATCTGTGATTCTCGCCAGCCAACTCACGCGCACGCTCATTCAATATATAATCAATATTCATTTCGCTTTCTTGAGCCAAAGTTGCATTTGCTCTGCTTCTGACTATATTCACATATTTCAAAGCTCCTGAAAGATTGTCAGACTTGATACATGCTTCTGCTGCTATAAGATTAGTCTCTGCCAGACGTGCAAGGTAAATATCTCGCATAGAAGATGTAGTTGAGAAAACATCCTTACCATTCTCTATATCATCAAACTTACGGAAACAAGGAAGACCGAAAATATCTTCTTCCATCTTTGATTCATAGGAAGTGACTATCCCATTATAGTTTTTCCCTTCAGGAAGCAGTTCTATCACTACTGCATCCGCACGACTAGGAAGAGCTGCACGCCAAGAATCGACATTATCCAATTCCCATGACGGACAATAATAATACTTTACAGGACTTACATCTTTTTTTGATTCATCATAAAAATCCCAATAACTCTGACGAAGCTCTGTCATGAATGTTGCCTCATAACGTTTATCCTGTGAAGGATTATCGGTATCGGTATTGAACACTTCATGCATCCACAAAGTAGGCGTGAGAGTGGAAGATGTATATTTGTGTCCGTCGCTGGCATTATTCAAATACGAGCCAAAATGAGCCTGCTGCTTATTGCCACTTTCCTTATCTTCAACTGTAGTCAAATCATAAACAACAGAGAAAAGAACTTCGCTATTACCCTCACCTGCATTACTGAATAAAGTGCTATATTCTGTAGTAAGCGGTTGTCCTGCACCGGCAGCTTCGGCAGCAGATATTGCTTTTACAAAATCCTGCTTGTCATTCGAGATATATCCTCTTGAAAGATATGCTTTCGCGAGATAATGATTGGCAGCACGCTTGTTGAATGTACCGTCTGTAGCCTCAGCAACAAGATCATCGCCACCTGCTATACTTTCCAGTTCAGAGATAATGTAATTATAAGTATCAAGAGTAGAAGCACGTTCCACACTTTCCAGAATACCACTGACTCGTTCTTTAATCAACGGTACTCCTCCAAACTGTTGTACAAGATTTAAATAATACAATGCTCTAAGACCTCTTGCCTGTGCTACGACATTTTTTCTTGTAGCATCATCATTTCCCCAGTAAATCAATTCATTGGCAAGTGAAATAGCTTTATAATGTTCTGTATAGAAAGTAGTTACAGCATCATTGGCACTTGTATATGCGTTACTGTATAAGTTGCAGACATTAACGCTGGTTCTTCCTGTTGCAAAAAGATCTGTACCTCCTTCAAACAGCCAAGGATCGCCACCATATATGCTACGTAAAGAACTGTAAGCGGCGTTTCTGAGACTTTCGTATCCTTGTGCCGTTCCATAAAACTCAGGTCCCGGAACATTCGATTTCAAGTCCTGATCCAGGAAACTAGAACAACCGGTAAGGGCTGCGAATGATAAAACTGCAGCCAAAGTGTATATCTTTTTCATAATCTTACGTTTTTATAATATTAGAATTTAACATTAAGACCTATCTGATAGCTTATTGAACTTGGTCCACCGGTACCATCAGAAATAGCAGCATCTGCCCATTCCGGATCAAATCCTTTATACTTGGTAAATGTGAAAGGATTCAATACATTGGCATATATTCTCAGATTCTGTATTCCAATCTTATTGATGAGATTCTTAGGGAAAGTATAACCAAGAGTTATATTCTTGATTTTCCAATAAGATGCATCTACATAGCAGTTTGATTCAAACTCCTTATTTTTTCCAGTGTACCATCCTGTACCACCACCATGATTATAGTTCACATCATTGAAAGGATATGGATATGAACCAACAATTGTACTCTCTGCAACCTTGGATGCATCTGAAGTCAAAGAAGCATAATCGCTTCCGTCCCAAGTGTAGTTAAATACCGGCGCTCCTTCAGGAATATAGAAGTCCATAGCCAGCTTATTACGTCCACGGTCTGAATAATCTGTAAATTCCTGCATGAACGGACTTAATACTGTATGTCCTTGTTTTGTATTTACTGTCATTGAGAAATCCCAGTTTTTGTATGTCAATGATGTAGAAATAGTACCAGTCCACTTAGGCATACCCTGACCTATTATCTGACGGTCATCATCATTTATCTTACCGTCCATATTCAGATCTTCGTATGTCATACAGCCTTCAAAATAGCCATACCATTCACTCTTTGTTTTTGTTACTCCGTCAATTGTCAGCTTTTCGTTTGCCATAGCCTGAGTACATATACCTGTCTGCTTCAGATCGTAAGCAACATCAATAGGCTGACCGATGAACCATCTTTGAGCACGCATATCTTCTTTCTTACCCTGAAGTTCAAGAATTTCATTATGATTCATTGCAAAAGTAGCTGTAACATCCCAATAGAAATCTTTTGTCTGCAACAGTATTCCCTTGAGCATTGCTTCCACACCACGATTGCGTACTTTTCCGACATTAGCAGTCATCTGACCACTTGGAGTTCCCTGTTCCAGAAGAAGCTTCATATCCATAAGCAAATCTCTAGAATCCCTATTATACCAGTCAAATGTACCGGAAATTCTTCCATTCAAGAATGCGAAGTCAAGACCTATATTGAATTCATTTGTCTTTTCCCAAGAGAGCAACTCATTTACTACAGACGGGCCGAAACCTTTACCAAATCCTGAATAATAGAGTTGGTTAGCAAGGAACATTGTTTCATAATTACCTACAGAAGCATTATTACCGGTAACACCATAGCTGGCACGGAGTTTCAAATTTGTTATCCATGAAGCATTGTCTTTTATAAAATCTTCTTCACTGATTCTCCATGCAAGAGCTGCAGAAGGGAATACTCCCCAACGATGTCCGTCAAGGAATTTTGAAGATCCATCCCAACGGGTTGATACTGTGGCTAGATATTTTCCCTTATATCCATAATTTACACGGAGAGCATATGATAACATAGTAGCCTTTCCATAGTCACTGGAGACATTATTATAGCTGGCTGCCGAACCAAGATTATACCAGAGTGTTTCAGCATTTACATCTTCACCGGTTATAGCATATTTTTCCGATTCAGTTCCATATACACTGAAAAGAGCCATAGCATTCAAATTATGGTCTTCATTGAATGTTTTTACATAGTTTACCTGAGTATCCCATGTATAGCCGAATGACTGGTTGTTTGTAACAGTAGCTTTTGCCTTTCCAAGGCCTGTATTTTTATCGTATGTACTTGACTGTTCAGAAGACAATCCACCATAATATTCACCTCTTCTACGTGTAGAGAATGTAGGAGAGAATGATGTTTTTATTATTACATCATTTATTGGCTGATACTGTGCATACATTGTTGCAAGCAGTCTGTAGCCTTTAGTCTTGTCACTTGAATTCATGGCATCCATAATTGGAGATACCGAGCCTGAGAATCCTGCCGGGAAAGCATCACTATATGTCTGTCCAGGAACAAGGTCGTTACCAGGCTGATAGTTCAATTCGCCTGTTGCAGAGTTATAAGGAAGCCAATATGGATTGGCACGGAAAGATTCCTGAACTGCACGCTTAGAGCCGTAGTCATAATTATAAACAGCTATATTTGTAGTCATACCCATTGAAACCTTACTGTTTATCTTTCCATCTACAGCCAGTTTAAGATTATAGCGCTGCATCTCATCGCCCATAACACCATCTTCCTGCTGATATCCCAATCCAGCACGATAAGAGACCTTTTTACCTCCACCTGAGACCTGAATGAAGTGATTTTGTTGTGTACCGTCCTGCAACATCAGATCACTCCAGTCGGTATAATCCTCAGTCAGGAATTGTTCACGTCTTTTTACAGAGATTGCATCCCCTTTATCATTCCATATTGACAACATATTACCAGGAGTAATTTCCAAAGGCAATCTACCGTCAATTATAGATATTGAACCGTCTGTCTTTACAGGTGTTGCATACTTCATATAGCGATATGCTGCCCATTCTGTACCGTCCATAAAATCCGGCATACGAGCTACTGTCTTATATCCGGCATAACCATCATAAGTTACTGTAGTACGCATATCATCACCTACCTTAGCTTGTTTAGTAGTTACAATTACAACACCATTTGTTGCTCTTGAACCATAAATTGCTGTAGAAGACGCATCTTTAAGGATATCGATTTTCTCAATATCAGAAGGATTTAAGAAATTAATATCATCACAAATTACTCCATCTACAACAAACAACGGACTGGTACTGCTACCCAAAGTACTCTTACCACGGATTGCAATATTAAAACTCTCACCAACACGGCTTGATGACTGACTTATATCAACACCTGCCACTTGTCCTTGCAATGACTCCATTACTGTGGATGCACCCTTACCAGCAAGTGCTTTATTGTCAACACTACCTATTGAACCTGTCAAATCTGATTTTTTCTGTACACCATAACCCACAACCACGACTTCGTCAAGCGACTGTGAATCTTCATTCAATATTACCTTAATATCATCCTGTGAATTTACAGTTATTGTCTGTGTAACATAACCTATAAAAGATACCTGAATCTTGGAACCTGACTGCACATTCAAGCTGAAACGTCCTTCCAAGTCTGTAATAACACCGTTAGTGGTTCCTACTTCAACGACGTTCGCACCAATAATAGGAACATCATAACCATCAACCACAATACCCGTAATCTGTCGTTCCTGTGCAAAAACGACCAAACATAGCATATTCATTATAAGAATAGCAAATGTTCTTCTAGTTAGATTTTTAAAGTTCATAAATGTCTTTTTAATAGTTATTAATTTTATAAAGGCTAGCGATTATGTCACAAAGGTAATGGTAAGCATATTTTTTTATGTGGAATAATAGTTTTATGATGTAGAATATCTGTTCTTTTTATATGTAAAAAATAATCAGCCGGCAAGTATGAATAAGTCATAACTTACTGGCTGATTGTTAATTAATGTAATTCTATCTATGATTTTCTATATAGAGATATTATTAAAGATTCAAATATCTCTTTGCATTGTTATAAGAAATATCGTTGACCATCTGACCGAGGAATTCGATTTCTGATGCAGGCAATTCACCCTTTTCTACATCCTCTCCTATCAGGTTACATAAAATACGGCGGAAGTATTCATGACGTGGATAAGAAAGGAAGCTGCGTGAGTCTGTAAGCATACCTACGAAACGGCTAAGCAATCCAAGTACCGAAAGACAGTTCATCTGTTTCTGCATTCCGTCCTTCTGGTCGAGGAACCACCAGCCTGAACCGAACTGGATCTTGCCGGCTACAGGACCTTGCTGGAAGTTACCGATCATTGTACCTATAACTTCATTGTCTGCCGGATTGAGGTTGTAAAGGATGGTCTTTGTCAGCTTGTCTGCTGAATTCAGACGGTCAAGGAACTTGGCCATTGCCTTTGAGGTATTGAACACACCGATTGAATCGAAACCTGTATCAGGGCCTAGTTTCTCGAACATACGTGTGTTGTTATTACGGATAGCTCCGTAGTGGAACTGCTGTGTCCAGCCTTTTTCATTGTCCATTTCGGCAAAGACTACGAGCATTGCAGACTTGAACTTGAGGATTTCCTCGTTTGTAAGTTCCTTGCCTGAATATACCTTGTTGAAGATTGCGTTGATTTCGGCATCTGTATAGTCTTCGGCATAGAATTCTTCGATACCGTGGTCAGACAGACGGCAGCCCATGCTTGCAAAGAAATCGTGACGGTTCTTCAATGCGTCAACAAGGTCATTGAATGTGCTGATTGATACTGAAGAGACTGTAGAAAGCTTCTCAACATAGCTGCGGAAGTTTGCCGCATTCTCAACTGCCATAGCCTTGTCCGGACGCCATGTAGGAAGAACCTTTACCTTAAAGCCGCTTTCAGCTATTGTCTTGTGATATTCCAATGTATCGACAGGATCGTCTGTAGTACATACCGTCTCTACATTGTAGCGTTCCATGAACTTGCGGGCTGTATAGTCAGGAGTTGCAAGTTTTGCGTTACATTCGTCGAATATCTCACGTGCTGTCTTCGGAGAAAGAAGCTTGTCGATACCGAAGGCTGTCTTCAGTTCAAGATGACTCCAGTGGTAAAGAGGGTTTCTCATTGTGTAAGGGATTGTCTCAGCCCATTTTTCGAACTTCTCCCAGTCTGAAGTTGACTTTCCTGTGATATATTCCTCATCCACTCCGTTTGTTCTCATGGCTCTCCACTTGTAGTGGTCGCCGCCAAGCCAGATTTCCGTGATTGAAGAGAATTTATAGTCATCCGCTATCTTCTTTGGTTCAAGATGGCAGTGATAGTCGATTATCGGATTATGTTTTGCAAAATTGTGATACAGATACTTCGCTGTGTCCGAATACAACAGGAAGTCTTCATCCATAAAATTTCTCATAATTAGTATGTTTTTGGTTATTTCTTAACGTCTGATGTCAAACTCTTGACTGCAAACCAGCTTAATATATAAGCTACTGATGCTACAAGGAATACTATCATATAGCCTGCCTGGATTCCTTCGAAACCGAGGAAAGACATATTGCTCTCGCGTGAATATGTGAACAGGATACCTGAACTCTGGTTGAAAAGGAAGCTTCCAAGACCACCGACCATACCGGCAAGGCCTGTAAGTGTGGCAACTACCGATTTAGGGAAGAGGTCGCTTACAAGAGAATATGCGTTTGCGCTCCAGCTCTGGTGTGCGGCACCGATGATACCGATGATGATTATAGGATACCAGCATGAATGTACTCCAAGGAATGGTGCAACTATACCCAACAGAGGGAATAGCGAATAAACGAACATTGATGATATACGGCCGCCGAACGGAGTAAGTCCTTTCTTGTTCACAAGGAATGTTGGGAGATATCCTCCGACGATTGAGAGCATGGTGATGAGATACAATGTGAATATCAGCATCATACCCATGAAAGAGTCTGAGCTGTAGCCATAGATATCTTTCACATACGCAGGTGCCCAGAACAGGAAGAACCACCATACGCCTTCAGGAAGGAAACGTGAAGCAAATATAGCCCATGTATGACGATAGGTGAAATACTTGAAGATATTTACCTTTTCCTTCGGCTCTTCTGTCGGTTTTGTCTCATTCTCCGCCTTATTCTCATCCTGACGTATATAGTCAAGCTCAAGCTTGTTCATACGCTTATTGTTGTCCGGTGCCTCGTATGTCTTGAGCCATATACCCAGCCATACGAAACCGAGGAGACCGATAATGAGGAATGACATTTCCCATCCCCAGAAACGGGCTATCACAGGAATTGTGAACGGAGCGAGCATAGCTCCTATCTGTGAGCCTGAATTGAAAAGGCTGGTGGCAAAGGCACGGTCTTTCTGAGGGAAATAGGCGGAAATGGTCTTGTTGGCACAAGGGAAGTTTCCTGCCTCACCGGCTGCAAGAATACATCTTGCTATAAGGAAAAGCCACATGCTCACGGTTGATATACCCATCATCGCGGTACCGGCATTGCGGGCTATTTCTATATGTTCACGCGCTCCTGCAAATGTCATAGTCCAGCTGTCAAGCACTATTCCGGCAGTAGCGATACCGCAAAATGCATGAAGACAGGCACCGAGAGACCAGAGGGCGATGGCCCATGAATAGCCTTTCTTGATTCCAAGATAATCGACTGTCCTTCCCGCAAAGAACATCGCGATGGAATATACAAAGGAGAAGCATCCGGTGATGGTACCGTAATGAACGTCAGTCCAGCCGAATTCAGGAGAGATGAAGTCTTTCCATGTAAGAGAAAGGACCTGACGGTCAAGATAGTTTACCGTGGTTGCAAAGAACAGCATCGCACATACATACCAGCGGTAATTGGTCATTTTATTATTGTTCATTTATGTCAATTAAGAATTAAAAATTAAGAATTAAGAATTGGTTATCAGTTATTAGTTGTTAGATTAGCATCCAAATGGCAACCTTGTCAACTCGTCAACTTGTCCACTTGTCAACTAAAAACTGACAACTCAATATTAAAGTATTACACCGGTCTTGAATATGGATATCTCACGGTAATTGTTTATCTCGTTCTTTACATATGAACCGGAGCAGGCCGATATGACAAAGTTGAAGAACTCGTCAAGCACCTCTTCCTTGCTCTTGCCTTCCACCAAAACACCTGCATTGAAGTCCATCCAGCGTGTCTTGCGGTTATAGAGGTTTGAGTTGGTAGAAATCTTTGCCGTAGGCACGAATGTTCCGAATGGCGTTCCGCGGCCTGTAGTGAAAAGTACCATATGGCAGCCGGCGGAAGCAAGTGCCGTACTTGCAACGAGGTCATTGCCCGGAGCGCTAAGAAGGTTCAGTCCGTGAGCCGAGATACGGTCACCGTATTCCAGCACGTCAATCACTGCACTGGAGCCTGATTTCTGTGTACAGCCTAGGGATTTCTCTTCAAGAGTAGAGATACCTCCAGCCTTGTTGCCCGGTGACGGATTTTCATATATCACCTGGTCGTTCTTTATGAAGTAGTTCTTGAAGTTGTTTATCAGACTGACTGTCTTATGGAAAGTTTCCTCGTCCCTGCAGCGATCCATGAGGATTGTCTCTGCACCGAACATCTCAGGCACTTCTGTCAGCACGCATGTACCGCCGTATGAAACAAGACGGTCGGAGAACAGACCTAGCAACGGGTTGGCTGTAATACCTGAGAAGCCGTCTGAGCCACCACATTTAAGTCCTATTCTCAGCTTTGATACTGGCTGTTCTGTTCTTACGTCTTTCTTTACATTCTCATAGAGGCCCATAAGGATTTCCATACCTGCAGCAATCTCATCCTCCACTTTCTGACATTCGAGGAATTTCACACGCTCACTGTCATACTCGCCTAGCATTGTCCTGAAAGCTGAGACCTGATTGTTCTCGCATCCGAGTCCCAATACCAACACGCCTCCCGCATTAGGATGAAGAACCATATCGCGCAGTATCTTGCGTGTATTCTCGTGGTCTTCCGACAGCTGCGAGCAGCCCCAGTTGTGTGTATAGGCATGGATACCGTCAAAATTGTCGGCTTTATCTCCTGCTGTCTTTTCGTTGAACAGCTTGACAAGTTCGTTTGCCACCCCGTTCACACAGCCTACTGTAGGGACAATCCATATCTCGTTACGGATTCCGACATCGCCGTTCTTCCTTTCATAACCTTTGAAATAGACCATACCTTCCGACTTGCATGAGTGTACCTCTGCGGGATTGTATGTATAGTCCTTGATCTCGCCAAGAAGCGTACGGATATATTTCTCGTTTATAAGGCTTCCTACAGCTCTGTCTTCCTTGAGCGAACCGATAGGGAAACCGTATTTCACCACCACATCTCCTGTATGAAAATCCTGAAGCGCTATCTTGTGTCCGGCAGGAACATCATCCTTCAGGATAATGCTACGTCCGTCAACAACGATTTCTGTACCGGCAGCAAGATCGGACAACGCCACTACGACGTTGTCCTTACTGTTTATATGAAGTATATTTTCCATCAGGGATTTATTTTACATATTCCTTCACCATTTCATACATGCCTTTCTCTTCAATTCCCTTAAGCATATCTGCTACCATATCTGTCAGGCCAGGGATATTGTTAAGGTTTTCTTCCCATACAAAGTCTGCCGCCAATACCTTTTCTGCTACTGCATGAAGGTCGGACAGAGTCCATGCGTTCTTGACATATTCCACGATTTCAGGAGCGTCGTTCGGAACGATTTCAGCACCGTCGGCACGTTTTCCTCCCTTGTAATATACGATAAGCGCAGCAAGACCGAGAACGATTCCGTATGGAAGTTCACCCTTGCGGCTTAGATATTCCTTAACCGAAGGAAGATCGCGTGCTGTGAACTTAGGGAATGCGTTAAGCATGATTGATGTAACCTGGTGGTCAACAAAAGGATTCTCGAAGCGTTCAAGTACGCTTGCCGCAAATGCCTTGAGTTCGTCTTCCGGAAGGTTTAGTGTCTGCATGAGCTCTTCATACATAGCTTTGCGGATATACTTGCCGATAACCTCATCCTTGCATGCATCGCGCACAATATCAATACCTGAAAGATATGTGATAGGAGAAAGGATTGTATGTGTTCCGTTAAGTAATGTCACCTTACGTTCGTGGTATGGTTTTTCTGACGGTACGAACAATACGTTCAGACCTGCCTTGTTTGCAGGGAATTCCGCTGCTACGCTTTCAGGTGCTTCGATTACCCAAAGGTGGAATGCCTCGCCCTGAACAACCAGGTTGTCATCATAACCGAGGTGTTCCTTGATTTCGTTGATGGTCTTTCTTGGAAATCCCGGAACGATACGGTCAACAAGTGTAGCGTAAACGCCGCAAGCCTGTTCGAACCATGTCTTGAATTCTTCGCCTAGATTCCAGAGTTCGATATACTGATAGATTGTTTCCTTCAACTTATGTCCGTTCAGGAATATAAGCTCGCATGGGAAGATTATCAGACCTTTGTCCATAGCACCGTTGAAGAACTTGTAACGGTGATAGAGGAGCTGTGTAAGTTTTGCAGGATATGAGCTTGGAGGAGTATCCTCAAGACGGCATGCAGGATCGAATGCGATACCGGCTTCTGTTGTATTGGAAATGACAAATCTCATCTCCGGCTGTTCTGCCAGTGAAAGATATGACTGGTATTCTGTATAAGGGTTAAGGCAGCGGCTGATTACATCAATGAGTCTGTATGAATTGATTACCTCGCCTTTTTCAAGTCCCTGGAGGTTTACATGGTAAAGACCATCCTGGGCATTGATCATATCTATCATTCCTTTATCGATAGGCTGTACAACTACTACGCTGCTGTTGAAATCTGTCTTTTCATTCATATTGGAGATTATCCAATCAACAAAACATCTAAGGAAATTTCCTTCACCAAACTGAATGATGCGTTCAGGACGAACAACCTTGACGGCTGTCTCTTTATTTAATGCTTTCATAATGTAAAGATATTAAATTGTATTATTATAGTGTTTATTCATATCCGCAAAATTATCCATATAGCACTAATATCATGTGTAATAATCGTTATTTCTCATGTAATTTTTGTTACTTTCATATTCTTCTGCCACTATATGCCATAATGCTGATATATGTATATAAAAAACAGAGATGTATCTATAAAAAATACACCTCTGCCATAAAATAAACCAATCTTAATCAGAGTCCCATCTGTAAGACATGGAACTCAACCTTTCTATTTTGTAATTTTGAACCAGTCAACATCAGTCCATCCGCCATCATTTGTGACAATAGCAGGACGTGTACAGAACATGCCGACTTTGGCACCTATCCACTTACCTTCCTTTGCCTGAAAACTATTGCCCAGTTTCTTATATTTTTTCCCGTCCAGGCTATAACTGAAATCACACATCACGACAAGATCATGCCCGCCTTCACTCTTGGCAATCTTCTTATCATCGCAACTGAATTTAACACGAAGATATACCGTACTGTCTGACAGGGCAACTGTAGCGTTTTTAGTTTCAGGCGTACCCTTATCGGCTCTCTTACATTCTACCTGCGAAAGTTCCAGTCCTTTTTCAGTATTTTCAATAATCAAACCTGAATAATCAAATCCCATTACAACCAAACCTGTACGTTCTCCCTTATATTTAGCAGAAGGAATGAACGTCATTTTCATTGTAGCTGTAAAATTCTTTGCAGGAGTTTTCTGAAGCAACAGATTTGCTACATCCCACAGGTTTTTATAATTATCTACCACAGGATAAGAATACAAACGTACAATACTCTTGTCGCCTGCATAATAAGCCCACTTTTCGTTTATATTCGCATGCCATTGCCATTGTGGCGAAAGGGTAAATCCGTCAAAATCGTCACTTTCCTGTGGAGTACATATCGGATAAGTTTTTCCTACATTCGGCTTCTTATAAGTAGAAACAGGCTCACCACATCCGTCTCCATCCTTATCTGTTCCTATAACAGGCCAACCATCCTTCCATGTCATTGGCTGCAAATGAACAAGACGACCGTATGCACCGACATCCTGGAAATGAAGGAACCAGTCTTCACCTGTCTGCGTATCAACCCACGCTCCCTGATGAGGTCCGTTCACTTCTGTATCTCCTTGAGCCAACACTGTTCTCCATTCATATGGTCCATATACGTTCTTCGAACGCAGGACCACCTGCCAACCAGTTGGAACTCCTCCTGCCGGATGGAAGATATAATAATATCCGTTTTTCTTATAAAACTTAGGTCCCTCACAAGTTTCATGTGCTTCATGACCATCGAATATGATACGTGACTGAGTTATAGCCTTATCAGCCTCAGCGTTGAGTTCGCACACAGCAATCACACTTTTCAGTCCGGCACGACTTCCGGCATAAGCATGCACCATATAGACCTTACCATCTTCATCCCACAACGGACAAGTATCAATTATTCCTTTACCAGCCTTAACCAATACAGGTTCAGACCATGGTCCTTTCGGATCATTTGCCTTAACCATAAAAGCTCCCTGATCAGGGTCTCCCCAAAAGATATAAAATTCTCCATTATGATGACGTATGCTAGGAGCCCATACACGATTACCATGTTCCGGCCTTTCAGGCATCTGTACAGGAGCCAGTTCGTATGGCACTGCCGCTCCTATTATAGTCCAATTGACCAGGTCCTTGGAATGAAGAATTTGAAGTCCAGGCAAACAATTGAAGCTGGAAGATGTCATATAATAATCATCGCCTACTCTACAAGCGTCAGGATCGGAATAATCGGCATACAAAACCGGATTTTTGTATTTTCCGTTTCCTAAATCAGATACCCACACCTGAGAAACATATTCAGTGTTTTGTGCAATAACAGGCATGACAGACAAAGCAACCATGCCGATAACAGTCTTTAAAATGCTCATGGTATTAAATCTATATATCAAAAAGTTAATAAATTATCTTCACTTCTACAGGATTCTCAAGTTCCTTTTTCCATTCATTCATATATCCGAACCATGAATCTGAATTTTCAAAGCCGAATTTTTCCTTTCTGGAAGTAAACATTGTATAATATCTGAAAGATGTTTCACCTACTGCTGATATAGTATAAAGGAAGTTATCCTTATCGCTCACCTCCTGCTTTACATACTTTCTGGGAATAAAAGTAGCAATACCAACTGTTTCCTTTGCATATTTAACCGTATCAGTCACAGGCCAGTGTCGCCCCCAACTGCCAACCAGCCCTTTATGATCTGAATAAGAGACTGTTTCTGTTCCCATTATATTCTGAACTCCTGTACAAAATATTTCTTTCTGCAAAGGACTGTCGAAATACGTATCAACTATCAGATCCCTGTGTCCGGCATACAAAGTATATCTGTTTGTCATATTCAGCAATGAGCCTTGATACTCCCATCCTTCCACTTTTACTTCTGCAATGACACGAACCGGTCCTTTAGCAAGAATTCGCTCAGTCCTAAAAGCAACAGGCTCAATATGAATAGCCTTCTCTCCGTTCCATCCTTTCAGTGCTCCTACTCCACAGCTGTTCCCTACCATTAGGACATCATCACCAAACCCCTTTGCCAGCTGTTCATCATTAGGATAGAACTTGCTTTCTTCAAGTTCCAGTCCCTTTTCAAACTTTCCATACGGATCGACAGTCTGTTTCGCATTGAAATAAATACGATATCCCACAAGCTCAGACTCGAACATCGGTCCATGACCATGAATCATATTATAGAAATTAACGTCACCCGGAACTGTCACAGAACGTATTTCGGCATGTTTCCCTTTCTTGGTATCACGTGCAAGCATCGTAGCGAATACACGTTGAGGATACTGTCTGACAATCCTTTCGCTATTCAGTTCGATTTCTATACGTTTTGTTCCGTTTGCCGGCATATCTACCACAAACGCCAGTTCATCCGGAACATAATCAGTATCCATATCATCCAATTGCGAAGGAATCTCCTTCATACTATCCATAACCTTAGCTGAACGGACTGTGAAACCCGCACGTAAGTCATCAATCTTCACACATACAGGGACATCCTTCAGATCCTTATCCAATCCGTTTTTCAACTCCAAGGAAACAGTTTTTACAGATTGTCCCATAAGAGAAGCACTACAAAATGCCATAAGGAAAAGACATAACTTTGTTTTCATAATAAATACGACATTTAAAAATATTGCTCTTTGCACCCGAATTTAAGCAATAAGAACGCAAAGAGCAAATTATAAAACCACATTATTATAAATATCCCGAAAACACAAACAACAGTTTATTAATTTTCAATTATGGAACTCTTCACCATTAACCTTGACATTCTTGGCAAATCTAACCTTCAACACTTCGCCTTCTGTCTCTACGTTTGCATTATCTATAGTTACATTCTCAGCCTGGCTGATTACAATACCGGCTTTGGCATTAGTAATCTGCACATCCTTTATGTCGATATTTCTAATAGGCATTTCAGGAAGTCCGTTAAAGAACATTGCACGTCCTACTCCATTGGCTGTTATACCTGAAATGTAGATATCGCGGAAAGCAGGAGTTTCTTCTGTCACAGGAGGTATTGCTGTCTTCATGCGGGCTATCAATTCTTCTTCTGTCTCCTCACCAGCGCCTTTACCACCGTAGAACAGATCAAACAGCAATGCTTCATGAGGTATATCTATCATATTGATATTGTGGATATGAATATTCTCCACTACACCGCCACGACCTCTGGTACTCTTGAAGCGTAAACCGACATCTGTACCAAGGAAAGTACAGTCCGAAACATATATATTCTTTACTCCGCCAGACATTTCACTTCCCACTACGAAACCACCATGTCCGTGAAGAACAACATTATTCTTAACAATAACATTCTGACATGGTTCGCCACGTTTACGTCCATCCTCGTCTTTTCCTGATTTTATACATATCGCATCATCACCGGCATCAAAAACATTGTTGATAATCAATGCATAATTACATGATTCCAGATCGAGAGCATCACCATTCTGAGAATACCACGGATTGAACACCTTGACATCCTTTATAGTGATATGTTCGCATGAAAGCGGATGCAGACACCAGCTTGGAGAATTCTTGAAAGTCACACCCTCAAGAAGGACCTTCTTGCTTTTTACTATGTTAAGCAATACAGGACGCAGCCAAGGACGAATTTCATTCCATTCTTCATCTGTTTCAATACCTTCAGGATTATTAAATTCCTTGCATGCCTTTGCACCTTTCAAAGAACCTGCAGTAGGATACCAGACATCATTCTCAACCACTCCACCTGATGCAAGCAACGATTTCCATTGTGATGCAGTCATTTTGCCTTTCTTTACAGGACGCCAACTGTCGCCGGAGCCATCGAATACCCCGTATCCTGTTATAGCTATATTCTCAGCATTCCATGCAGATATAGGCGACTGACAACGACGTGTTTCCAATCCTTCGAATGATGTTTCAAGTATAGGATAAGCATTGAAATCATCAGTAAACAATATCAACGAATTTTGTTCTGTATAAAGATTTACATTACTCTTCAGCTCGATAGGCCCTGTCAACCATAAACCGGCAGGTATAACAACCTTACCACCACCTTTAGAATTAACGTCCTTAATGGCATTGTTTATCGCCTCTGTATTCAGTGTCTTACCATCGGCAACAGCTCCAAAGTCAGTAATATTTACAGAATATTCCGGGAAAACCGGCTGTTCCACCTGTTGCATCTCAAAAGGCAAACCTTCGTAAACGCCTTCGTCAATGACACTCTCCAATTTTTGCATTTCGTTTTTTTGTGCACATGCGACAGGCAATAAAGCCATAGCAAACACGAAAAGGTTTTTAAGCGTTGTTTTCATTCCTGATAATTAGTTTAAGTTTATCGCAAAATTAGGCTATAACCGACACTTTTTTGTGTATTAATTGATAATATATGTGTACTTTTAGTTATAATCTGGGAAATAAATGTTCTACCAATCCATTAATATATAATTCCAGATTAGTATATGAAGAATCAAGACTGTATATAGCCCCATCTTTCGGATCATTAGGATTCAATCCGTTCTTTTTCTCCCATTCGTCTGGAATACCGTCTCCGTCCGAATCTACAGGAGCTGTAGTCTGCCTGTATTCTCCCCAACCTCCCACATCTGACGGTTGGTCAATCATTCCGTTAGTACTGCCATGAGAACCTTCAAACGTATAAGTACCCTCTTTAGCTTCCCTTACTATACGTTCATCATGAGAGTCACGACGTAAAGATGCTCCGGCATATTTTAGGACAGAAACAAAAGCGTCACTGGCTGACTGCAAAGAACTATGTTCTGCAATCACGAAAGGACTCATGGCCAATACCTCACCTGCAGGAGCAAAATCATTCTTGATTATCAGTCCTAAAGAATTATCCTTATTTACAAGCTTTATATCCTTACGCTGTTTATCGGATAACTTAGGACATGTAGGGTCAATGTAATTACCCTTGAAAAAGAATACACCATGAACACCTTTCACATTATTATTCTTTCCATCATCGGCATACGCCGTAAACAAACGTTTGTATGATGGTTTTGTAGCTGTGAATGGCCCCGGTTTATAATAATTGTTTATAAAATTATACGAACCTCCCTCGCCGGCATACGCTCCGTCACTACCATAATTATAAATCACATTATTAAACAGTTCCACTTTCTCCTCGTCAGGTTTTCCCGTGTAGCGGCTACCGCAAAGTCGAGGAGTACGGTTAGTATGATGGGCTAGAAGATTATGGTGGAAAGAAGCTCCTTGTCCTCCCCAGATTCCACCATAGCCGTGAGCGCCTTTTTCATGAATTGAGTTTGCCAGACTTTCACTTATGATACACCACTGCAAAGTGAAATTGCTGTTATTATAGAACGTAGCACACTCATCGGTACTCCAACTTACAGAACAATGGTCTATTATTATATTCTTGTGATACTTGAATCCATTCATGGCATCGTCGCCTTTCTGAACGATATCAGCTCCCATACGTGAACGTATAAATCTCACTATCACATTGTCGGCCTGAATTCCGAAAGTATAGTTTTTCAAGCATATACCATCACCTGGGGCAGTCTGGCCTGCTATAGTCACATCACCGTTTGAAATTTTCAGCGGGCTCTTCAACTCAATTATACCACTCACTGCAAAGACGATAGTACGCGGCCCCTTCTTGTTGACCGCCCAGCGCAATGTTCCTTCCGATCCATCGTCATCCAGCGATGTTACAGTATAAACAGTTCCACCTGCACCACCTGTTGTATATTTACCGGCACCATCTGCACCAGGAAAAGCCGGGACCTTTGTTCTGTCAGGAGTCGGATAAGAATTTGCCATAGAAACAGACATTGTCATCACATTAAGACAAAGCAAACCAAACAGACCTCTAAAAATGCCTTTCCAAATCATAACTTTTTATTTTTGTATTAAATATAAATCTTCAACAATACTATTATAATAAACCTCAAGGTTAGTATATTCTTTACTTAAGTTATATTTTGAACTATCGTCCTTATTTTTATCAAGTCCATGTTCATCCTCCCATGAATCAGGCATCCCGTCTTTGTCAGAATCTTCCAAAGCAGTTCCGCCATCATAGACAGGCCATCCGCCAACATCTTCCGCACTATCTATTATACCGTTTGTGCTCCCGTTGCTGCCATTTGCTGTAAAATTGCCTTTAAGAACATTATCCACAATTCTTTCATCAACAGCATCACGTTTTAAAGAGGCCCCCGACAATGACAACACACTATTATATGCATCACTGGCCAATTGTGTTATTTCACTAACATCCGAAGATATTTCAAATTCTTTATCCGACTGAATCTCAGACTTATCATTATTAGGTAAAGGAACATCATCTGTAACCCTTGGATGCAATCCTTCCCAATTATCAGAGTTTACCTTAACAATCAGCGATTTCATATCATCCGTCATATACGGACATGTATCATCAAATAAATTGCCTTTCAGACAGAACTTACCCCACACTCCTTTCTTGTTTTTCTGTGTGCCGTCATCTCCGTTAGGCTGAAAAATCCGGTTGACAAGTCCTTTCTTTGTTGATGTTGAAGGTCCCGGTTTATAATAGTTATTTATAAAATTATAATAGCCACCTTCGCCTGCATATCCTCCATTAGTAGGGCCCCAGTTATAGAATACATTATTCCTTATATCCACCATTTCATCATCAGGATTTCCAGTAAAACGGCTTCCGCACAATCTAGGAGTACGGCTGCTATGATGAGCAATCAGGTTATGATGGAATGTTGCGTGATTTCCTCCCCATATGCCTCCATATCCATGAGCTCCTTTATCATGCAAGGAACGTGCAAGGCTTTCGCTTATTATACACCACTGCATAGTGAAGTCAGAGTTATCGTAGAATGACGAACATTCATCTGTACTCCAGCTCATAGAGCAATGGTCGATTATTATATTACTATGCCCCTTGCCCCACATTGCATCAGCTCCATCTGCCTCATCGGCTGTCAGTTTATCAGACCCCATACGACATCTTATAAATCTTATTATCACATTATCAGTCTTTATAGAAACCGGATGTCCTTTTAAACATATACCGTCACCGGGGGCTGTCTGTCCTGCAATAGTAAGATTTCCATTTCTGATTGCCAGCTCACTTTCCAATTCGATAATACCACCTACAGCAAATACAATGGTACGGCTACCTGATTGATTGACAGCCCAGCGCAATGTTCCCTGCGAACCATCATCTTTCAAGGAATTCACAATCAACACTTTTCCACCGGCACCACCAACCGTATAAGCACCGGCTCCGTATGCACCAGGGAATGATTTTATTTTGGTTCTGTCTGGAGCTTGATAATCAGGCAAATCAGAGGTCCCATCATCTGAGTTATTATCATCAGCAGGAATATCTATACCATCATTACCCAATTTAGGATTATTACTAGAACAAGATAATCCCACAAACATAAAACAAAATATAATAATAGACAACTTTGCCATAACTATAACTATTTATAAGTAAAAAGGGATATGTCAACCGACATATCCCTTGTCGCTAATTATAAAACTAAATTATTTTATATACCAACGTGGGTCACCACAATTATCCTTACCTGCAAAACTGTTATCAATTATTGTGAAATCAAAGTTTGCAGGATCTTTAAACAACTGTGTTTCTGTTCCTTCATAATCAGTCAAACCAGTGAATTTGTTACCTGTAAAGTAAACGTCTTTTGTCTGATATGAATTATCTACCTTCACATCACCTGAAGCACGTACTCCCTTAGTTGATTCAGTAGAAGTACTTCCAAAAATAGTATTATTTATTGTAACACCCTCAGATGGGCCATAAGAGTCACTACCGCAATCAAGTAAATAATCACCGCTTCCCATAACCTTACTCAAAGTACAATCCTCAATCAACAATGAAGTAAAGTTAGTGTTTTTACAGTAAACAAAACTCTTACCTGTATAAACAACTGTTGATTTCTTGAAGCTTATATTTTCTACTTTTCCTTTACCGCTGCCGGCATCTACATGAACCAAACTATATGTTCTGCTTGTGGCACCGTATATTATACAGTTTTCAAATGAAAGGTTTGTAATTGTTTTTGCACTTGAGCCTTGCAGTCTGACAGGAGAGTTCTTTAAATCATGTATAAAGCAGTTATTGAATTTCAATGCTCCAACAGTAGATTCATCACTCTGATTTACCAAATAATCACCATATTCTCCAGTCAATTCAACGTTCTCAAAGTTTACGAATGCATGAGTACCTCCAATTTCGAAGTTCTTAACACCAACTATAGCCTGATTATCTCCCGGCATACCGAAGAATGTTACAGACAAGCCATCAGGAATAGTCAATGTTCCTTCATTATAATATTCGGCACCTGAAGCCAATGTTACATTTACAGTCTGATATCCCTGTGCCTGAAGATCAACCAGAAGAGCATTATTCAAAGAGTCTCCGGAAGCCAGATTATAAGTGAAATCTGCATCAGGTACCTTTGCTGTAGTTGTAAATTCAAGGACACCGCGTTTTGTTTCGCCAAGATATAAAGTAGCTACATAAGATGTCAATGGAGTCAAACCAGATATAGTAGCTGTACCCTCTGCCTTTTCATTATCTGACAAAGGATATGAAACGACCAAGGTTGCATTATTATCAGTTATATCTATACGTTCCACATCAGCTCCTGCTTCCCAATGTAGAGTAACACTTTCTGCTTTCAAGTCATTACCTGTAATAGATTCAAAAATCTGCTCAGTTTTAGTAGTAAAACTATAATCTGAAAGATAAGACCATTTAGAATCGTTTTTACTTTCAGCAGCAGCTTTTATTCTAAGGAAATATTTTGTATCAGGAACAAGTCCGTTTACTACATAAGGGCTTTCTGTAATCAGTTCTTCCAATCCAAAAACCATCGCCCCGTTCTGTCCAATTTCTATTTCATCATACAGGCTGTCAGTACTCAACTCTATTATATAATTCTCCGCACCTTTAACCTTAGTCCATGAAACCTCGGCAGAAGTTGCTTCTTCCGACACAGATATTTTATCTTGTTGTACACTAAACACTCTATCATATGAGCTATCTACGTCCCAATCATTGGCATCTGTACACGAGGTTACTCCCAATGCAAGCATAGACACAAACGATCCGGCTATTGCAAAATATTTTAAGTCTTTCATTTCTATTTAATTATTAGGTTACAAAAAATCAATCTGAGTATCCATAAGAGTTATGCAATGTACCTCCAGCAGCAGATATTGTAGTAGAACCTATAGGAAGGATATATCGATTTATCACTTCTACATTATCACCGACCAATCCGCTTGATATTGACGGAAGATTAATCAACAGATTCTTCTGTGAAGCATCAACTCTTTCCTTTCCAAAGAAATCTTTGCTATCATCATAATCTTTATCTGTTTTTCCATCAGGAAGTCCATACCAAGTAACACTTGACAAATCAATTTTTGTCTTCGACTCATCAGTATAGTTAAAATAAATCTTTTCAGGATAACCGTTTGTTTCGTCCTGCATCTGGCTGACATATTCATCTTTGAATTCATTGATTTTCTCAGCCAATATATTCCAACGGATCAAGTCGAACTTACGAACACCTTCACCCGCAAGTTCCCAGGCATTTTCATCTACAATAGCATCAAACATGGCATCCTGAGTAGCGGCAATATTATTAACATAAGCTTCTGCATCAGCCTTATCCGCATCAGCAAATGCACGACAATGAACCTCCTTTAAAGCCTGACGTGCTGTAAGACCGGCATAACCGGCATAAGTTCCATCAGGTCCTGCAAGCTCATTCATTACTTCAGCATACATCAACAATACCTGAGAATAACGCATACGGACTACATTAATTCCGGTCATCCATTTAGCATTACCTGTTGCGATTGCGGCTTGTCTCCATTCTTCGTTCATCTTACGGATATCCCATTTTCCAACATATATTGCGAATGGAGCATTACCTACAAAGCTCTCTTTTAATACGCCATCTTCTTCTTTCAACTGAACCTGTGCACAAGTTATATCACGGCGAAGGTCTTTCTTGTCATACGACCAGAAGAATGGTGCAGTTACTTTCATCTTACCGGAAGAGTTTCCTTTTGCACCATATTGTGCACTGGCACCATTGATACGCACTCCAACTGTATAACCTAATTCACTGCTTACACCCAATCCCATAGGAATCTCAAAGATGTTTTCTCTATAAGTCTGATCAAGAGTACGCTGATTAAGCAAGTACCATTCATTTTCAAAAGACGGATTCAATTTATGAGTACCGTTAGATATCACTGCAGTCAAATGTTCAAGAGCCAACTCATACATTTTTTTACGAGTATCTGCATCACAACGCTGGGTAGGATATGTAGGATCTGTATATGTGGCAGTTTCATATCCGTCTTTAGCCTTTTCACGTATAGCCCATCCAGCTCTTGTCAAAGCAATCTGTGCTAACAATGAGTGGGCATAACCCTTTGTTATACGCTCTGTTGTATAGTTTGACACTTCACCAGCCCATGGCAAATACTCTATAGCCTCTTTCAGGTTAACCATCAAAGTATCCATAATTACATCACGGTCAGTCTTTGCAAGATATGCATTACTCAAGTCAGACTGTGTAGGTTCGAGTTTCATTGGTATATCACCGAAGAAACGAATCATGTCAAAATAAAGCATAGCTCTCAATGTCAACGCCTCACCCTTATATCTTAACATAGTCTTTGCTTCAGAATTATCTGCAGCAATCAGCGGGCTGCTCTCTACCATTTCTATTGTAAGATTGGCATTTTCGATGGCGCCATACATTTTGCTCCACATATCACTCAGTTTAGACCATGCAGGATTGGCATTGAAATTCATATTACCACGCTCGCTGGTTGGATTGAC
The DNA here is from genome assembly GCF_024733815.1 of Bacteroides sp. ET336. Lineage (NCBI taxonomy): Bacteria > Pseudomonadati > Bacteroidota > Bacteroidia > Bacteroidales > Bacteroidaceae > Bacteroides > Bacteroides sp. ET336. The sequence goes on from NZ_JANRHK010000004.1 coordinate 200,895, forward strand.
AGCATCATCTCCCAATCCGTCAACAAGTTCGCAGTCAGAATTAAGTCCCCATATTATAGGAATAGCCTGTGAATATGTTATGTCATTTGTAAGGTCACCATATATTTTATTTACAGTCAGACCTGTGTAATAGCTAGACTGGGATATAGTTTCAGAGGTCAAATCCGAAGGAGAGTTCTGCTCCAAAAAATCAGAACAAGCAGAAACAGTCAACGCTCCAGTAGCCAAAACAAATATTTTTACTATATTTTTCATAAGATAATTTCCTGTTTTAAATGGTTTTAGAATGTAACATTAATACCTCCGACAAAAGAACGGCTCTTAGGGTATGCAGCATAATCAACTCCAGGATTCATAGGATTCTTTTTGCTGGTTGTATCCACTTCAGGGTCAGCTCCTGAATAATTTGTCAAGCAGTACAGATTGTATCCTGTAGCATAAATTCTTATTCTCTGAGCAAACACTTTCTTAGCCCAAGATTTTGGTAAAGTATAACCTACAGTTATGTTATTTACACGCAAGAACGATGCGTCCTCTACTGCATAATCAGTAAGTTGTAATGTAGTTACAGCAGCCGGATTATAGATTGTTGCGCCTGCATTTATTTCATTAAGTCTGGCAACCAGATTTTCTGCACCTCCATAAGCTTCGATAGTATTTACACTAGGACGTCCAAGGTTCATACCTGTAGCAGGATCAATCCACGTATATCTACCGTTTGCCAACGAGAAGTCATTATTTATATTATATCCTCTGGCAGAACCCGAATAGAATGAAAGAGCCAATTTTGTACCATTGATAATCTTGTTTCCTACCGAATAGTTAAAGAACAGATTAAAGTCAAAGTTACCGATTGTTCCGTCGAAACCAAAACCACCTGTTACCGGAGCAATTGTATTGCCTAGTCTTTGCTTGAGAGGTTCACCATTTTCATCACACTCCAGTTTCAAGGCTCCAGGATACAATGTACCTCCAGTAATAGACTTGCTGTTATCTGTTATACCTTCTCTCAAAGCCCAGCTAGTACCATTCAACACAAGTTCTCCATTAGGATTTGAAACAGGATCATAAGCTGTAAAGAAACCATTTGTCTTATATCCCCAGATTTCTCCCAATCGTCCACCTTCTTCAACACAGAAGTTTTCATATTTTGCAAGTGTACTACCAGCCCATTTATAAACCTGCTGCCATGGATTATCAGAATTCAGTTCATCAATACGGTTCTTATTATAAGAGATATTGAAGTTGAAGTTCAAGCTTGCTTTCTTTTTATCAAGTATAACCGCATTCATTGACAATTCAACACCCTTATTTGAAGTCTTGCCAAAATTCTGATATTGATATGTATAACCTGTATTTGAAGGTATTTCAGTCTGCATCAACAGGTCTTTTGTAGTATTCCAATATACATCAACAGAACCGGACAAGCGATTATTCCAAAAGCCGAAGTCCACACCAAGATTTCGGGTAATAGTTGTCTCCCATTTCAATCCAGGATTAGACAAGGTAGTTCCGTGTTCCAACATTGACACTCTGTTTTCATCGAAGAAAGGAGCTTTTGATGTATTGTCAGACAAAGAGAAAGTACTATACATCAAACCTGAGCTGATACGGTTATTACCGGCTGTACCAAAGCTTAAACGAAGTTTCAGATTAGACAACCAGTCTGAGCTTTCTTTCATGAAATCCTCATCAGAAATACGCCAAGCCAATGCAGCAGAAGGGAATACACCCCATTGGTTTCCTTTGGCAAATTTACTTGAACCATCGGCACGGACTGTAACAGTCATCAGATACTTGTCCATTAAAGTATAATTGGCACGTCCGAAGAATGAAACCATATTATCTTTAATACCTATATAAGTCTGATTAGGCAGTGCTGTACCCGATCCCATATTAGCCAATACTTCTTCTATAGTCATTGATGCAGGGAATGCCACTGATGTGTTTTCCAATGTAGTTTCCTGACTGCTGCTTACTTCATGTCCCACAAGAACATTCAAATGGTCACGACCACTGAACAGTTTCTTATTATCATAAGTGATAGTATTTGCATTACGCCAGTTTCTTGTCACATCGCGGTTAAACACAGTCTGAGGCTGACCGTTATAACCTAATTTTGAATTCTGAACAGCATCAGCAGTCCATACCTGATCTGTATTATCATACTTCCAGCTATATCCGAACTCGGAACGCACTGTAATATTCTTAAATGGTTTCCAGTTCAAGCCAACGTTATAGTTCTGATTAAGTGTAGATCTTTTCTTATATGTAGCCAACAAACGTTCCAAAGGATTCTTTTGTGTACTTGTATTATTTTCCTCGTCATCAGTATTTGTTGTCAATGGATCTACAGGACGGAAACGTGCCGAATTTGCAACAATTGAATTGGCTGCATTAGATTCATTGGTATCGGCACCACCGCTCAGACCATTAATGATAGTGTAACTCATACGGGCATTGAAATCCAATGTAACCCAATCACTTAACTCAGCGTTAATCTTAGCGTTGATATTATCTTTATTATAACCAGATCCCAACATTATACTCTTTTCGTCATTATGAGCATAGCTTACATTATATTTTACCTGCTTGCTACCTCCACTGACATTCACATTATACTGAGTCTGATTACCTGTACGTCCAAAAATCTCATCCTGAAAATCATCACCTTCTACAGATCTCCAGATATCCAAATCCGAATAATTTCCATAATCTGTAGAACCGAGTTCATGCTGATAAGCCACATAATCATACGGGCTTAATACTTTTACCAGTTTTGTAACTTTCTTGAAACCGTAAGAAGCATTGAAATCTACCTGTGTTTTTCCTTCTGTTCCACTTTTTGTAGTAACAATTATTACACCATTAGCACCTCTGGCACCATAAATAGCAGTAGATGACGCATCCTTCAATACGTCAATACTTTGAATTTCAGAAGGGGCAATATCACTGATACTTGAAACAGGAAATCCGTCAACGATATACAACGGAGAGTTATCCTGCGACAAAGATCCTCCACCACGAACACGAATCTTCATTTCCGCATCAGGTGAACCTTCTGTAGTCGTAATGTTTACACCAGCCAATTTACCAGTCAAAGCCTCAGCCGCACTTGACACTGGCACTGCTGCTATCTTCTCTGAACTTACAGAAGCTACAGCTCCGGTCAAATCTCTTTTATTAACAGTACCATAACCGATTACCACGACTTCATCCAGAACTTCGGTATCTTCATGCAAAACAACATCAATCAAAGAAGAATTATTTTCTTTAACTTCCACCTCAGTTGTTTTATAACCGACGTACGAAAAAATCAATGTCTGACCTGCTTTTACATTAGGCAAACTAAAATTACCATCAATATCTGTAATTGTACCAAGCCCTGTATTCTTCACTTGTACACTTACACCTATTAATGGTTCACCCGATGCATCCCTGACAGATCCATTAACTGCACTCTCTTGAGCGAAAGAAGGAAAGCTACATGCGCCTGCTATCAACAACAAGCCTGCTTTCTTTTCAAAAAAATTACTACTCATAATTTTAAGATTGTTAGGTATATGTTTTTCTTCAAATAAAATTTCTTCTGTAAAAACATCTTTTGCGTTAATCACCAAATGAAAAAGTTAACATTTCATCCACTTGTTTGAAGCAAAAGTAGCACTAACACTTATATATGATGTGGGAAATATTGATTAAAGAGTTTCAAAAATTGACTTATTATCCGGTTATAAATGATTTTGAGAACATCATGGAACAATTTTTCCACTACTTGAGTAATAATAAATGTCTATTATGTCTTTGAAGAGAATATCTTTACTAGTAAATTGTATTCAGAATCTTTACCATTCTTCTAGAACGGAAATATATGCACGAGACAATAGTAGCTAATATTAAACAAATAATCAGATAACTCGCTTTCATCATCAAAAAAATAACCTCACCAGTTTTTATCGAACAACTTGCTCAAAAAGGTCAATAATATGCTGAAAATCGATACGCACACGTTCAGTCTAAAGCGTGCGCACATTCGATTCAAAGCGTGCGTCCATTCGATTCAAAACGTGCGCACGTTTCAAGTAAAATGTGCGCACATTTTTTTCGGACAATAAAAATGCTTAAATACTGACATAAACGGTCATTCCAAGTTCGGAATTAAGCTAATAGACTTTTGTTTACCAGTTCATAAGTTTTCTCAAATATTCCGTCAATTCGGAAGACATTTTCTGATGTTGCCTCATCGAAGGATAAATCAATATTCAAACGTGATACCAATGGTAGGAAGCAGAGTTCCGCTTTCCATCTTGATATTTTTCATTATATAGTGTCCTGGACGCTCCGGATCCTCTACTCCCGTACTCATAAGAGCATCAGGCTGACGTAATTTGCTTGCAGTGATGTTCTGTATGTCGAGATAAAAGCCTAGCATACATTTCTTCAGATAGAATGTCTTGTCAACTCTGACATCAAGCTGACCGAAAGCCGGAAGACGCTCCATGTTATAACGGCTGTAGTCATAGTAAGCACGTCCCTGCACATTCCATGCTTCTATAAGAGAAGATTTTTCCTTATCGTATGGAGTAAACGGAGAACCGCCTATGGCACATACACGCATACCTACACTCCAGTTCTTAGGCAAATTGTATGTACCGCTCATATTGAAGATAAACCTGTTGTCCCATGCCGATGCTACATATTTATCATCTGCACCCGATTTGAACTCACTTCTGAAAAGTGTCAATGATGAAGAAAGATTAAGTTTCTTTGCCAACAACCATTTGAACATTATTTCGACACCATAAGAACGTCCTTCCGCATCAGACACAAGTGGTTCATTACCGATAACGCCGTAATCGTTTCCCTTGCACGACAAAGGTATATTATCGGCAACAGAAAGAGGCATGTTGTTATATTTTTTGTAGAAACCTTCTGCCGAGACTTCCATTGTTTCGGTAGGATTCCATGTCAATCCCAAACTTTCCTGAGTGACAGATGTATAGTCCAGGTCCTTATTCACATATACGTCTTCATTATTCTTATATCCCAAGGCTGTATATGCAGGCAGCTGATAATAGAGTCCCATGTGACCGCTCAGGTAAAGACCGTCTATAAGACGATAAGATACGGAAAGACGTGGCGACAGCTGTCTCCAGAGTTCCTTCATCTTGTCGCTATAGTTATTTCCATCGGTACGCACTCCTAAAGAAGCTGTAAACCTGTCGTCGAATGAGGAATAATCGGCTGATGCATATATTCCCCATCGCAACATATTGAGACGGGTATCGTAATTGAACTCACGCAGTACATCGGTAAAGATCTTCTGATATGTATCATTAGTATAATGTGTATAATTCAGTTCGAAACCTGCATTCATTTTCCATGAATCCCATTCGGATGTATTCTCCACTCTAAGTTTTGTTTCCTGCTCCACCGAGCCCAGATCCAGATTCAGATTATCGGGATTACTGTCATCATTGTCCTGATACTTGTAATTACGGTTATGCAGATAGCTGTGACTCAAAGTCACCGACTGTACATGATTTCCCGCATAATGACGGTAAACACCTCCAAGAGTGAATGTTTCCTGCTCTATGGTAGGAAGATAGCTCAACAGATATTCAGCATAGTCGCCGTCAATATCCATATTAAGCTTCATGCGGTCAAGACCTCCAAGTCCAAGAACGGTAAGCTCGTTCTTATCATTAAATCTTGTCTTTATCTTGAACGAAGCATCTGTATATGCCGGAAGAAAAGGAAGACCCAAAACCTTGAACAACATCTGAAGATATGACTGTCGCACGGATACAAGATAAGAAGTCTTATCGCCTATGTGGCCGTTCGAACTGAGAGAAACTTCAGAAGCTCCCAAAGTGGCTTTCAATGAATTGCGCTCCATGCTTCCATCACGAAGACTGAAGTCGAGCACAGAACTAAGCGCGTTCCCTCTGTGTGCAGGGAAAGCGCCGCTATAAAATTTCACATTACGTATCAGGTCGGCATCAATCAGTCCTACAGGACCGCCGGATGCGCCCTGAGTACTAAAATGGTTTATGTTAGGTATTTCCACCCCATCCAGATAAAACCTATTTTCTGAAGGGCCTCCACCACGCACTATGAGGTCATTTCTATATCCTATAGGCGAGAATGCCACTCCCGGATAGTTCTGGACCACGCGCGATATATCACGGTTTGCTCCTGGAGCCTTTTCTATCTCCTGAAGACCTATAACCCTAAGGCTGACAGGACTTTCTGCCACTCTTCTGAAAGGTGAGGCCGTAACAGTAACTTCCGATATGGAAGTACTTTCCTCCTCCATCTCTATATTTATGTGCGGTGTAATATGATTGACTCTATATTCTTCGGTAAATACAGTTTTATAACCGATGGTGGAAGCTCTGAGCTGATATATTCCAGGAGGAACTGAATTAATGGTAAAATTTCCGTTGACATCTGTCGATGCACCTATATTAAGACCTACTACAAGTACATTTACAAATTCCAATGGTTCGTGAGTGGTCTTGCTGATTACCGTTCCTTTTATCTGATAGTTCTGGGCCATGACAGCCACTGCAATAAACAGCAATAATATTCCACTGAAGATTCTTTTATTCATAAAAACAGGTTTTTCACATTAACAGATTGCAAATCTAATGATAACAAACAAAAAAAGCCATCTATTCGGATGGCTTTTAATACTTATATATTAGGAAAATTATTTCTGAGCTTCAGTCCATGCCTTGTTGATTGCATTTGCGATAGACACAAACTCTTCTGGAGTAAGCGACAGTTTAGGATTTGAGAAAAGCATATCCGATTCCTTTTGTATAGGAATAAGGTGAATGTGTGCATGCGGCACTTCCAAACCTATAACTGCTTCTCCAACCTTCTTGCATGGGAATGCCTTCTGTATTGCCAACGCCACTTTCTTGGCAAAGACATGCATTTCAGCCAATTCGCTGTCTTCGAGGTCGAATATATAATCAACTTCTCTCTTAGGAACAACCAATGTATGTCCTTTGACTAACGGATTGATGTCAAGAAAAGCATAAAATTTTTCATTCTCTGCTACTTTGTAACTTGGAATCTCTCCTGCAATGATTTTACTGAATATTGTTGCCATATATTATTGGATATTAAATAAGGCAAGCCTGCACAAAACAGACCTGCCTTAACTATTAAAATGATATACTTAAAATTTCAAGACTGATTTTACCCTGAGGTATAGTAATTTCCGCTATATCACCAACTTTCTTGCCCAACAAACCCTGTGCAATAGGTGTAGTAACAGAAATCTTTCCTTCTTTAAGGTTTGCTTCGCTCTCCGATACAATTGTATAGGCCATCTTCATGTTGTTCTTGACATTCTTCAGTTCAACACGTGTAAGAATCTGGACTGTATCAGCTTTCATCTTTGATGTATCGATAATCTTGGCATCACCGATAGTCGCTTTAAGCTGGTTGATTTTCATTTCCAACAATCCCTGAGCTTCTTTGGCTGCATCATATTCTGCATTTTCCGACAAGTCACCCTTATCACGTGCTTCAGCGATAGCTGCAACAATTCTCGGACGCTCAACAGCCTCCAGATGTTTTAGTTCGGCCAAAAGTTTCTGATAGCCTTCTTCTGACATATAAGCCATAATAATTTTCCTCCTAAAATATTTCGTTATTAATAATTATCTCATTTGACATAAAACAAAAAAGAATTCCGACATGTTCAACTATGCCGGAACCCTTTGTCTTATATTCTGCGTGCAAAGATAAGCTTTTTTCTTATAAGTCAAGCAAATAAGTATTCTATTTTTACATGCTATTAAACATGTTAGAGTAATTTCTTGATTTCGGCTTCAATATCCGATTTTTCATTCAGCCTAAGCACCAGTTCATTGTTTTTATTTACAAGGAATGCTGTAGGCAATGCTGTTACGCCATATATGTTGACATAAGTTGAATAAGGTCCTTGCGGATCGCGCACGCATACCCATGGAAGGTTGTCGCATGCCGTTTTCCAGAAATGCTCGTCCGTATCAAGCGAAACCTGATATATCACCAGACCTTGTGAAGAATATTTATTATACAATTCTCTAAGCGCCAAAGTTCTTGCTCCAGAACTTGGAGTGCCGTATGCCGTGAAATCTATAAGCACGACCTTACCTTTATAGTCTGTAAGATGTTTTGTCTCGCCGTTTATATCTTTCAAAGGAATATCTATTATTGATGTCTCATTTATCATATCCTCAGATATTTCCAGAGTTTTTGTCTGAGGAGTACGAGTATTTTTCATACCCTTGATAACCATATTATAAAGGTTTCTGGAACGGTCCGCATGCGGATAGTTATGGTTCAGGCTTGTAGCCACAGCAGCAAAACACTTAACATCTTCCTTATTTGATAACGGATTGAATATCATAAATCCATTCAACTGCTGGAAAAGAGCAAAATATGACGAAGCCTTGTCCGGTTCCTTATAGATGTAATTACGTTTTACATCATTCTTGTAGCTTTCAATCATACGGAACAGACTGTCCTGAGCAAGTCCGGCAGGCATTCCGGATTTATTAAGTTCATTTACCTTAGCCTGAAGATCAGCCTGAAGCAATGAAAGTTCCTTTATCTTTACATTACTTTCGGAACCGGTTACGGAATATCCGGAAGAGAAAGTATTATAGTCCGAACTGATGTTTACCGTCTCTGTTGAATCTACAACAAAATTTATAATTCTGTCGTCAACTCTCAAACGATAGAAATCCGGAGCTTCAGGTCTGGCTTCTGAAAAATGGTATCGGCCGTCGCCGCTTAATTTTGTAGAATCCAATCCTACAACGCCTTCTATCGAAGAATGTTCAATATACAACATCTTACCTTCTGCGCCAGAAATTTCACCCTCAACATTAAAAACGGGACCACGATTACATGCTGCAAATCCTGCAGAAATAAGGACGGCAGCAATATAGCTTTTTTTGCTCATATTGTTTATTTCAAAAAATGTTTAATCTTTATTTTTGCGATGCAAAGTTACTGTTTTAAACGATTTGACAAAGTTTTTTTACTTCTTCTTAGTATTAGGCTACAAAAAAATAGTATTTTATGAAAGTTTCACCTCACTTTCACCTGTTTACTGCGATAAAATGTATATCTTTGCGCATATTTTGACGAAAAACTATATTAAATCAATTTTTATGATCAATCCAATTGTTAAGACGATCGAGCTTGGAGATGGCAGAACCATCACACTCGAAACGGGAAAGCTAGCAAAACAGGCAGATGGTGCTGTTATGCTACGCATGGGTAACACCATGTTGCTAGCTACTGTTTGTGCAGCAAAAGATGCAGTTCCCGGAACAGATTTTATGCCTTTACAGGTAGAGTACAAAGAAAAATATTCAGCATTCGGACGTTTCCCTGGCGGTTTCACTAAACGCGAAGGCAAGGCATCTGACTATGAAATTTTGACTTGCCGTCTTGTTGACCGCGCATTACGTCCTCTTTTCCCTGATAATTTTCATGCAGAGGTATATGTAAACATTATTCTCTATTCAGCTGATGGTGTTGACATGCCTGATGCACTTGCAGGACTTGCAGCTTCTGCAGCGCTTGCTGTTTCAGACATACCTTTCGGCGGTCCTATTTCAGAAGTTCGTGTAGCACGTATTGACGGTAAATTCGTTATCAATCCTACATTCGAAGCCCTTGAAAAGGCAGATATGGATCTTATGGTGGCAGCCACTTACGAGAACATCATGATGGTGGAAGGTGAAATGGAAGAAGTTTCAGAACAAGACCTTCTTGAAGCAATGAAATTCGCACACGAAGCTATCAAGGTTCACTGTAAAGCTCAGATGGAGCTTATGGAAGAAGTAGGCACTACAGTTAAACGTGAATATTGCCACGAAGAAAACGACGAGGAACTCCGTAAAGCAGTTCACGACGCATGCTACGAAAAAGCTTACGCTATAGCAGCTTCAGGCAACAGAAACAAGCACGAACGTGGTGATGCTTTCGATGCTGTTTGTGAAGAATTCAAAGCACAGTTCACAGAAGAAGAACTTGAAGAAAAAGGTGCAATGATAGACCGTTACTATCACGACGTAGAAAAAGAAGCTATGCGCCGTTGCATCCTTGACGAAGGCAAACGTCTTGACGGACGTACTACTACAGAAATCCGTCCTATCTGGTGCGAAGTTAGCCCACTGCCTGGTCCTCACGGTTCATCAATCTTCACACGTGGTGAAACTCAGTCTTTGAGTACTGTAACTCTCGGTACAAAACTTGACGAAAAAGTAGTTGACGACGTACTTGACCAGCACAAGGAACGTTTCCTTCTTCATTATAACTTCCCTCCATTCTCTACAGGTGAGGCTAAGGCACAGCGCGGTGTAGGACGTCGTGAAATCGGTCACGGCCACTTGGCATGGCGTGCTTTGAAGGGACAGATACCAGCAGATTATCCATACTGCGTACGTGTAGTTTCAGATATACTTGAATCAAACGGTTCATCTTCAATGGCAACAGTATGTGCCGGAACATTGGCTCTTATGGATGCCGGTGTACCTATCAAGAATCCGGTATCAGGTATTGCAATGGGATTGATCAAAAATGCCGGCGAAGACAAATATGCTGTTCTTTCAGATATTCTTGGTGACGAAGACCACTTGGGAGATATGGACTTCAAGGTTACAGGTACTTGCAAGGGTATCACTGCTACACAGATGGATATCAAGTGTGACGGTCTTACATACGACATCCTTGAGAAAGCGCTTCTTCAGGCAAAACAAGGTCGCGAATATATCCTTGGCAAACTGACAGAATGTATCGCAGAACCTCGCGCTGAATTGAAGCCACACGCTCCACGTATCGAGACAATGACAATTCCTAAAGAATTCATCGGTGCTGTAATCGGCCCTGGAGGTAAGATTATCCAAGGAATGCAGGAAGAAACAGGTGCAACTATCACTATCGAAGAAGTTGACAACGCAGGACGTATCGAAATCTCAGGTACAAACAAGAAGTCTATCGATGATGCTATCCGCCTGATAAAAGGCATAGTAGCAATCCCTGAAGTAGGTGAAGTTTACACGGGTAAAGTTCGTTCTATAATGCCATACGGTGCATTCGTAGAATTCCTTCCAGGAAAGGACGGTCTGCTCCACATTTCAGAAATCGACTGGAAACGCCTTGAGACTATCGAAGAATCAGGATTGAAAGAAGGTGACGACATCGAAGTAAAACTTCTTGAAATTGATCCTAAGACAGGTAAATTCAAACTTTCACACAAGGTTTTATTACCAAAGCCTGAAGGTTTGGAAGAAAACAACAAGAAACGCGATAGAAAACCTCAACAGAAATAAATCTAAAGAAAGGTGATCACAATGATCACCTTTTTTTATCTATAAACTCCAATAAGGAAGATAAATAAATATAAGAAACAAGTTAACTTAAAAAAGAATATACCATGACAAGGCATCTACAAACAGCAAAAAAATTTGTTCTAAATGCATTTGCAGCATTTTTCACACTGACAATGTTCTCATGTTCGTCTGTAAAAGACAATCCATCTGAAATAACCTATGCTACATTTAATATCAGACTTGACCATTCAGGTGACAGTCTGAACAACTGGAAATACCGCAAAGACACTGTCGCAAGCTTTATACATGCTCAGGACTTGGATATTATAGGTATGCAGGAAGTATTACACAATCAATTGGAAGATTTAAAAGCAAGACTGCCTGAATATGCAGAAGTAGGTGTAGGACGAGAAGATGGCAAGACCAAAGGCGAATATGCCCCTATATTCTTCAAAAAAGACAGATTTGAGATACTGGACAATAATACATTCTGGCTGTCACAATATCCTGACAGTGTAGGATTCATAGGATGGGATGGAGCATGTACACGTATAGCCACATGGGCAAAAATCAAAGACAAGAAAAACGGAAAGATTTTCATGGCTGTAAACACTCATTTTGACCATGTCGGAACAGAAGCACGTCGCAAAGGTGCGCTGCTTATTATTGAAAAAATAAAAGAAATAGTAGGCGATAAACCTGCAATTCTTACCGGAGATTTCAATGTAAACGAGCTTTCTGAAGCATACAAGACTTTAACAACAAACAGTTTTGTACTAAAAGATACACACAAAGAAGCTGAAAATACAAGTGGAGTAAATTATACATACCACGATTTCGGCCGTTTAAATCCAGGCTCCAGAGATAAAATAGACTTTATTTTCATCACTCCACAAATTAAGGTTAAAAGCAGCTATATACCTAAAGAGGGTACAAAAAGTGACAAACACCTTTCCGACCATAATCCTGTGATAGTAAAATTATCATTCTAAAAGTTGATATCAAATACTGATCATTGTTTTACATAAGTCATATGTCGCAAATAATTTATGTTTTGCGACAAAAATAAAGTTTTGTTACTTTAAAAAGTTTTACATACAAATCATAAAATGAAGTCATATGTTGATGATATAATCAATTATTTATTATAAAAACACTCTTTTTTAATGTATTCTATCGTGGCTCTAATATATTATTTGTACTTTTACATTGAAAGGGATGTCTTTTTATGGGAAAAAAGATGATTAATAGGCTAAGGAATATACTTGCCGAAGAGCCAAAAACATATAAGCGGTTGGCTGAACAATTATGAAAAGACAAAGGTACAGTTTCCAAATATGTGACGAATACCATGCAGCCAAATATAAGAAACCTTCTAAGTATAATAGAGGCGTTGAATATTGATGCAGGTTTGCTTAACCAAAAACATTTGAACAATGAAGGAAATAGATATTATCCAACAGATAAAACTTGGAGAGGTCAGTAAAGTGCAGTTCAAAGAGCGTCTTCTTGATAACTATGATATTGGTTGCGAACTGGTGGCGTTCAGCAATGCACGTGGCGGTATACTAGTTGTTGGCGTTAAAGACAAAACTGGTAGCATCAATCCTTTGTCGTATCAGGAAGTACAGGAAACCACTAATACACTTAGCAATATCGCTTCAGAGAATGTTGTTCCTGCCATCCTTGTTAATGTGGAAACAATTCTTGTGGAGGGTGGAAGTCTTGTTGTGGCACATATTAAGGACTGAATAAACCCTATCATGACAATCGCGGCATTGTGTGGGTTAAGAACGGTGCCGACAAGCGCAAGGTGTTCGATAATGCCGAACTTGCCGAGATGATGACCGACTGCGGCAGTTTCTCGCCTGATGAAGCTGGGATTCGAGATGCTACGATTAAGGACTTGGACGAGAATACCATCAAAGCCTTTTTAAGCAACAAGTTTGAAAAAGTATTGGTGAGAAAAGGTTTGGTGGGTGATGCATTCCGCGAAACCTCTTTAGATACAGTCTGTTCTGCTATCGCTAGTGGGCACGATGGGGAGAAACTGCTGCGTAACCTACGTTTCATCCGACCCGATGGAAAAATCACAGTGGCTGCAATGTTGCTGTTTGGCAAGTACACTCAGCGTTGGCTTCCTGCAATGACAGCAAAGTGCATTTGTTTTGTGGGCAACAATCTTGGAGGTACACAATTTCGCGATAAGGTGAATGATGCCGACATTGAAGGAAATCTGCTTCATCAGTTTGAGACTATTATGGATTTCTTCACCCGGAACTTGCGCCATATACAAGTTGGAAAAGAGTTTAACTCGCAAGGAGTATTGGAGATTCCATACATCAGCCTTGTTGAGTTCACCGTAAATGCTTTGGTACATCGCTCGCTGAATGCGACTGCTCCTATCCGTATATTCATCTTTGATGACAGGGTGGAGATACACAGCCCCGGAATTCTCCCTAATGGGCTTAGCGTGGATGATATTGTTGCAGGTACATCCATGCCACGCAATATGTTCCTCTTCACAAATGCCATCCATTTGCTCCCGGTAGTGGTATGCTTCGTGCCTTATCTGAGGATATGAAAGTTTCATTCACCAACAATGACAGAACTAACGAGTTTGTAATTACTATAAATAGACCGGAGGGTAGCCAAGTCAATGGTAACTTAGATACTAAACTTGGACACTCTGACACCGACTTAGGCATCAACTCTGACACTTTCAATGCTGACTCTGACACTAAACATAGATACTCTGACACTGGCTTAGATTCCGACTCTGACACTTTCAATGCTGACTCTGACACTAAACGTCCTAAAATAACAAACAAACAGAGGGATATAGTAAACTTCTGCAGTGTGCCACGTAGCAGCAAAGAAATTCTTGAAAGGGTTGGTGTGACATATCATAGCAAGAATATCCAAACATACATCATGGCTCTTGTCGAGGCTGGCTATCTCGAAATGACCAATCCCGAGCATCCCAATGCAAGCAATCAAAAATATAGGAGAAGTAAAAAATGAGTTCACATATATTCACCAGCAAGAACGGTAACACTGATGTACAAATTTGAAAAAGTTCTTAATTTCATTACAAACAACAAACCGTACAATAATCTCTAATTTCTAAAACACAACGATATGGAATACGGAATAGTTTATCTTCTGACAAACCCTGTGATGCCAGGACTTGTAAAAATAGGTATGACCACACAGGAAGACATCGACAAACGTATGAAGGAATTATATACAACAGGAGTTCCCGTACCGTTTGAGTGTAAATTTGCGTGCAAAGTTAAGAAAAGTGACTGTCTCAAAATTGAAAAAGCCCTTCATAAAGCCTTTGACCCTCAGCGTATCAATCAGAACCGTGAATTCTTCCGTATCAACGTGGAACAAGCGCAAGCCATACTCGAACTTTTCCACCATGAAGATGTGACGGAAGAAGTGACAGACGAGATACAGAACGACCTCACAGATGAGGACAAAGCTGCCAGCACAAAAGCACATGCAAAACGTCCACCGCTCAATTTCTATGAGATGGGATTGCAGAAAGGCGATGTTCTCATCTGGAAAGATGACCCATCAATTTCTGTCACTATTCTTTCAGAGCGCAAAGTGTGTTATCAAGGAGAAGAAACTTCTATCAGTGCACTTTCTGCTAAGCTAAAAGGCTACAAAGTCAAACATATACAGCCGACGCCACACTGGCTTTTCAACGATCGTCTTCTAAGTGAAGTCTATGACGAAACATATCCATTTGAAGAATAAAGGCATACTATAGGCTACTTCTAAACCCATATTACGATAATATTTATAGTAAACAAATGCTGCAAATGAAGTGTAATTCTATTGATTTCTGTTTAGATTATTGAAAATTTATGCTTAATTTCAGAATTCCTCAGGTTTTTACGTTGATCCATAAAATATATAGGAGCAACAGCTTGTAATCTGGAGGTTGGACACGAAAAAAGGCTCTATTTCGTTAGAAATGAGCCTTTTATTTGTGGACCAGCCAGGGCTTGAACCTGGGACCTCCAGATTATGAGTCTGTTGCTCTAACCAACTGAGCTACAAGTCCGATAATCGTTTTATTTTCGATTGCGATGCAAAGGTAGTGTTTATTTTTTATTCTGCAAACATTTGAAGAAAAAAAATGGAACTTTTTATTTTAGACAGTCATTTTATAATCTTAAAACAGCGTAATATGGCACAAGGATATGAATATTTTTAAACGTGTGCATGTTTTTTAAAAGGCATAAAAAAGCGAAAAGCAATAATTTCCATCTAAGCATACGTAATTTATATAAATGAAAATAGTTCATATATACTCTATTAAGAAGTTTTACATCCCATGACACCGTAACTTCGGAGATATTATTGTATTTTTGCACCGATTAATCGATTAAAAATTAAAGACATGTCACAGAAAATGAATGAAAATCATCTGAACGGACTTACTGACCAGGAGGTTATTGCCAGCCGTCAGAAATATGGGGAAAACTTGCTTACTCCTCCAAAACGTCCATCTATCTGGAAACTTTATCTTGAAAAATTCCAAGACCCTGTCATCAGAGTTCTGCTGGTGGCTGCCGTTTTTTCACTTATTATTTCAATTATCGAGAATGAATATGCCGAAACTATAGGCATCTTCTTCGCTATCTTTCTGGCTACAGGTATAGGATTTTATTTTGAATATGACGCCAACAAGAAGTTCGACCTTCTGAATGCCGTAGGCGAGGAAACTCCTGTTACCGTTATTCGAAACGGAAAGGTAAAAGAGATTCCAAGAAAGGAAATCGTAGTCGGAGATATCGTGATTCTGAACACAGGTGACGAGATTCCTGCCGACGGAACATTGGTGGAAGCTGTTTCACTGCAAGTGAACGAGGCTAACCTTACAGGTGAGCTTATGGTGAACAAGACCACCGACCCTAAACATTTTGATGACGAGGCTACCTATCCGTCGAATGCCGTAATGCGCGGTACTACAGTTACAGACGGACACGGAACAATGAAGGTTGACCGCGTGGGTGACGCTACAGAAATCGGTAAGGTTGCTCGTCAGTCAACAGAACAGAGCGACGAAAAGACTCCTCTAAACATACAGCTGGAGAAACTTGCCAACCTGATTGGTAAGGTAGGTTTCACTATCGCCATACTTACTTTCGTGATTTTCACAGGTAAGGACCTTTATGCATATTTCACAGCCAATACAGTAGAGACTTGGGAGCAGTGGCTTGAAGTGGCTCAGATTGTACTGAAATACTTCATGATGGCTGTAACGCTGATTGTTGTGGCTGTGCCTGAAGGACTTCCTATGAGTGTGACACTGAGCCTTGCGCTGAATATGCGCCGAATGCTGAAGACCAACAACCTTGTGCGCAAAATGCATGCATGCGAAACTATGGGTGCCATCACTGTGATTTGTACAGATAAGACAGGTACTCTGACTCAAAATCTGATGCAGGTACACGAAGCTCAGGTAGATGAGTCAAATCCTGAACTTGTGGCAGAAAGCATTGCCGTAAACTCTACCGCTTTCCTTGAAGAGAAGGCCGAAGGAGAAAAGCCGTCGGGTGTGGGTAATCCTACAGAAGTTGCCCTGCTCTTGTGGCTCAACGGAAAGGGTGCCAACTATATCTCACTGCGTGAAAATGCCCATACAGTAAACCAGCTTACTTTCTCTACAGAGAGAAAATATATGGCCACACTCGTTGATTCGCCTGTAATGAACAAACGTGTTCTGTATATAAAAGGTGCTCCTGAAATTGTAATGTCGAAATGTTCATTGAGCGACGATAAAATCAAGGCATACAACGAGCAACTCCTTGCATACCAAAACAAGGCTATGCGTACTCTGGGACTTGCATACAGAATCATCCCTGAAGGAAAATCGGAAGATTGTGCTGAGCTTGTGGCTGAAGGCGGCATGACATTCCTCGGAATATTCGCAATAAGCGACCCTATACGTCCTGACGTGCCTGACGCTGTCAAGAAATGCCAGTCGGCAGGTATCGGTGTTAAGATTGTAACCGGTGATACTCCGGGAACAGCTACCGAAATTGCCCGTCAGATTGGTTTGTGGACTGAAAACGACACCGAACGTAATCGTATCACAGGTACAGATTTTGCCGCATTAAGCGATGAAGAAGCTCTTGAAAGAGTTCTTGACATAAAGGTGATGAGCCGTGCGCGTCCTATGGACAAACAGCGCCTGGTACAGTTGCTACAGCAGAAAGGTGCGGTAGTGGCAGTTACAGGCGACGGTACAAATGATGCTCCTGCCCTCAACCATGCCCAGGTTGGTCTGTCAATGGGTACAGGTACATCCGTAGCTAAAGAGGCCAGCGACATCACTCTGCTCGACGATTCGTTCCACAGTATAGCTACAGCCGTGATGTGGGGACGTTCGCTCTACAAGAACATACAGCGTTTCATCGTGTTCCAGCTTACTATCAACGTAGTAGCATTGCTGAGTGTCCTCCTTGGAGCATTCTTCGGTTCTGCCCTACCGCTAACCGTTACACAGATGCTTTGGGTGAACCTGATTATGGATACTTTCGCCGCCATGGCTTTGGCTTCAATTTCTCCAAGTATGGACGTAATGAACGAAAAGCCTCGTAAGCGTACAGATTTCATCATCAGCAAAGCTATGCAGAAGAATATCTTCGGTACAGGTATCTGCTTCCTTATCGTACTGATGGGACTTATGGCATACATGAACAATTCTGCCACTGGTATGGATGTCCATAACCTGACAATATTCTTCACAGTGTTCGTGATGCTTCAGTTTTGGAATCTGTTCAATGCCAGTGTATTCGGGACAAACCATTCTATCTTCAAGGATGCAGGTCATGCACTAGGTATGCTTAGTGTGGCACTGATAATTCTTGTAGGTCAGTTCATTATCGTTACCTTCGGTGGCAAAGTGTTCCGTACCGAGGCTCTTCCGCTGATGGATTGGGTTTATATTATAGGCGGAACTTCTATTGTACTTTGGATTGGCGAAATCTGGAGAGGTATCAAGAGAATGAGCTCTAAAGGATAGCTGAGAAGGTTTCAGTTAACAAGTTGACAAGTTAACAAGGTTTTAAAATATGAATTCAAAAATCAAAAATATAATATTTGACTGGGGTGGCGTTCTTATCGACGTCACCTTGGACAGATTTCTAGCCGAATGCAAAGCAGCCGGAATCTGTTTCGAGGATAAAGAAATAACCGGCACTCACAAGACAGGATTCTTCCTTGAATACGAACTTGGCAATATATCTGATGACGATGCGCGCAATGAGTTGCGCCGTAGAGCAGGCAAAGATATATCAGATGAGGAAATCGACCGTATATGGAACACCATGATAGACAGTATTCCGGAAGAGAAACTTGAACTGCTTTACAGACTGAAGGATAAATACAATCTGTATATACTTAGCAACACTAATGCAATTCATTGGGATAATGTAGCACCGAAAGTATTCAGCTACAAAGGATTGGGTATTAATGATTTCTTCAAGAAAGTATTCCTCTCGCATGAAATGCACCTTGCCAAACCGGACACTGCAATTTATCTGAAAGCACTGTCAGAAGCAGGACTCAAGGCAGAAGAAACCATGTTTATAGACGACTCAAAACTGAACTGCGACGCAGCACAATCGGTAGGTATAAATGCCGTACATTACATTCCGGGAGATGATCTCTCACTGATTTTCAAATAATAAAAATGAAGTTTATAGAAGAATACGATAAAACTGACATAAAGCCATGCGCGGCAACAATAGGATGCTTCGACGGAGTACACACCGGACACCGCTATCTGGTAAAACAGGTTCGCGACATAGCCGATGAAAAAGGTCTGAAAAGTGCCCTTATCACCTTTCCTATACATCCACGCCAGGTTATGCAGGCAGACTATATGCCGGAACTCTTATCGTGTCCTGCACAAAAAACTTCACTTATCAGTTCTCTTGATTCCGATTACTGCATAGTCCTCCCTTTCACTAAAGAACTTTCGCAACTTACGGCACGCGAGTTCATGGAGCTACTGCACAACAGATACAATGTACGTGCACTGGTTATAGGCTATGACCACCGTTTCGGACACAACCGCACAGAGACTTTCGAGGATTATTGCCGCTACGGACAGGAACTTGGCATGTCTGTAATAAAGGCCGAGCCTCTGAAATGTGACATCACAGATACTTTCATCAGTTCGTCTGCAATAAGAAAACTACTTAAATGTGGCGATGTGGTTACGGCAAACCGCTTCCTGGGATATAACTACTATATTGACGGTACAGTGACTGACGGACACAAGATAGGACGGAAAATCGGCTTCCCTACTGCAAATATCATTCCTTCATGTCCGGAAAAACTAATACCGGAGAACGGAGTTTATGCAGTACGAGTACCAATAGACAATACAGTTTACAAAGGGATGCTGAACATAGGCAACCGCCCTACCCTGAACAATGGCAGTAACGTAAGCATCGAAGTACATATAATCGACTTCAGCGGTGATATATATCATCATCCTTTAATGATTGAGTTTATCAGCAGAATAAGACAGGAGATAAAGTTTGCCTCAATGGAAGAGTTGATAGAACAACTTGAAAAAGACAAGACGATAATATCAAAAATAGAATAATTTTAATAACAACAAATGAAGACATTCGAAGAATTAGGCGTTTCCGAAGAAATACGCAGGGCGATAGAAGAAATGGGATATGAGTATCCTATGCCCGTACAGGAAGAAGTTATACCGTATTTATTAGGAAACGGAAATGACGTAGTGGCTCTAGCACAAACCGGAACCGGAAAAACAGCCGCATTTGGTCTGCCGCTGATACAGAAAATTAATCTTGATGAATGTGTACCGCAAGCACTGGTGCTCTGCCCTACACGAGAACTGTGCCTGCAGATAGCAGGTGACCTTACTGACTATTCAAAATATATTTCAGATCTTAAGATATTACCTGTCTATGGAGGTTCATCCATAGAAAGCCAAATCAGAAGCCTAAAAAAAGGTGTGCATATCATAGTAGCTACTCCGGGACGACTCATCGACCTTATGGAGCGCAAAGTGGCCCGCCTTGAAACTATCAGAGACGTAGTGATGGACGAAGCCGACGAGATGCTCAACATGGGATTCACCGAAAGTATCAATGCCATACTGGAAAAAGTGCCTGAAGACCGTAACACTCTGATGTTCTCTGCCACAATGAGTCCTGAAATCTCGCGCATTGCGAAGACTTACCTGCATAACGCAAAAGAAATAACCATAGGAACAAAGAACGAAGGCAGCAAGAACGTAAACCATATAGCATATATCGTACACGCAAAGGACAAGTATCTCGCGCTGAAACGTATCGTGGACTACTATCCTCAGATATACGGTATCATCTTCTGCCGTACACGAATAGAGACTCAAGAGATAGCCGACAAGCTGATACAGGACGGATACAGTGCCGACTCTCTTCACGGCGAACTGAGTCAGGCCCAACGTGACCTCGTGATGCAGAAATTCCGCCAGCGTCATCTGCAGCTTCTTGTAGCTACTGACGTGGCAGCACGCGGACTTGACGTGAACGACCTTACTCACGTTATCAACTATGCCCTGCCTGACGATACAGAAAGCTATACACACCGAAGCGGACGTACAGGACGTGCAGGAAAGACAGGTATCTCTATCGCCATAATCAATATGCGCGAGAAGGGAAAGATGCGTGAGATAGAACGTATCATCAACAAGAAATTCACGATAGGAACACTCCCAGCCGGAAAGGAGATTTGCGAACAACAGCTCATCAAGGTTATAGACGATATAGAAAAGGTTAAGGTAAACGAGGAAGATATCGAAGCATTCCTCCCTGGCATCTACCGCAAGTTCGAATGGCTGAGCAAGGAAGACCTTATCAAGCGCGTAGTATCAATGGAGTTCAACCGCTTCCTGGAATACTACCGCAATGCACCTGAAATAGAACAGCCTAAGGCAAACGAGAAAGATAAGTCGGACAAGCCCCGTAAGGATCGCGGAAGCGACAAGGAAAAGACAGCCCGCAAAGCAGAAAAGGGATATGCACGTCTATTCCTCAACATGGGTAAAACTGACGGTTTCTATGCAAATCAGGTCATAGAACTGATTAACCGCAACACAAAGAAAGAGCGCATACAGATAGGACGCATTGACCTGATGCAGAACTTCTCATTCTTCGAAGTGGCAGAACAGCAGGCTGACATCGTTATGAAAGCTCTTAACAAAGTTGTTTTAAAAGGTAAGAGAATTATAGTGGAAATAGCCGGAGAGAACAACGGCAAAAGTGATAAGAGCGGCAAGAAGCGCAATTCCGGTTCTTCAAAAGAGAAAACCACAAAGGAAACTCCTGCAAAAGAAAAGAAGGCTTCAAAGAAGGATAAGCCAAGCCGCGAGGAACGCGGATATACTTCAGCTCGCGGACCAAAGCATAAGGATGACTGGAAACAGTTCTTCGTGCATGACAATAACTCTTCAAATCCGGGATTTGATGATGCCGGAATGGGAAAGAAGAAAAAGAAGAAATAAATCACATACTAGTAAAAAAACGAAATGCGCAGCCTTGAAAGTTGCGCATTTCGTTTTTTATTTATTTTTCCATTACAATAAGTTCAAGCTTCTTTGCATTGGTACGTGTCTTGAGCCAGTCTGCCATACGTTTCTTATCAGCAGCAGATGGTTTCTTGGCACATTGCAATATAGCAAATGTAAGAGTGTCAGGCTTGAGACTGTCAAGTTCCAAACGGATACTGCGCGACAGTGCAACGGACTTGATACCTCCACCGAACAAAGCTTTCATCTCTCCTGCCAATCTGCTGTCAGCCTGTCCGCTACGGGTATAGAGCTCCAACTGTGTTTTCAGGGAATCTATTTCATGCTGTTGTGCAGCAAGCTTCTGTTCACTCTTCTTGTAGAAGTCCTCCATCACCATCGACTTAATATTACTTATGTCCATATCGCCATTATTCACTCCTTGGAATACTACAAGCTTAGTTTTTCCGAGGTTATACTTTTCAAGCTTCTGCTCGGCAGCGGCTATCTGGCTTTCGGACACCTCATTGCCGACCATCACCACCTTAATCTCACGTTTGGAATAAGATATTTCCCTACTGAGGATTTGTGAATTAGGGAACTGGAGTTCCTCAGATATGTAATTGTTTGCAGCACTGTGATAGAATGTTTCCTTAACGATACCGTATGTAAGATATATCGCAGGACACATTGTCACCAAAGTTATGGTTATAATATATTTACGAACCAGTTTCTCACGATTTTTATCCACAAACTCCTTGTGCTTGAATTTCATAAACCGTACTCCCAGGAAAGTGGCAAGGCTTATGAACACGGAGTTGATGAAATAGAGATAGAAAGCTCCCAAGAAATAAAGCAGATTGCCGGTTGCCAATCCGAATCCGGCAGTACAGAGTGGCGGCATCAATGCTGTAGCGATAGCCACACCAGGTATGACATTACCTTTCTCCTTTGTAGCCACAGCCACTATACCTGCCAGACCACCGACAAGGGCTATGAACACGTCGTATATAGTAGGCGAAGTACGTGCCAGCAATTCCGATTGCACTTCGTCAAGCGGAGTGAATGCAAAATATATTGTAGCAGTAGTTACACTGAAAACAGTAGCTATGAAATAACTCTTAAGAGAGCGTTTCATAAGTTCGAAATCGTTGATACCGATAGCAAGTCCCACACCCATGATAGGTCCCATAAGCGGAGAAATCAACATGGCACCGATGATTACGGCAGTAGAATTGACATTCAGTCCGAGAGAGGCAATAAAAGTGGCAAACACAAGGATCCACAGGTTTGCTCCACGGAATTCCACACCGTTCCGGATGCTTTCTACCGTGAGTTGCTCATCCTCCATACTTTTGTTCAAGTCCAGATAATCATCGTAAAACTTTCTTATCAGGTACTTCTTTCTGTTGTTAAGTTCCATAATTATTTCTTTATAAATCGGTTAATAACAGGGATACTTCTCAAAGGTAAGTCTTTTTTTATGATATATGCAACAAACAGCACAAGTAATAATGTACGGAAAGCAATACGCAACACTGTATTTTCAGGATAAATGTATATTGATGCTACATAAAGCACTGCCGCAAACACCAAATAGACGAACATATCCTTTATAGGATAAGCCACAGGATATTTCTTCTGACCTATGAAATACGACAGAACAGTGATAAGTCCATAGCCTGCCACCGAT
Organism: Bacteroides sp. ET336; assembly: GCF_024733815.1. Lineage (NCBI taxonomy): Bacteria > Pseudomonadati > Bacteroidota > Bacteroidia > Bacteroidales > Bacteroidaceae > Bacteroides > Bacteroides sp. ET336. The sequence continues at coordinate 224,500 of NZ_JANRHK010000004.1, forward strand.
GCCCATGCCGAAGCCAGATATCCGTACTTAGGAACCAGCCAGATATTGAGTATAAGTATCACCGCACATCCTATAAGAGAGAAATATGCTCCCCAGCGTGTCTCGTCAATCAGCTTATACCAGAAAGAAAGATTGAAATAGATTCCTTTCAGTATCTCGGCTCCCATTACTATGGCAACCACACTAAGGCCTTCCCAATAGTCCGGAGCTACCATATATTTCAGAATGTCCATATAAAACATCACAGCCAAAAACGCCAGCAGAGAGAAGATAAAGAAATACTTCATAGCTCCAGCATAGGATGACGTGCTATCCTTCTTATTACTGTTGCCAAACACGAAAGGCTCGTAGGCATATCTGAAAGCCTGAGTAAACATAGCCATAATCATTGCGACCTTACTTGTAGCACTATATATACCCAGTTGTACAAGTCCTTCCTGACGATCGTCATATAGGAAGGGATATATCATCTTGTCAACAGTCTGGTTCAATATTCCCACTACACCAAATATAAGTATCGGGAATGAATAGCTTAACATACGTTTCTGAAGTTCGAAGTCAGGTTTGAAAGTCAGCTGTCTCAGCTCCGGAATAAAGAAGAGCATCTGTGCCGCCGACATTATCAAATTCGACACGAATATGTAGCCCACAAGATAATCAGGATTATAGAACCATGAAACCAATGACGGTGCATGTTCGTTCAGCCATGGACAAAGAAGAAGAAAGAATAAGTTCAGAACGATATTGCCAATGATATTGAAAAGTTTGATTGATGCAAACTTTATAGGCCGTTTCTTATATCTGAGCCATGCAAAAGGAATACAAAGAAACGAATCGAGAGCCACTACCACCATCATCATCCCTACATAATCCTTATGGTCGGGATATTCAAGGAATTGCGATATAGGATCAAGAAATATCAAGCCAAAAATGACGAAAAGGAACGAGAGTCCTCCCACGAAAAGGGATGTATTGGAGAATACCTTTACAGGATCCTCTTCCGACTTGTTTGCAAAACGAAAAAAGCCTGTCTCCATACCGAAAGTAAGGAACACAAGTATAAGTGCCGTATAAGCATAAACATTCGACACTACACCGTAGCCTCCCGACTCTGCCGAAAGGACTGCCGTATATAGCGGAACGAGCAGATAGTTGAGGAAACGTCCTACTATACTGCTCAGTCCGTAAATTGCTGTATCTTTAACTAGTGACACGTTGGGAATTAAGAATTAATAATTAATAATTAGAAAGAGTTGATCAGGCTTCAGTTACGAGTTGACCAGGCTTTGGCTTCGCTGACCTTTGGTTGACTCCGTCGATTTTCAATTCATCCGGACGGAGAACCTTGTCAACTCGTCAACTCGTTAACTTGTCAACTAAATTAGTATTCAATCAAAAAGCGTTTTCTCCTGCTGCCAGATGCTCCTTCCAAGATGTTTATATGCCAATTCTGTAACTTCACGACCACGAGGAGTGCGTTTCAGGAAACCTTCCTTTATAAGGAAAGGCTCATATACTTCCTCCAGTGTACCCGGGTCCTCTCCCAAAGCCGTGGCAATGGTAGTAAGCCCAACAGGACCACCCTTGAATTTGTCGATAATAGTACAAAGAATCTTGTTGTCTATCTCATCGAGTCCATAGCGGTCGATGTTCAGAGCTTCAAGAGCATATTTGGCTATTTTCAAATCAATATGCCCGTCACCTTTCACCTGAGCAAAATCGCGCACTCGTCGGAGCAAGGCATTTGCTATACGTGGAGTTCCACGGCTTCTTGACGCAATCTCACCGGCAGCCTCAACATCACATGTCACCCCGAGAATACCGGCCGAACGCATAACTATGCGCGACAGAACATTCTCATCGTAATACTCCAGATGAAGATTTATACCGAATCTGGCTCTGAGCGGTGCAGTAAGCAATCCACTGCGTGTAGTAGCACCCACAAGAGTAAAAGGATTCAAATCAAGCTGTATACTTCGTGCCGATGGTCCCTTGTCTATCATTATGTCTATACGATAGTCCTCCATAGCGGAGTACAGGAACTCCTCTACTACCGGACTCAGACGGTGTATCTCGTCGATAAACAACACATCATTAGGTTCCAGACTGGTCAGCACTCCGGCCAAATCACCCGGTTTGTCAAGTACAGGCCCTGAAGTAACCTTGAAACCTACTCCAAGCTCGTTTGCTATGATATTACTCAATGTAGTCTTTCCCAATCCAGGAGGTCCGTGAAGCAGCACATGATCCAGAGCCTCAGCCCTGAGCCTTGCAGCCTTCACGAAGATACGCAGATTATCAACAACCTTGTCCTGTCCACTGAAATCCTCAAATTGTAGCGGACGGAGGGCGTTCTCAAAATCGCGTTCCTTTCCCGTAGGCTTATAATCTCTTATATCAAACTGATCTTCCATATAATATTGTAAAATACAAATGCAAAATTACAAAAGAAAATCATGAAAAGAACATATTTAAGCCAAAATAGGATAAACAGTAAGTGCGTCATTGCTTTATAACGGCAGCGTTATCTTAAAGTATTCACTGTCTTTATGCTCTTTCTTGATTATATCAATCATCTTCTGTACAATATCAGGATGATTTGCAGAAATATCATTATCCTCATGAATATCAGTTGATAAATCATATAGATGAGGTTTGCCTTTCTTTATGACCAACTTCCAGTCGCCCATACGTACTGCCATCTGGTCTGTTTCATGGAATTCCCAATACAGATAGTCATGTTTCTTCTGCATTTCATCATTTCCCATCAAGGTAGGAGCAAACGATATACCATCGAAACAGTCACTTTCAAGTTTCTTGTTCAAATACTTTTTAGGGAATTTCTTATCGCCAACCAGTTCGCAGAAAGTAGGCGTAATATCATAGAAAGCCAACTGATGATCGTTCACTGTTCCAGCCTCAACTTTACCAGGCCAACGCACAATAAAAGGAATTCTTATTCCACCTTCATAACACTGGCGTTTCAAGCCTCGCAATTTTCCGTCACGGCCGAAAAATTCCGGGTCTGCACCACCCTCTTCATGAGGACCGTTATCGCTACTGAATATTACTATGGTATTTTCATCAAAACCTTTCTCTTTCAGCTTCGCCAATATCTCACCCACATATGCATCCAGACGAGTTATCATTCCGGCAAACTCAGCATGAGTATGTACTGCAGGATTGTATCTGCTGCCTTCTTCACCGCCCCAAGTCTTATCGTGGAAAAACTTTTCCTTATATGACTTCAAAATGGAATCATTTGGCTGAGCCAACTCTGCATGAGGTAATGTGTATGTAAAGAAACCATAGAAAGGAGTACTTCCGTCTTGCGAATCAATCCACTTAAGAGCCTCACGATGAATCATATCTGCAGAATACTGTGGACGTTTCTTGTAATCGTCGCCATACATAGGATATTTGATATTTTCATCCATAGTGACTCGAACAGTCGCTGTATCTCCAAGAGATTTACTATAACGGTTTAGGAAATTAGGATAATAAAGATGTGCCTGGAATTGACAGATAAATCCATAATACTCATCTATACCACGCTTGTCGGGAGTAGAACACGAGCCTTCGTATCCTCCTGCCCACTTACCGAACATTCCCGTGGTATATCCGTTGTTTTTCATTATCTCCGGAAGAATTATATGACCGGGATCATAAGGTTCCTGACCTACGACTGTATATTCATCGTTGTCGCCATACTTCATCATAGGGACATTCTTCCAATACTCCTTGTTTCCACGCACGTGTGTATGTCCGGAATGCTGTCCTGTCATTATCGTAGCACGCGACGGCGCACTCACTGGGCTACCGGCATAGGCCTGTGTAAAGCGCATTCCTTCTTGCGCCATACGGTCAATATTAGGTGTATTGATATATTTCTGGCCATAGCATCCCAAATCGCCATATCCCATATCGTCGCATAAGATGAAAATGATATTAGGTCTCTCTGTTTTTTTAGCGGCTTGAACTTGACACACACCAGTCGCAAATACTCCTGCACAAATCACTATGTTCTTAATCATAATACTTTGAATTTTGAGGTTAAACCTTTAAAAATTAAGTTATAAGTCTAGTTTTACAAAATATAATAACCAGACGCTAATATAGGAATATTTTCCGGAATAAGACTTTTCAGAAGAAGACAAACTGAAAATTTTTTATTACATACCGCTTAAAACAAAAAAAGCTGCCCCATTTCTGAGACAGCTTTTTGTTATATGTTGTAGTATTAAATTACAACTTTGGACCAGCAGCAACAAGAGCTTTACCAGCTTCGTTTCCTGTGAACTTAGCGAAGTTCTTGATGAAACGTCCAGCCAAGTCTTTAGCTTTTTCTTCCCACTTGCAAGCGCAGTCGTAAGTGTCACGTGGGTCAAGAATCTTAGGATCAACACCCGGCAATTCAGTAGGAACGACAAAGTTGAAGTAAGGGATAGTCTTAGTTGGAGCTTTTTCGATAGAACCGTCAAGGATAGCATCGATGATACCACGAGTATCACGGATAGAGATACGTTTGCCAGTTCCGTTCCAGCCAGTGTTAACCAAGTAAGCCTTAGCACCTGTCATCTTCATCTTCTTAACCAATTCTTCAGCATATTTTGTTGGGTGCAATGACAAGAATGCAGCACCGAAACAAGCAGAGAATGTAGGAGTTGGTTCAGTGATACCACGTTCTGTACCAGCCAACTTAGCAGTAAATCCTGACAGGAAGTAGTACTGAGCCTGTTCCTCGTTCAAGATTGATACTGGAGGCAATACACCGAACGCATCAGCTGACAAGAAGATAACTTGTTTAGCGTGAGGACCTTTAGAAACCGGTTTAACGATGTTGTTGATGTGATAGATAGGGTAAGAAACACGAGTGTTTTCAGTTACGCTCTTATCAGCGAAGTCTATCTTACCGTTAGCGTCAACAGTTACGTTTTCCAACAAAGCGTCACGTTTGATAGCATTGTAGATATCTGGCTCTGATTCCTTATCAAGGTTGATAACCTTAGCGTAGCAACCACCTTCGTAGTTGAATACACCTTCGTTATCCCATCCGTGTTCGTCATCACCAATCAACAGACGTTTAGGGTCAGTTGACAAAGTTGTCTTACCTGTACCAGACAGACCGAAGAAGATAGCTGAGCTCTTGCCTTCTTTATCTGTGTTAGCTGAACAGTGCATAGAAGCGATACCACGAAGTGGGTTGAAGTAGTTCATCATAGAGAACATACCTTTCTTCATTTCACCACCATACCAAGTGTTAAGGATAACCTGTTCCTTAGTAGTAAGGTTGAATACAACTGCTGTTTCAGAGTTCAAGCCAAGTTCTTTGTAGTTTTCAACTTTAGCCTTAGAAGCGTTGTAAACGATGAAGTCAGGTTCGAATGATTCAAGTTCTTCAGCTGTTGGGCGGATGAACATGTTAGTTACGAAGTGAGCCTGCCATGCAACTTCCATGATGAAACGAACTTTCAAGCGAGTAGCTTCGTTAGCACCGCAGAAACCATCAACAACATAAAGTTTCTTGTTTGACAATTCTTTAGCAGCAAGTTCTTTCAATACATTCCAAGCTTCTGTAGTTACAGGCTTGTTGTCGTTTTTATATTCTTCTGAAGTCCACCATACAGTGTTTTCACTTGTAGCGTCTTTTACCAAGAATTTATCTTTAGGAGAACGACCAGTGTAGATACCAGTCATAACGTTCACTGCACCAAGTTCAGTTACCTGACCTTTTTCATAGCCTTCCAAACCAGCTTTTGTTTCTTCAGCAAACAATACTTCGTATGAAGGATTGTGCAAGATTTCTACGGTACCCTGGATACCGTATTTGGTAAGATCTAAATTTGCCATTGTTCTAATGAATTAAATTGGTTATTATTTTAGATATATTTATTTCCTTTTTGGCGACACAAAAATACAACATTTTATTTGAATGCAATTAATAATTAGAGAAAAAAATCCGTAATAATGAAATATTTATACTTGTGTAACACATTTGCAAGGTATATGTTGCAAAACATAGTTTAAGGACTAGAATTCAGGCATTAAGAAGCCTTCGCAAAACGCCTTGGCATTTGATTTAAAACGATTTGGCTTTTTCTGCAATACATCTCATACAAAAAGAAGACTGCCCGAAGATCACTCCCCAGGCAGCCCCAATCATCTAATTATCACACTAGATAATGATAACAGTTAATTTTATATGAAATGATTGTGTGTGTTTCCGGAATTTCATTCTCCCCTTCCTCCTCCTAGAGCCTGGTAGAGACTTATCACACTCTGTATCTCCATAAAGCGGTTAGATACTTGTGTGAGTTGTGCATTGAGCAATGACTGACGTGCAGTCAATATCTCAAGATAGTTTGTTGTTCCGTATTCCATAAGCAGCGAGGTGCTCATTACAGTCTTTTCCAAAGCCTTTACCTGTTTCTGATAAAGCTCGGTTTTCGACTTGCATGACTGATATGCTGTAAGTGCATCGTTCACCTCGGTTCCGGCATTCAACAATGTCTGCTGGAAATTCAGACTGGCCTCTTCCTGCTGAGCCTTTGCTATTCGGAGTTGTGCTATGTTCTGTCCTCGGTTGAACAGAGGCAAAGTGAGCTGTCCCACAGCATTGGCAATAAATTTGGCAGGATTAACAATAATCGATCCTGCAAGATTTGTCCATCCGGCAGTTCCGCTAAGCACTATTGAAGGATAGAAAGCCGAACGTGCCTGATTGGTAACATAGAATGCAGCCTCAAGAGAACGTTCTGCAGAACGAACGTCAGGACGGTTTGACAACATTTGCAATGGCACACCAACAGACAAATCCTCAGGCATCTTCTGATCCGCTAATTTTCCACGTTCATAATCGCGTGGAGTTTCCGCCAGAAGCAGTGCCATACTGTTCAATGTCTGATTTATCTGTTCTTTCAGATCAATTACAGACGTCTGCACACTGTAATATGTAGCTTCCATCTGTGAAACGCCAGCTTCATTATACTGTCCGGCATCCATAAGCGCACGTGCAGCATCCACAGTTTCTTTCCATGCAGTTTCTGTCTCCTGCGACAACGCCAACTGTTCGTCAAGCATAAGAAGTGTATAATATGTATTGGCTACACTTGCAATCAGCTGCGAACGTACAGCCTGCTTATAATCAATACTTTGGGCATATAATGCCTGAGCCTGCTTCTTGGAATTACGCATACGTCCGAAGATATCAAGTTCCCAACTTGCTGTGACAGGAAGCTGATATGATTTTGTAGCTTTCTGACCATCAAAGCTGCTGATTGTTCCCTGCGGAGCCAAAGCGAATGACGGCAGGAAAGCAAGCTTAGAAGCAAGGAGAGTAGCTTTCGATTCTTCTATTCTCAATTGCGCAGACTGATAATCGGTATTATTCTGCAATGCCTGCTCTATCAAGGTCTGCAGATGAGGATCTGTGAAAACCTCTTTCCAGTCGGAGTTGCCGAAATTCAGCGTATCCGCAACCTCTACCTTTTCTCCGTACAGGCTGTCAGGAACTGTTTCTGCAGGTTTATATTTTGTATATATACCACAGCTGCTTAACATTGCAGCTGTAGTAGTAAGTATTATAAATTTCTTCATGTGTTATTCTTTTAATGATTATACCTGTTCACCATTCTTGAAAGCACTTCTCTCTTCAAGGCTACGTTCATGCTCTAATTTAAACTGTGCATCTCCTTCTACCTGCATAGGTTTACGGATTTTCTCCTGAAGATACTCGAATGTTATATAGAACACAGGAACCACAAAAAGAAGAGCCAAAGTACCGATAAGCATACCACCGACAACACCTGTACCCAATGAACTGTTACCGTTAGCTCCGGCACCGGTTGCAAACATAAGCGGGATCATACCGAAAATCATTGTCAATACAGTCATCAGGATAGGACGCAAACGGGCTTGAGCTGCAGAATAAGCAGATTCTATAATACCCATTCCTCTACGACGGCGCTCCAACGCATATTCCGTAATCAGAATGGCTGTCTTTGACAGCAAACCAATCAACATGATAACACCTGTCTGAAGATAGATATTGTTTTCCAAACCGAACAACTTGGCAAACAAGAAACTACCCATCAAACCGAATGGTACTGAGAAGATAACTGCCAACGGTACAAGGAAACTTTCATACAGACATGAAAGGATAAGATATATAAGGACTACACATATTATATATATGAACACTGTCTGTGAACCTCCACTCTGTGATTCCTCACGGGCAATACCACCATATTCATATCCATATCCGGTAGGAAGAGTCTGAGCGGCAACCTCTTTGATTGCGTTCTGTACTTCACCTGTTGAATATCCTGCCTGTGCGTTAACATTTACATTTATAGAACTGTAAAGGTTGAATCGTTTTGCAACCTCAGCTCCCATTACATTCCTCAATGTAACAAACTGACCTAACGGAGCCATTTCCGATCCGTTACGTACATACATATTATTAAGGGACTGTTCGTCAAGACGATATTCAGGTGATGCCTGAAGCATTACACGATATACCTTACCGAATTCATTGAAGTTTGATACATAGGATCCACCGCAATAGCTACCCAATGCAGAAAGAACATCCGATGGAGATATTCCTGCACGCTTACATTTAGCAGCATCTATATCAACAGCTATCTGTGGGAAGTTCATGGCGTAAGAAGTATATGCCATAGCTACCTCAGGACGCTGGTTCAAAGCTCCAAGGAAATTCATGACATGTCCGAAGAAGACAGACATATCACCTCCAGTCTTATCCTGCATATACAGTTCTACAGAGTTACCCATACCGTAACCAGGAATCATACCAGTCTGGAAGCAGAAGATCTGGGCTTCCTTTATTTGAGCAAACTGTGCATTCAGTCGTGCAAGAACGGCATCGGCAGAATGTTCCGCTCCCTTACGTTCATCCCATGGTTTAAGATCGACGATACATGATGCATAAGAAGTTCCCTGACCAGAGATAAGACCATAACCTGATGTGGCACTGTAGTTATCAACCTCAGGAGTATTCTCCAGAATATCTTTTACCTTTTCCAATACCTTGACTGTTTCAGTAAGAGTACTACCAGGAGAAGTACTGATATTTACCATAACTGTTCCCTGGTCTTCCTGTGGAACCAGACCTGTCTTGGTAGTCTTCATGAAGAATACCAGCAAAACTACAGATACGATGAGTGCTGCCCAAACTATCCATCTGTGATGAATTGCAAACATTACTCCTTTCTTATATTTATTCATTGTAGCATTGAAAGAAGCATTATATGCAGCCTTTACACGACCGTTAAAGCTTTTGGCACTCTTCTGTCCGTCAGACGGTCTCATCATTATAGCACAAAGGGCAGGACAAAGAACCAAGGCACAAATCATGGACAAACCTACTGAAGTAGCCATTGTGATACCAAACTGAGTATAGAATATACCAGATGTACCTCCCATGAATGTTACAGGGATAAACACAGCCATAAACACACATGTACATGAGATAACGGCCATAGTTACATCACTCAATGCATCTTTTGTTGCCAAATATGGAGAAGTGTAGCCTGAATCGAATTTCTCTTGTACAGCTTCCACCACCACAATGGCATCATCCACCACGGTACCGATAGCAAGCACAAGCGCAAACAAAGTAAGAATGTTTATACTGAAACCTGCTGCAACAAGACAGGCAAACGTACCGATAAGAGATACAATGATTGAAATAGAAGGAATCAATGTACTCTTGAAATCCTGCAAGAAGAAGTAAACCACAAGAATAACAAGTATGATTGCTATTACAAGTGTTTCCACAACGTTGTGAATAGATGCATAAAGGAAGTCATTCGAACTCATCATCTGAACGAACTCTACGCCAGGAGGAAGAGCCTCTGACATTTCTTCCAGTCGTTTTGTAATGGCTTCATTAACTTCTGTCGCATTGGCACCTGCAACCTGGAAAGTAAGGAAAGTCACACCAGGACGGTCATTTACCTCACCATGGAAACTATACGATAAACGACCTAGTTCAACCTTAGCAATATCTTTAAGTCTAAGGACAGAACCGTCATCATTTGAACGTATCACAATATCCTCAAACTGTTCTACCGATTTAAGACGTCCTTTATATTTCAAAGCATATTGAAATACATTTGGAGAGTTTTCGCCAAGATTACCGGCAGGAGCTTCAATGTTCTGTTCACCAAGCACTGCAGTAACATCATCTGGAATCAGACCATACTGAGCCATACGTTCCGGATTAAGCCATATACGCATACTGTAAGTATCACCAAGCATTGTTGCATCACCCACACCTTCGATACGTTTAATTTCCGGTATGACATTAATATCCAGATAATTGGCAAGGAATGTCTCGTCATATTTACCGTCGGTGCTAACCAACGAGTTAATCTGAAGGAAGCTTGTCTGTCTTTTTGCTGTTGAGACACCGATTTTTGTTACTTCAGACGGCAACAATCCCTGCGCCTTTGATACACGGTTCTGCACGTTGACAGCAGCCATATCAGGATCTGTACCCTGCTTGAAATAGACCTGTATTGTAGCCGAACCGGAGTTTGTTGCGGTAGAAGTGATATACATCATGTTTTCCACACCGTTTATACTCTCTTCCAACGGCATTATAACACTGTTCATTACCGCATCGGCACTGGCTCCTGTATATGTAGCATCAACCACAACTGTAGGAGGAGCTATATCAGGATACTGTTCTACCGGCAACGATATTAGTGAGATAAATCCCACCAACAAAATCACGATGGAGATGGAAATAGCCATCACCGGTCGTTTTATAAATATATTTCCTTTCATTGTTATTCTTTATTAATTAAAGTCACATCAACTCTGTTTGTTTATTTCACCTGAGTTCCTTCGCGAAGAAGACCTGCTCCCTTAGCTACTATTTCATCGCCCGGATTAAGACCTTCGAGTACGATATACTCGCGTCCGTCATTATAGGCGGCAACCTTAATTAATGTTGTCACAGCCTTGCCGTCAACAACCCTAAACACTGAAATCTTATCTTGTTGTTTTACTGTAGCTTCCTGAGGTATTATTATATAATCATTGTATGTACTTGGTATCAACACCTTGCCGGATGAACCGCTCAACAACAAACCTTTCTCGTTAGGGAATACGGCACGTACGCCAACTGTACCAGTCTGTGTATCTATTACTCCACTGATAGATTCAATCTTTCCTTTTTCTGAATATGTAGTACCATCGTTCAGTTCAAGCGATATTTCCGGCATTTTAGCTATAGCCTCATCCATAGAACCATAGTCACGAACCATACCGAGTACCTGATTTTCTGTCATAGAAAAATAAACATACATTTCAGAGTTATCAGAGACGGTAGTCAACGGCTGTGTCATAGACGGACTTACCAATGTACCTACACGATATGGCAACATACCTACCACACCATTGCTAGGACTTTTCACTTCAGTGTATGACAAATCGTTACGGGCATTGACTTCCTGCGCCTCTGCCTGTGCCAATTGGGCTTTCGCTGTCAAATACTGATTTTCCGAAGTTTGCAATGTAAATTCCGATACTACCTTTTTAGCATACAGTTCCTTATTACTGTTATAAGTCAATTCCGAAGTAGCCAATGCAGCCTGTGCCGACTTCACATTTGCTACTGCAGTATTAAGCGCAGCCTTGTAAGGAACCTGATCGATAATGAAAAGCACCTGGTCTTTTCTTACCTTCTCACCTTCTGTTACACATAATTTCTGTATTGTACCTGATACCTGAGGCATGATATTGATATCCTGGCGTCCGCGGATTGTAGCCGAATAATTTGTTTCTACAACTTTGTCAGCTTTTGCCACAACCATTGTTTCATAACCACCGGTTTGCATTTCTCCTTTTTGAGTTTGTCCACACGAAGCGAACCCAATTGCGCAACCAACTATTCCCATCAGTTGCAACCATTTTTTGTTTACTGTTACCATATAAATCTTTTTACTTTAAAATTCGTGGCAAAATTAAGTTAATTGCGAAGAACGTTAATTTTCTTTTTTACAGCACAATTGTTCAAAAACGGAACTCACTGTCCGCTTTATAAATTATTAAGACCTTAAATATTTTTTATTTAACGAAGAATAAATAATAAAAAAACAACGCAATATATTACAGAATTGCAATTTTAGATACTATTTTTACTATGTATTTTTATTGATATAAATTGTTATTAACAAAATTGAAACTATATGCATATATTTCAACTGCCAGATGATGAAATTTTCAAAGCAGGAGCAGACAAGAATGAATGGCTACCTCAGGGTAAAACCATGAAAGTAGATGTAGATACAATTATCTTTTGCAGAAAAGGTACTGCCCACATAGAAATAGACCTTATCCCATACGAACTGGTAGCCAATACACAGCTAATAATAATAGCCGGGAGCATAGTACACAATATCAGCAATAGTGACGATTTCAAAATCTCATATATAACATTCAAACACGAAGTTTACGACGAAGCGACAGCACAACTGGAACCTTCGTTCACTTTTTTCCTGAAAGAATATCCCTGCGTACAATTAGGAGAAAAAAGAATAAACAAAATGAACTATCTGGTAGAAGCTATGAAAGATTTCTATAATGAAAAGACCAACTGTTTCAGAGTAAAAATCTTCAAAAACAATATCCAAAGTTTCCTACTTGATGTATATGACAAGACAAGAACCCTATTTAAAATAGACAAATCGGAGGAAGTGGGAAGAAGAGAAGAGCTGTTTATAAAGTTCATTCATCTGATACACAAGTATTGTCCACAACAAAGAGAAGTAGGGTTTTACGCAGAGAAACTATACATAACATCACGCTACTTATCGTCAATAACACAAAATGTTGCAGATAAATCAGCCAAATACATTATCGACAAACATGCAATACAGAGAATAAAGATAATGCTTAAATACTCGAATATGTCCATACAGGATATCTCGTATGAATTAAACTTCCCTGATCAATCATTCTTCTCAAGATATTTTAAAAAGCATACAGGCATGAGCCCATTAGAGTATAGAGCAAAACCTTAATAAGTGTATAACATACGGCAATAATACTAAATAGTGTTATAAAACATAAGTTTTCGCGCACAAAACTTGCAGATAACGGAAAAGTCCGTACCTTTGTACTGTGTTTTTCATAGTATTAGATTTTAAGGTTAACAAAGGTTGGAGTACAGCGGTACTCCTTTTTTTATGTCCTTACGTCAAGCTATCACTTTCAAGGAGACAGAATTATGGAAGAAAACAATAAAGTATTATTAGGGATGAGTGGAGGTACAGACAGTTCTGTAGCCGCTATGTTGCTTTTGGATGCAGGATACGAAGTTACAGGAGCAACATTCCGCTTCTTTGAAAAAGATAACAATACAGAATATCTGGACGACGCACGAGAGCTTTGCTCCAGACTTGGCATTCCGCACATTACTTACGACCTCAGAGACAGATTCAAAAAATACATCATAGACTATTTTATAAAGGAATATATGACAGGGAGAACCCCTGTTCCATGCACGCAGTGCAATAACTATCTGAAATGGCCTATACTTAAAGAAATTGCCGACAGGGAAGGAATATACCATATTGCCACAGGACATTACGTACAAAAAACATTATGCGACAGATATTGGCATATCAAGAGTGGTACAGACCCAGACAAAGACCAGTCTTTCTTTCTATGGGGACTTCCACAGGATATTATGAAGCGGATGGTACTGCCATTGGGAAATATAACCAAAACAAGAGTTAGAGAAATAGCAGCAGAAAGAGGCTTCATGAAAGCTTCCGTAAAGAAAGACAGTCTTGGAGTATGCTTCTGCCCTATGGATTACAGAAGTTTTTTAGGAAAAAATGTGAATCCTGACTTAATCAGACCCGGCATATTCTGTGATGAAGAAGGCAATAACATTGGGAAACATGAAGGATATCCCTTTTATACAATAGGACAACGCAGAGGATTGGGGATATATATGAACAAGGCATTGTTCGTAAAAGAAATAATTCCTGAAGAAAACAAAGTTGTAATAAGTGACAAACTGTCTTCGCTTGAACACAGCGAAATGTGGCTCACGGACTGGAATATAATAAATCCGGAATCCCTGTTGGGTAAGGATGATGTAATAGTAAAAATAAGATATCGAAAGCAGGCGAACAGATGTACCGTTACAATGACCGGTGACGGACTGTTACACGTGAAACTTCATGAACCGTTGGCGGCAATTGCCCCGGGACAAGCAGCTGCATTCTACAGGGGTAATATTGTCCTCGGCGGAGGAATCATAAACAAGTAAAAAGATTTCTAACGGAAAGAAAACTTCATCGCGTGCTTTTATCTTCTATAAATATAATCTATGTTTATACAAATACAACTTGCATTCTTATAAACATAGATTATATTTGTAAAAACACAAGTTGTATTTATAGATAATGTCAGTCCGTTTAGTGTTTACTGACAGTATCAATATATGTATTCCACATCAGACTTCTTAAATCTCAGGATACGGGTATCATTCGGACCTGCTGAGTTCTTTGACGGATAAAGGCCATTCATTCCACCCACGAAAAACCATCCCTGACCATTTGATGGATTATGAACGGCAATCAACAGATTGTTGTAATGGCCATGATTTATACCGTTATCATTCCACTGCGGACTTGAGCCATACCACACAAGCGGCTCATACTCTGTCTCCGACTGATTATACATAGATATATAAATAAGATCTGTCAGTGACACTGTTCCTACGGTAACATCATTTCTTCTGCGTTGCCTGCGCTGTATAGTGGTACTTCCATTCCAAGCTGTAGTATGCGAACCATCCCACATCAGCCAAATAGTTCCGCTTGTAGAATTGAATACTCTTTCAAAGTTCTCCATGGATGGCAATTCATAGCCGTCAGGAGCCAGAGCCTTAGCGTCTATCTTATTTATATGCTCGGTACTTGAAGAATAACCTTCCAGTTTCGCCACTCCTCCATCGTCTATTACCTGAAATCCTTGTGAACTCTTACCTTGATAATTCCATTTCCAGAGATTGAAGAACTCATCAGCCGTACAGTCCCTCAAATAATCGAATACTGTCTTACCGGCCATTACCGCAGGATCTGCCGATGAAAGAATCTGGTCTGAAAAGTTTTTTGCATCACCTATGGCATTATACTTACACCACCATACTCCATTAAGCTTTGTAACAGGCAATCCCCAGTTACGGCGTGAAATAACGTATTCCTCTTTTTCAGAGCCATCAGCCGAATTATTTATTACTATGCGTGCCTTCTGTACTCTGCCGTTTGCAGTCTTATCATTAGGACGCCATCCTCCAATAATACGTACCCTCTGACCTGACGTATCAAGTTTAACCCATTCGTCTTCTCCCTCGTCGTACTCAACAGTTATCGACTTCGATGCCGGAACTGTAAAGACACCAAGCTCATTATCTATATATTTTCCGAAATCGAATGATGCATTGTCTTCAAAATGTATCAGTCCTTCCAGTTTAACCGGATGTTCAGACATTACAACATTTATATAATCATCAGCATAATTCTCATTCAGTCCTTTACGATGAAACATCAGTTTTCTCTCTACACGTTCCATACCAGGATACCATATTTTCTTTATTAGGCGAAACAGATTCTTTCCTACATTCTCCGCTCCTCCTATACGTTCAACGGTCATTGGAAGTTCAGGATCGGCTATCAGCTCCAGTTCATCGTCGCAATCTATGGAGAGAACGAAATCCGAAGCATAGTGTGACAATACTATTCCCCTGCGGTCAGAATCCACCTCTGTATTTGCAGGAAATGATGTTCCTTCCACGTCCACTGTCAGACCTCTTTCGTTTGGTGCAAGATTAAAGTCACCTCCGTTTTCCCAATCTGTTACACTTAAGGTTACCTCAGCCTGTACAGATGCTTTAAACACATTTATAGTATAAACACAGTTTCTCTTTAGTATGGAAGGCATAGCAACTTCTTTTTCCACAGTTTCGCCATCTACATTTATGGTCAACACTGCAGAGATATTCTCCGAGGCCTGTTCGCACAGATAAGCCACTCCATATGTGTTACCGGTAAGAGGAGTTTCTATGACAGGAGTAACATCGTTGTAACCTGTACTTTCGGGTGATTCTACAGTATGACGGCGGTTCAGATACGACTTCTGTGCCACATTCCTGAACATAATAGCCGGTACAGACAAATCGTGTTCTCCTGAAACGTTGACATCTATACGTGCTACTCCCCTATAAAGTTGCAAAACTCCATGGGACATGTCTGACAAGTCAATAACTCCACTCATATATCTCAGGTTTACACCTCCCTTATGTAGTATTGTGGTTGACAGCCACTCCTCCTCAGTCATACCTATATTATAAAAAGAAGAGGAATTATTTCCTTCTATATTGGCAACCATATAAAGACGCCCCTTACTGTCATCTATCTTGATGCCGGCCAAAGGATCTATATCAGCATAAACGCGTGTCATAACACCATTCTCAAAGAGACAGGCATGAAGTATTCCTATCTCCTTTGTTTCTGCTGTTTCATCATTTCCGGAACTATAATTATATGATGACACGCGTGGTAATATAACAGAATCTGTTCCACTATGCTCGTTCATCGCTTCTTTATCTGTACATGATATTACAGCAAGCGAAACAATTATAGCAAGTATGTTCTTTATAGACATTTATTTTTTTATTTACAGATTAATTAATAAATATATTCAACAGGAGATTTCACACATCTTATGGTTCTGGTTTTCTGTGCATTGCTTGCAGCGAACTTGAACCAGTTTCCTCTGCCATCAGTCTTGGAATAACCTTCGATCAGCCATGTACTGCCGGAATTACCGTATGTGGCAAACTGAATCATTTTCTTAGATATTCCTGTTTCACTCCACTGATGACCGAGACCGCATAATACAAGGTGCTCTCCTTCATACTCAAAATCGTAGAAGGTTACATTTCCGTACTCATAGCCCAGGAACATGGCTTCTCTCTCTACCACAGAGAAGTTTAATCTCTGCCCCAAACCATTATTGAACGCG
Organism: Bacteroides sp. ET336; assembly: GCF_024733815.1. Lineage (NCBI taxonomy): Bacteria > Pseudomonadati > Bacteroidota > Bacteroidia > Bacteroidales > Bacteroidaceae > Bacteroides > Bacteroides sp. ET336. Next base: position 241,570 of record NZ_JANRHK010000004.1, read on the forward strand.
CCAGGATTAAAATAACCTAAATTACAGTCAGTTCCCCAGGTGAAGAATCTATAATCGTCATAATCAGGTATTTCATAACCGTCAGGAGCCATATAACCAGGGGCTAATGTGCCGAAATTATCTGTTTTCGTAGAATATCCATCAAACAGGAATCCCGTACCGTCATTCTTCAATTTCAGACCATCGCGATTACCAGCCTGATACTGGTCGCCAAGAACATTAAGGTACTCATCGTCCGTACACTCAGCCAGATAGTCTGCGATACTTCCACCACGGGCAGGATCGTTTGAAACAAGAATCTGGTCGGTAAAATCTTTAACGTTTCCACGAAGATTGTATTTACACCACCATGTACCGTTTATGTTTACTACTGGAAGTCCCCAATTCTGTCTCTTTACCGTATAGGTTTCATTGTGCACACCTGACACGTCGGAAATCAAAATTCTTCCTTCTTGTATTCTTCCATCAGCATCAGCGTCATTCGGGCGCCATCCTCCCAGAATACGGTATGTGCCATCCGCTGTTTCTTCCAGTTTCATCCATTCCGGTGAGTTTTCGTCGAATTCCAGTCTTATCGTTTTATCATCCGGAACACTCAATACAGCCAGTTCACCGTCTATATATCGTCCGAAATCGCAAACATAGTTGCCGTCAAAACTCAACTGTCCCTGCATCTTAACCGGATTTGCCAAAAATACAAGTACGACTCTACCACGTAATGCATCACCGTTATGTACATTAACATACATATATCCGTCCACACTACCAATCATCTTATTACTGCTGTTCACATTCAAGCTGCACACATTATCAAGATTTCCGGAACGAGAAACAGTGACATCAACACCTTTCACCAAGCCATCCACATTCACAGTCGAACCTAACTCACCGCTTATGGCAAGACTGAAGTTTGTTTCCCATGATGGTATAAAAACAGAATCGCGTGTTTCATTAACTCTAATGCCATCACTCAGTACTGAGTTATCAACATCTACAAAAGCATTTCTAAGTCCGTCTGAGGTTGTTCCGTCGCCTTCCTGCCAAGAAGCTTCAACTACTTTTACTCTAAAGTCTTCACCATCAGCATAAACTTTAAGAGTATAAACCTTATTGCGTGATATGTCCGGCAGAACAGTTTTCAGTCTGTGCCATGAGCCTGAGGATGTAACCATTATTTCTACTTCAAAGTTATTACCTTCCTGGTGCGGAAGATAAAACAATGTTTCTTCAGCAGCTGTTAGTGGACTATCAGCATAATCTTTCACCATATCAACCGGCTGAGGAATCTCTCCACCATTACCTCCCTCAAGTACATAACCTTTAGGGCAAACATTCTTCACCTTTACACTATTCACCGAAAGGTTATTGATTGGAGAACTTATATCTATTCGCGCTACAGAACGTTTCATAGCTACTGCTACAGACGATGTCTGTCGGCTTATAGTTGACATACCGGACAAAAACATTCCACCTGATACCATTTCATCGGCTCCGGCAGTCATTGCCTGGAAATCTGATTCAGAGGTCACGCCTACTTCAAAACCACGACCGGAAACGAGATTTCCTGCGTTAATCATAAAATATACATTACCACTCATGGCAGAAGGCTTAAGAGACACTACTCCATCTGTTCCCGGCTCAAGCGTTTCAAACACCTCTGTTAATATGCCACCATAGAAACGATATGCTGACACATTCTCTACTGCATCAGTTTCTGCGGCAGAAGTGCTAAGCAATGATAGTCTGGCAGCAACTACATCACCAGATGAATTTCCAGAGGATATGCTGTCATCACTACATGAGTAAAGAGAAATCAATAATAATGCAGATAATATATTTACAAGTCTTACTCTCATATTGAAATATTATTTATGATAATTCAGATATTAATTGTATTTATGAGGATTTGAGGCACTCTTTAGATAAACAGGCGAGTCTATAGGCATTTTGCCAATATTGTCAACATAAAAATTATTCATCAGCTGCTCTGCCCAAGGACCATATGTGAACGAACTACTGTGTCCGTATCCCATAACGTGTCCCAATTCATGGAACATCACGCTACATGCATAACGGTTTGAATAATGTTCGAACCATCCTCGCTGATATGCTCCAAACACACTCGGACTACCCAAACCGATAACACCATTACCCGGATAAACCAGTCCTACCTGAAGTGTCTGTCCACGTCGCATCTTGGCCAATACTTCCTCCACCTTTACAGGTTGTTTATTATCATCGTATAATTTACCTGCATTCTCATGAAGAATAGCTTCGTGCTCATCCATATCTATCATATAGGTAAAATTAAGGAAGAAAGCTACAGATTCTCTACAATGTACCGGACGGATACCCATCCAGTTACCTACAGGACCTCCATCTTCGCGTGAAGGGTCTCCACCAAAGAGTCCCCAGTAAAGTGTCCATCCGTGCTTTATTTCCTGTAGTTTTGCCCAATAAGGATCTGATGACAGTACCTTTAACTCCGCTCCGGCTATGGCGGCAGCGTCAAGTGCTGGAACATTGATTATGCGACCGCTCTCAGTACGACACATAGTGCCTTTCTCTACCAGTGGAGATGACTCATAGAAATCGCAGAAAGCAGGAATAGAATCGAAATATGCAAAATCGAAATATTCATCATCCACAGCTGCTATACGTGCTCTCAATGTAACTCCATAAAGTACACGTGGAGAATAAAAACGCATATGCAGACGCCCATCATCAGTAATGGAAAGCTGTAATGGCTTTGCCGTGTTAAAAGTGCGCTGAGACCTGTTCGTATAAACAGACACCGGTTCATCATCATCCAGAATTCGTGCATGATTTCCAGCTCTGTAGGCATCGGCAGTTATATACATCACCGGCGAAATGTCATCAGGATGCTTTACCGCAGTACTTACCGTATGTGCATGGTTCGGCAATACTTCCTGCTGGTCAAAATTGAAATCAAGAACAGTCTTCTCATCAAGATAGTTTACTGAAGTATGGAAAATATCTCCTTTTAAAACAGTACCGGAAACTGTAGGCATAAACAGATAAGGAATATCCTCTCTTAAAACCATATCGTCTATAATACCGTCACTTTCTCCCGTAAAAGCACCTCCACCTGTTATTGATGTATAGAACTTTGATTCAGCAAGTCTCACTCTTTTCTCGACTGTTGCATTACGCACATATCGGTTGTTATATACAAAATTGAAATCCAAACGACCTACTATCCTGTCCTGTGTTACTTCGCTATCAATGCTGATAACTTCAGTGCTACCTCCTTCAGCAGGAACTAAACGGACTGTAAACGGTGTACACGAATAAAAATACTCTGCTTCCAAAGGTTTGTGCAGATCCGAAGGAAACACCAGCCATTCATCATCCATACTTGATATTTCATTTATCTCGGCACGATCGGCCGTTTCATCACCCTTTATAGCCAAAACTAGCAGGTTATAGTCTCCCTCATGAAGACCTTCGGCATATATTTCCGAAGTTAGCGCATTATATTTGCCATGTACTGTAGTCATTACATCGCCTTCAGAGTCGGCTATGTAGAAAAAGACTTTGTCATAATCGCCTGTACTCGCAGATTCTGTACGCGAGTTAATGTCACCTATGTATGCAGACTTTTTCAAACGAAAACGTATGCCACTGCGTCCAGAACCTGTATTACTATTATTCATCATCTCGTCGTTAGTACACGACACCATAAAAAGAAGGCCTATAAGTGCAAATAGTGTTATCCTTTTCATCTCAAATTATTAAATGTTATACGCCTATCAAGACAAAAAGAACAGCAGGTTTGTTCAATGTCAACGACAAATATTTTACTTTTTCGAGCTTTTTTGATTTAAATCAATATAAAACGGCGGTAAAAACTTCACATCACATAAATTATAAAAGCATTTTGTTACATGTTAAAATAGAGTATAAAAGAAAAACGAAGTAGTTTTCCAGAACTCCGAGAAAACATTGAAATAGAAAGAGGTGTAATAAAATGACATCACTATAAATCTTTAAACAAAATCACAACTATTTTCCACAATATTATCACAATTATAAAAGCCGAAAAAATACCTTTGTCTAATATTAACAATTTTAATTACAATTCACATGAAACACACATTTATATTATTGACACTATGTATCTGCTCGTTTTTCAACAACATCTACTCTCAAGAGTTGAGCAAAGAAGTAACCTGGTGTAATATGGACGGAGTGTCTGTACCAATACCTCCTAAGACTCACCCAAGACTTTATATCCGTCCAAATGAAATTTCAGAACTAAAAGAAAGGCTACAAACACCTGAAGCACAACAAACAATAGCTGTGCTAAAAGGGCTTTCCAAACCTAGAACTGCCATTGAAGAAAAAGCAGAAGGAAACAATCACGGTTTCAGATATTATTATAAAATGAGAGGTATAACCAGTGAAGTTCAATTACAAGCACTAGATTATCTTGTTAATGGGAAGAAAGAGCAAGCCAGAAAAGCCATTACGGCAATGTTAGACACATTAAAGAATACTAATTTTGGAATAGAAAAAGACAATTCAAGAGCAAGCGGAGTCATGCTTATGGTTGGGGCTATGGTTTATGACTGGTGTTTCGATCAAATGAAAAAAACTGAGAAAGAAGAATATATAAATTCATTTATACGAATAGCCCAAACAATGGAATGTGGTTATCCTCCCCGCGACAATCAACCAATTTCCGGTCATCCATCGGAATGGATGATTATGCGTGACTTATTATCCGCCGGAATAGCAATATATGATGAATATCCAGATATGTATAACCATGTAATAAAAATGCTATTCCGTGACTACATACCAGTAAGAAATTTTTTCTACGAAGGACAGAACTACCACCAAGGAACGAATTATATTCATGTTCGTTTTGCATGCGATTTATTCCCTTTATGGATTCTTGACAAAATGGGTGCAGGATGTGTATATAATTCGTCTCAACAATTTGTACTGTATGATATAATATACAGAAGGAGACCTGACGGAGTTGTCTTGCCTTCTGGTGATGATTACCCTCAGAACCGCCCTACTACACTCACCTTTCCACTACCGATGTTCCTTGCTTCAAGTTACTATAAAGACGAATATCTGGCATATGAATTTGAAAGGAATCCACATTTGGAAAATTCCGGAAATGAAGTTATGAATCATTGTCTTATTTTTGACCTGTTATGGAGAGACTATACTCTAAAAGGTAAGTCTCCAGACGATCTACCATTAACACGTTTTTACGATTCTCCTTTTGGATGGATGATAGCCAGAACAGGATGGGGGAAAAACAGCGTTATAGCCGAAATGAAAATAAACGAACATTTTGTGGGTAATCATCAACATTTGGATGGTGGAAGTTTTCAAATATATTATAAAGGTCCTCTCGTGATTGATGCAGGAGCATATAGCGGTAGTTCAGGGGGTTACAACAGTCCACACAACAAAAATTATTTCAAACGCACTATCGCGCATAACTCTTTATTAGTTTATGACCCTAATGAGAAATTTGCCTGCCACAATTATGGAGGAGCAAACAAATCAAGTTTTGCCGCTAATGATGGAGGACAAAGAATGCCCGGTGATGGTTGGAAAACATGCAACAGTATGAATGACCTGTTATCCGATGAATATACTGTGGGAAAAACAATCGCCCATGGATATGGACCTGACAATAACATGCCTGAGTATTCTTATTTAAAAGGTGACATTACAAAGGCATATTCAAACAAAGTAAAGGAAGCTAAGCGTTCTTTTGTTTTTCTTAACTTCAAATCGGAAGTAGTTCCTGCCGCATTAATAGTATTCGATAAAGTAGTTTCTTCAAATCCTGATTTCAAGAAATACTGGCTTCTACACAGTATAGAGGAGCCTGAAATAGACAATAACTCAATTACAATAAAACGGACTAAAAACGGTGATTCCGGCATATTAAAAAATCATGTTCTACTACCTGTTTTACAGAACGCTTCAATAGAGAAAATTGGTGGTCCGGGTAAGGAATTCTATGTATTCGGCCAGAATTATAAAAATGATGCTTTAGAATCTTATCCTGATCCCGCAAACGAACGTGGAGCATGGAGAGTTGAATTATCACCAATACAACCATCAGAAGAAGATTTATTCCTGAATGTCATGCAAATGACAGACAACATTGATAAGACTTACGAAGTTAAACGTATAGATTCCGAACGCATTGTAGGTGTCCGGATAAAAGACAGAGTTGTAACATTCAGTAAAGGAGGTGATGAAATAACAGGTAAGTTTGGTTTCACTATTAACGGAGAGGGAAAATACAAATTTGTAATCACAGATCTTAAAGCCGGCAACTGGCAAATAAAGAAAAACGGGAAAATAATTATCCCAACTCTTGAAGCCAAATCAGATGAAGGAACACTATGTTTTGAAGGAACCGCCGGAAAATATGAGTTTAACAGATAAATTAAAAAAGATGGTGTGTCATAATGACATACCATCTTTTTTAATCATACAGATATCTAATACTATCTTCCTTGCTGTATCTCGCCTTTACTGCTTACTTTAATAGCAGCCGGACGCGAAGCATCCATCTCCGCTTCTATTTTCGTATCCCCTATTGTCCATTTTCCTTTGCCGTCAGCTTTTATTTTCGGGAGTTTGGTTCCTTTATCTTCAAGCTGTATTATAGTAAGGAAACGCATTGAACGGGTTTTCTCCGCATTGGAATAAGTGTAATGATATGAAAGCGGTGTTCCTTTAGGATATTTCTTTTTGAAGTCGATAGCCGGACTGTAATAACTGTCGGTGAACTCCCCTTTGAGCTTAGTACTGCCATAAACATGGGCAGAAGCTACTGTGCGGTCAGTTTCCACACGCATGGAAGTATCCGTAAGCGGCGATGAAGGCAAAACTGTATGCAGCAGACTGCTCCATGTCACAGGGCGGTCGGCCTCAAGCTCGTCATATACCACCACTATACCGGGACGTACAAAGAAAAGGTGACGGATGAATTTCTTCAGACCCGTTTCGCCGAATCCTTCCGTAATCTTATGTTCTTCAAGGAAACCAAGGAACTGTTTGTCGGTAACGGGACGGTAGGCGTGAGATGCATCGCCACAAATATATGAGATATGGCGTCCTTCATTATGGGCTATGATATGTCCGTATCCTTCATGCCCGAAAGCCTGACCCATGCCGTCTATAAGAATGGTGTTATGAGCACGTGTATGACGATACGATGTCAGAGAATGAGGATCGGAGAACGATGTATAGAAACCGGTTGAGTAGAATATACGTTCTCCACGACGCGAAATATTGAATGCATTCTGATTGGCGTGCATGTGTCCCTTGGCTCCGAACGGCGACGAACGGAAAAAGACAGTCGCGTCACGGTCGGGAGAAAGAACGTCTGTATGCAATGCGGCAGCACCTGTACCAAGAAATACTTTGTCGTGACTCATTTTGTGTGGAGCAGCCCCGTCGGAAGGAGATATGATGATATTGTTCACTATCTGATACCAAGGCTCTACTTCGGCAAGCGGTTTCTTCCAATAGTTTTTCTTAAGTTCCGCACCGTAATATGTGTTGTCCGGACGGAACGACGCAAACAGGCGGTAAAGAGAATAAGGATTGTCCTCTTCACAGCCAAGCACAAGCATCTCGGAATGTCCTTTCAGACTGCCGCTCGCCACACGGTCATGCATATCGCCGAATCCGGACACCGGAGAGGCAACGGGAGAGAAGTATGTCAGATAATCGGTGAGCTGACGGTACCATTCCATGCGGAAAACATCTATGCCGCCCACTTTCTTCATCAACAGTGCCATATCAACTATAGCCGTCTTGTTCACACTGTAATACCCTTCGCCTTCTGCCCATCCGCCGTCCTGTTCAGCCAGGTTAGGGAAACGGGCTATGAAAAGACCGTAAGTGTAGGCAAGCATTTCGCGTGCCGATTCAATACGGTCAAGCATAATGATGGAAGCCTTGAAATTGCCGGCAAGTTCCATCTGCCAGAAATGGTTCTCCACGTGACGGGCTTCGGTATATCCGGGCCACTTGGAAAGACCGTGACGAAACTGACGGTCGGCTATCTACTCTATTTTCTGTTTTGTCTCCGCAGAAAGTTTGTCGTTAAGGGCATCATAACAATACGACAACGCGCTCAGCACTTTGGAACCAAGAAGATCGTCGGTAGGCCATGTAAGGAGAATGCGTGTACGCTCCATAAGAGCATCATAGATGTCGTCTCTGCCCGTAAGAATATAGGCTTCGAGAAGAGAATGAAACATTTCAACTTCCTTGCCGGCTTTTTGGAGATACTTTCTCTCAAGGGCTGGATTGGAATCTCCCACAGGACCGTCGTAAGGCTCAGAGGCGAGACATTTCTCGGCACGGCTTATCATTGATTTATAAAGAGGATGCGAAGGAGCATCACGACGGATGTCTGCCATCGGGCGGCCATAATTGATTACGCGAGGATAAGCGTGTGATATTCCGGCGATAAACTCATTTGCCGTTGGAGTTTCCAGACCTTTCGAGTCAGAAGCTACAGTGAATGTATTTATTCCTGTGTCAGTCACATCATATCCTGTTGCTGACGACGGATTTTTACGGAGAATCTCATATTTCCAGTACCATTTGCCGGGCTGTAAGGCACGGTGGGGATTATAGAAACATGCGCGCTGAGCCTTACTCGCCATAGTAGAGGCATCGCTGAAATTCTTGTCGCAGCTGAGATATACATTATAAAGAACATCTTCATTGTGAAGATACTTCTCCGAAGGCCACAACAGAGCCACCGGATTTACGTGGAGAGTGGTATCTCCGGCAGGGAATGGGGAAACGCGCCATTCCTGGTAAGGACACTTAGGTTCGACGGCACTGGCAACTATAGCCAACAGAACCGAAAAAACAAAGATAATATGGATTTCATAAAAACATATATGATTTCTAAAAACTAAAGTCTAACTCTTCCTCTTAAACATCTCTTTCAGACTAACAGTCCTGTTATTGACCAAAGGACGTGCCGCAAATGCCACAAAAATGATATAAACCACAAAGAGGAATATTACGCACATTCCTACCTTGAGCGATGTAAAGTCGGCTACACTGCTTATTATAAGCGGACCCGCCGCTCCACCTACTATTGCAGAGCATAGTATTCCGGCAAAAGAGCCATGATTGGATGATACGGAATTAAGTGCAAGCGAGAATACGATGGAATACATCACTGATATACTGAAGCCTATTGCCGGAAACGCGAATACAGACATATCCTTGCTTCCGAATATGGCACATGCCAACAGTATCACAGTAACGACACCCGAAGCCTTCAGCAATGTCCTGCTGTCAATAAGTTTAAGCAGTATCATTCCCACAAGACAACCTACAGTCATCAGTCCCCAGAACAGACTTACCACCGAAGCTCCTTCCGTCTGAGGGTCAACTCCATGATATTGCTCCAGGAATGTAGTCATAAATATGGATGTACCCTGCTCTGTACTTACATAACAGAAGATTCCAAGGAAAAACATCCATACGAACCTTTTCTTCATCAAGTCAATATATGAGGACTTACTTCCGCTTTTCTCGTCTTCCTTAAACTCTATTTTAGGGAAATGTGATAGCAATACAGAAATTATCATCACAAGAAGCAAAGCTGAAAATACCCAGTAAAGTGAAACCCATGGCAGTTCTACCGGTGTAAATATGGCAAGGAGGTCAACAATAAAGTTCTTGCCCGACTCGTACGATACGGGAGCAAGACGTGTTATAAGCCATGAATAAACCAAAGGGCTAAGGAATGAAGCGATTCCAAACACGAACTGTGCCAATTCTGCAATGAAAGCATAGTTTTCTTCACCACCGACCGTTCTTTGCAAAGGGTTTATCACGGTCTGCAACATAGCCATACCAAGTCCAATTATAAAGGAAGATACTAATAGTGCAGAATATGTATGTACTATTCCGAAAGTTACAGTACCGATGAACGGCATCATAAACCCGCAAAACAAGACCGGCTTTTCTCCATATTTGTCAATAAGTATTCCGGCAGGTACAGACATTATAGCATACGCAAGGAAAAACGATGTCGGAATAAAACCTGCCATTGCCAGGTTGCTCAAATTGAAATTATTGATAATGTCAGGAATCAACGGTCCAAGTATATTCGTTATGAACGATATAGTAAACCAAAACGACATAATCAATATCAAATGTAATGTTCTTTTACTCATTTTTATGATTCATTATAGCGTTTTCATCGTTCCAAACATGTGTAACGATAATATTTCAAATAATTTTTTCCCTATGACATACCGTAAATGAACAACTTTTCATAGGGATAAATGAGACGTTTATTATTCTACCATCAATTCATCCAAGATATATAAATTACGAATTGAAAAGATTTACAGTCTGAAACACCATAGAAGCTGCTCCGAGGCTTCCTGCTTTGTTACCCAATCCTGCAGACACAATATCTGTATTGACAGCACAATCGGACATAGCATTCCTTAGAGCTTCAGATTTCACCATATCTATATAGAACTGTCCAGCATCCGACAGTCCTCCACCTATCACCACCAACTGCGGACTGAAAATATTAATAAAACCTGCTATACCCTGTCCCAGATATCGACAATGTCTATTCAGACAATCTACCGCAAGCGGGTGTCTCTCTTTATAAAGACGAACTATAAGCTCTCCGTCAACCCCTTCTTCAGGAATAGAGTATCCATATGCAGGAGCTTCAGATATGAACATTCTAACTAAAGCCGATGCAGAAGCATAATGTTCTAGGCATCCCGTTGCTCCACAAGCACATTTCTCTCCATTGGCAATCAATGGTACATGACCTAATTCTGTTCCACGATTGGCATAACCTCCAAAGAGTTTCCCATCTATAACTACTGCACCACCTATTCCAGTACCAACAGTAATAAATACGACATCAGTCATACCCTTACCTGCTCCAAAACGTGTTTCTCCAAGTCCCATCATATTGGCATCATTTCCAACCATAACAGGAAGTTTTGTCTCTTTTTCTATCAGGTCTGCAAGATAAACATTTTCCCATCCTTTAATATTCTCAGCACCACCCATTACTATACGTGATGTAGCATCAACTATACCAGGAGTACCAATTCCTATACCATCTACTTTTAGACCATTTGAAACAGCATAAGCATTTACTTCATTTACAGAATACAAGATTTGTCCGACCACGGCTTCAGCCGAAATATCAGCCTTTGACGGTACACGCCCCTGAAAATGAAATACGCCTTCATTATCAATTAAGGCGTATTTCACAGATGTACCGCCTAGGTCTATTCCTATAGCGTATCTTTTCATATTTAATAGATTTATACCCGTTCAACCCATATTGGTGTACCGAAAGCCCATTGTTGATCTTTCTGACGTACCCTCACATAATAATAATCTGTATCTCTCTCAGGTTCGTTATCTTCCATGTAATGTTCAATGGTATAACAATCCTCAGGCATTGCTCTATTGAAAAGTATAGCCTCACTTAACCATCCTATCATAAAATGGCTACGTGAACCGGCAAGCAATTCTCCCAACGAATGTTCAAAATGCTTTCCATTAAAATCAGCAGATAAAACTCCATCTTTAGGCATCTCCAATTCCAGAATTACAGCCTGAGTTGCAGGAGTTAATGTATTAGGGTTCTTAGTGGTGTAAAGCTTTAATTCTACAGTAGTCTCCGAAGTCGAAAGAATACGATTCACATGAGTGTGGAATTCTGTTTCACCTTCCTGCGGAGATGTAAATGCTGCTCCTCTGAAACACGGTGTTACACTGAGAATGCGCCCTTTATTGATACTTAATGCACCATTCCATGTAACATACTTTTCTTCTCGGTTCCATCCGAATTCAACTTTTACTTTACAACGTACTGTATCTGTTACAGGAGCAATAGGGTTCATAGGACCATTCATCCTTGCAAGCAGTTTGCCGTTCTTAATGACATCAATATAATCAATACAACTCTGTCCCTCAACATTCAGATATATACGACGTTGGTTTCCTCTTACAACGTCGCCCATAAAAGCATCATTAAGTCGGAAATCAATCAATATTTTATCACCGGTAGAACAGCATACATGACGATTAGCCATTGCATCCCACAATGCATCACGTGTAAGAGATGGTGCCAACACTCCCATACGTCCATCGCCATAACTTCCCGGATATCCGGAATGTTGGTCTGTAGAACCCATAAGACCAAATTTGTAACCACGCTCCAGACCACATAGTATTGTTCCTTCACACTGACGTGGACCCATATCGTGAAGATATGGATAGTCTCCCTGATCTGATTCTGCAAGACCATGGCGAGAATACATTTCTACGAAAGGTGTTTGTTTACCTTCAGTAAAGAAATCCCAATTATATCCTCTGTATCCAGTCTGGTAACCCATATGATGCGGAGTAATAAAGACTTTATGTCCACGAGCTTTCTGTTTCCAATCTTCAATGGAAGTACATTCCACCAAAGGAGCGTCAAGATCATAATTTAGCGCTACATGATCACCGTGCTCCATACTGTGAGCTTCATAACCGATAAATGCAAGAAATTCGCCTTCCTTATTATATTCATTAGTCATAGCCACATATTTTTCATAACCACCCTGTCGCAGACGTTTAAATGCACCTGTATGATAATCTATTACCCATTTTAAACGAGGATCATTTGCACCAGGTATATCAGGCCACATAGCATGCGGTGTAACGCTTACAAAATCCAACTGTGTCTTGGCTGCCTCGAAAGCATCGCGCATATCACCATGTCCATAAGTCAAATTACAATGATTATGAAGGTCTCCCCAAAACATTTTATAAGGAGATTTGCTTGGCATTATTCTTTTTGCTTCCTTAGAACCAGGAGTACAAGAACCAAGCAAGCTACCGGACGCAGCAATACCCAACAATGACCATCCGGAAACTTCTAAGAATTTTCTTCTATCCATAATATCTGATTTTAGATTTTTTATTTGAAAAAAATATATACCGGTATTGTATTAAAATAATACCCATCAATGATTTTTTATCCTATCCATAACTCTTCTGTCTCCTTTAAAAAGAACTTTTTCCTTTTCTTCAGGATCATTGTCAGCATATTCTTCTTGAGATTTCTCAAGTAAATCATGCATCATCTTTCTTACTTCACCATAAGACAAATTTTCATATACATTATTCATTTCATCCGGATCTTCATTAAGATCATACAATTCCCATTCATCTATATCATTATAAAAATGAATAAGTTTATAACAATCTGTACGTATTCCATACTGACGTTTTACAGAATGTTCTGCCGGGTATTCATAATAATGATAATATGTATTTTTACGCCAATCTGCCGGAACTTTTCCCGCATTATCAAGTATAGGACGAAGTGAGCGTCCCTGCATATCATTAGGTATTTCCACGCCTGCGTAATCCAAAAAAGTAGGTGCAAAATCAATATTCATACACAAAGCCTTGCTCTCACTTCCTGCCTCTATAGAACGCGGATATCGGATTATCAGCGGCATACGTGTTTCCTCATACATAAATCGCTTATCAAACCATCCATGTTCACCTAGGAAGAAACCTTGGTCTGAAGTATAAACAATAATAGTATTGTCTAGTTCTCCTATATCTTCAAGATGCTTCATCAGTCGCCCTACACTCTCATCTACAGACATAGCAGTAGCAAGATAATCACGCATATACTGTTGATACTTCCAACTCACAAGTTCACGTTCATTCATATTACCTTTACGATATTCTTCTATTCTTTTGGCATATACTTCATCCCATTTTTTTTGAACATCTTCAGGCATACGTTTATAAACCTTACATAAACGGTTAGTGGTATCACTTAGCATCTCATCTCTTGTAAGAAGTTTAAGATCCCAATCTTCAGTAAATGTCTTTTCTAAAGACATATCCTGTTCTTTTGATGCCTTTCCTCTTCCTTTATAATCATCAAACAAGGTCTGTGGTTCCGGGAAAACGGTATTATTGAATATACCCAAATGTCGTGGAGCAGGCATCCAATTACGATGTGGAGCCTTATGATGGAACATAAGACAAAATGGTTTGTTCTTATCCACTCTGTCAATATATTTTATAGCTTTATCTGTTATAATGTCTGTCACATAACCTTTCTCTACAATATTTACACCATTTTCATTAAAATCAGGATCATAATAATCACCCTGTTCTTCCTGTCCTGTCAAGATACTCCAATAATCAAAACCTTTTGGTTCAGATATCAAATGCCACTTACCCACAATACCAGTCTGATAGCCATTATCGTGTAAAAGACTTATAAAAGTAGGTTGATCAGAATTGAAACGACTTGCATTATCCGTAAATCCATTTATATGACTCATTTTTCCAGTCAGAATACAGGCACGACTTGGACCGGACAAAGCATTTGTCGCATAACATCTGTCCATCCGTATCCCTTCATTGGCTATACGGTCAAGATTAGGAGTTTGTATAAGATTTCCTCCATAACAAGACATTGCCTGGGTAGTATGGTCATCAGTCATTATAAAAACTATATTAGGTCTGTTATCTTTATGCTCTTTTTTATTACAACCCGTCACTGTGACACCCGCTACCGATAAGCAAAAAGCTTTAAATATTATATTTCCCATATTTAAATGATTAATATGCAAGCCTACTCCTTGCCTGCTTTTATTCGTAATGGTGAATTATTTAATCAAAAAGATTTTAAGTAACAAAAAATATGTTCTCGGCAAGGTCAAATCAAATTATTGACCTTGCCATAAATTAACATATCAACATTTATTACAGTTAGCAAACTTTATACCTTTCAGGTTCATGTACCTCTGCAAAGCTTCCAGATAATAATAATCTGCATAATTCAATGGTACATCTATTTCAGAACCATTAGGCAACGAACCTGTAGAATGCATAAGGATAAAGCCACAATTCTCGCCTTTTTTTGCAAGATAATTGTCTGACGAAAGACTTTTCAATATTTTTTCCGCATAGTCAAAATACACCTTTCCATCATCTAGCATTGCACTCATCTCAAGCAGCGCTGAAGCTGTAACAGCAGCAGCCGAAGCATCACGTGGTGTTTCCTTTGTAACAGGAGCATCATAATCCCAATATGGTATTGCATCTTCAGTTTTTACACGGTTCATTATCATATCTGCAATATTCTTTGCGAAATCAAAATATTTCTTATCACCTGTTTCACGATAACATGCAGTATATCCATACACAGCCCATGCTTGACCACGCGCCCAAGAAGAATCATCATTTTTACCCTGATTTGTTTGTTTACGTTCTACACTTCCATCATCATTATAACTAACCACATGCCAGCAAGTATAATCAGGCCTGAAATGGTTAGCCATGGTCTTATCTGCATGTTTTATTGCGACCTCCTTATATTTAGGATCTCCTGTCATCTTACTTACTGTAAACAGTAAATCAAGATTCATCATATTATCTATGATTACAGGAAAATTCCATGTTCCAAAGTCCCAAGAACGAATACAAGATATATCATTGTCAAAACGTCCAATAAGATTATCGGCAGTTTCTATCATTACAGCATCAATTGTATCATTCTTTGTCAGGCGTCGCGCATTACCATAACTACAGTTTATCATAAATCCAAGATCGTGAGTTCCATTATAATACCTCACAGGATTCAAAATATTGGTATATTGAACTGCTTCATTTTTCAGTTCTTTATTTCCCGTAAGCTCATATGCATACCATAATGTTCCAGGAAAGAAGCCACTAGTCCAATCATATATACGACACAACCTACGTTTGCCTTCTATCTCCGGAGACGGTTTCTTACGTAAAGAATCAACAAAAGTAGCGGTGTCTCTCTCTAATTGGCTTACTAGAAAATCCATATCATAGCCAACATGGATAGAACGTGGCTGCATACCAGTACCACTAACTTCTTTAGCAGTAAGTAACAATTGTGATGTAGCTCTATCAAGAGCATTATCTATCCATTCATTATCATCTGTCTTCTGTGTATTACCACAAGAAGCAATAACCAATGCTGTCATTGCAGCCATAAATAAGTTTCCTTTCATCCGCATCATATATATAATAAATTATTATTCAAGTAATCATTCTAACTTTTACAAATCTAATTATTTTGTAAAGGAGTACGTTTCAATAATGTATTGGAAAACACTTTCAAAACGATTATCGATAATAAATATGTATAATTTTATATCAATAATGTCTTACAAAAATTTCATACTACAAAAAAGGAAGATATTTCAATACAAAAATTGAAAAACAAAAAGCCATTTACTATAATCTGTCAGCTCTTCCTGGAACGTCATTCAATTGTCTTCTTGAAGGTTTAATTTTATTCATTCTCATCCATTGATCCATCAAATCACGCAAATGTTCCAATTCTTCATGATAAGCTTCTTCGACTACAAGGTTACGCATCTCACCCTTATCATTAATCATATCAAACATCTGTTCACGATTATTACCCTTATCATATATTACATATTTATAACGTGCCGTACGCAAAGCCCATCCTCTGGTAATTCCGCCATCAAATAAAGTCTCTGTTACGTTATATTCTTTGTGTTTAAAGGATGATGTACCGTTTTCCAAAACCTCTTTGAATGATATTCCATCTGATGATTTTGGACACTCTATACCTGCAAGATCACATATTGTGGCAAAAAAATCTACCCCATTATTAACAATCTGTGGAAGAACCGTTCCCGCATGTTTTTTCCCTGGCAAAGAAACTATTAATGGTATATTTACAACTTCCTCATATAATGCAGATTTCTGATTCCAATTGTGTGCTCCTACCCCATCACCATGATCGCTGGAAAAAATTACAACTGTATTTTTCCATAGATTCTTATCATCTATGGCATCAATAATCTTACCTATTTCCTTATCTATTTTTTCAACCAACCTATAGTAAACATAACGATACTTTCGCCAATCTTCTAAAGTATAATCAACTGATGGATAAACATTAAAATTGCTCCTCTTTTCGTATTCTATAACTCCTGCGTCATAAGGATTTTTAGCGAAATTAACTGGTAAGCCTGGACAATCTCTAACATCAGGCTCCTGAATATTACCATAAGGCAAATTCTGTTTTCTTGCATACTCGCATATATTATGTGGATTATCAAAAGAAGCGACTAAAAAGAAAGGTTTGTCATGTTTTTGAGAAATATATTCCACACAAGCTTCCGCTAACCCATAATCAGTATGAGGATGAAGTTGGGAGAATCCAAACTCACCGTCGGGTATATCTAAAACAGGTATATGCCATTTTCCTCCATATACACATTCATATCCTCCTGCAGACATCAATGTTCCTAATGTTACAGTTTTAATTGAATCAGGTATATTGGCACCATTACGAAGCATACCGGTGGTTCCAGGATAATGTCCTGTAAACATGGCACTTCTGGAAGGACCACTTAACGGAGCAGAACAATAAGCATTCTCAAAACGTACACCATTAGCAGCCAGTCTGTCCATATTAGGAGTTTTCAAATCTGGATTTCCGGTACAACTCATAGCAGAGGCTGTCTGTTGATCCGTAAAAATATAAATTATGTTAGGCCTTTGTTGCGTCATTGCAGTCATGGAGCTTACTCCAGACAAGAACAATGGCAACAACAATACATTATTATTAATATTCATAGTGATTCTTATTTTATTTTACTTTCCAAGTCCTTAGTCTTTCCATCTACAGTAACCTTTACTTTTACTCCATTTTCATTAAATTCTTTATTTATAAACTTGGCCTTAATATCAGGATAAGCAGTATTCGATTTTGATGGAGTTATTACAGTAATATAACGAATTGGGTTAGCATCATTCTTTTCAACATCAAATGCTATAGCAGTACGTGGAACTCTTTTACGATAAGCGACAGAACGCCATCCTTCCTTTTCTCTCAAAGAAATTTTATGATCAGAAAAGCACTGTAACTTCACGTTACTATCACTATTAAAATCTGTTGTCAAAATATTATTCTTTGAATCAATCTTTACATTGCCCTCACACAACTGATAATTTAAATTAACTGTACCTTTTGCCTCTCCCACAGCTTCATCTACTATAACAAAATAACAACCATCAACAAAGAATACTGTTCTACGATGTTTCAGGCCTTCATAATGAGGATTTTCAGTTACCAAGATCTGTACATTACCTTCCGGCTTCCATAGTTTTGTTACAGATTCTGTCGTATCAATAGTTCTTCCATCCAAAGTCAAAGTATTATGTACTTGAGTCTGACGGAACCAATTACGTAATTTCATAACTTCATCGTCACCGGCATAAACATATGCTCCACTATCGGGAAAAAGATTTTTTCCGTTAAACCACAATTCAAATGTACCATTATCTGGTTGACAATGCCATTCTCCCTTCGGTCCGGCCTTTACAACCATTACTAAGGCATCATTTTCCCATCCAGTTCTAAATGTGAAGAAACCTGAAGCCAAAGAGCCATGTGACAAATATGGAAGAGGTTTACTTTCTGCACCTTTTGTTGCATAATATTTTATCCATTCGTTATCCGGAAAAACTTTTGCCCATTCCTCATAATTACGTCTTTCCTCTTCAGGATCACCTAATTTAGCATCACTAAAACAAGGATTAGAATAATCAGGGAAACAAATATTAGCATAGAATTCAATCATGCGCTCCATTATGTCAACGTACTCTTGAGGAAATTCATTACGGAAACCGTTCATTCCAGCCATGCGTAAAGCTTTCAGAAAAATGTTAATTGAAGCTAGATGATAGTGAGGGTCCAATTCATATTGTCCACCATCTGAATACACCTGTTTCTTTACTTCTCGGTTAAGAATATCTATACCGCTTTGTCTCCATACAGAAGCGTCCTTGAACTCAGGAAAGAATGTCCCCGCATAAACCATACGTTGAGCTTCGAAAAGCAAATGATTACCTTGCTCTGAATAATTCCCCATTATATACTGAGCATGACGATGGTAATTTACCAAAAACTCAGTCAAGAATTCTGGAGTAAATGAAGGAGATATTTGATAAAGTAAAAACTGAATCGTTTGATCCTGCAAACGGTTACTTACTTCCAATGGTCTCCACGCAAACCTTACATTATCTTCCACAGCTCTGATTTCACCGGCACTTCCTTTATCAAATACTTCCTTTTCAACTTCCACCAAAGGATTCTTTTTTATCCAGTCCATATATTGATATATCCATTCCTTGGCATATTTTTCATCACCGGATAATCTATATGCTTTACCCATAGGAGTAAACCATTTATGACGATGCAACTGCCAACGTAATTCGTTGTCTTGAACAGGCCAATATTCCCAATTTATATCCTTTCCATAGTTATACGAAGGCTGATATCCTTTATGAACAAAAAAAGTATGTTCCAGAGCATCGTCTGCCCACTTTTGCTCTTCTGCTGTTATTTTGATGTTATTCAAATCTATATCAGGATGCTTTATAGACGTACGATTACGATAATAATCCAGTAATGCTGAAGATGCTTTTTCCCATTCCTGTTTATCACATGCGGCTTTTACTTGTTCCAACCCCGGATAATTCAAATCCAACATTTCAAAAACTTCTTTTCTTAATTCTTGAGAATTTGCCCCAAAAGGTACAGTTAGAAACAATATTGCAATTATATATTTTAAGGTTTTCATTTTTTACATATTAAGAAGTTTAGAAGCTCTGCTTTTAAGGTATAAATTCTATTCATCAAGAATAACAATCACCTAAAAAACAGAGCTTCACCCTAATCATTATTAAATACCTAACTATAATATTAATTATTCATAACCAGGATTATTTTTACCTTCCAAAGCAGGATTTGCCTGGATTTCACCCAATGGGATAGGGAATAACTCATGTTTACCTTTTACAAATTTCTCACCGGCAACATATTTTCCCTTCAATTTCGTATCCATATTATCTTGGAAAAGTTTCAATACATCACCCAAGACACCCCAGCGTAGAAGGTCGTATTTTCTTTGCCCTTCAAAAGCCAATTCAAATCCTCTTTCCCAATATAAAGCAGTACGGAAATCATCAGCACCACCACCGTTAAAGAAAGGCAAGTCATATAAGTTTGGTTGTACTGTCCTATACTCTTGAAGAGATGTAACAGGAGTGGCATGTGAACGCGTACGAACCATATTAAGCAAATTCCACGCCTCTGGTGAATTTCCAATTTCATTATAAGCCTCTGCAGCCATAAGCACTACATCTGCATATCTCAAAGGACAATAATTTACACCAGTATGGTTAGGATCTATAAAACCTAAAGGCATCCATTCTCTACGCCATTTTCCAGGATACCAATCTGTGGGCTTACTTGCTGTACTTTTTTTCACATGATTATAAACGTTTTTATCCCATTTCAATTGATAATCTACAACCATAACATCACGTCTTTCGTCTGTTGCTTCAAAAAAAGATTTCCAACAAGGCATTACGCGAAAGAATGCATTTGCACGCCCCATAAATTTAGAATTCTCAGTAGGCTGACATCCTGGTGCTTCAACCAAAGGCCCATTATACGTAGCCCAAAAACCATTATTATCTTTAAATCCCTCTCCAGTTGGATTAAAGGCAATCTCCCATAAACTTTCCTTATTGTTTAAGATACCTGCTGAATAACTTTTAAACAGTTCGGTATAACCTCCATCATAGAACCCATGTCCACCTTTATTCTGGATAGTAGTCCACTCAGTAATTACAGCATCAAAATAGGATTTCCTCAACTCATCCGAAGGACAAGACAACTTACCATCCATTTGTAAGCTATATCCTGCACGTTGCAGATACACGCGCATCAATAATGCATGAGCTGCAATCTGATCTGGAACTTCAGGCGACGTAACTGTTCCTACCTCATATAAATTTTCCTTTGCAAAATTTAAATCTTTGATAATCTCATCATATATAATTTGTCTATCTACCCTAGGTTGAAAAGCTTCATCATATCCTCCGGTATAAGTAGTTTTATATGGAACATCACCCCAATATTTAATTAAATCAAAACTTAAAAAAGCTCTCAAAAATTTTGCCTCTGCTACAAATGTCTTTAGATTTTTATTATCCTCATATCCAGACATCGCTTCAATGTTTGCTATTGCAAAATTTGCTCTGTCTATACCTTGATATTTGTATTTCCACAAATCTGCTACCCATGTATTGGTTGATTTAACCATATAATGAGCTATATCACGGCGGGTATTATCAGTTCCTGTCCCATTTATATAATATGTATCATCTGATGCAGACATAGCCATTTCAAACTGTCCATAATGATTACCTGTCGATAGACAATCATAAATACCTATTACAGCCAATTTTGCTTTTGATTCTGAATCAAAAAAAGTATCTTTTTCATAATAGGAATCCGGTTCTTCTGTTAAGCTACAAGAAACAAATCCCATACTTACAAATGCACTTATTGCAATATATATTTTTCTATAGTTTTTCATTGTTACCTATTTTTAATATTAGAAAGCAAGATTAATACCAAACACAAATGAACGGCTTCTTGGATAAGCACCAAAGTCAACACCTGGAGTTAATCCGTTACCCATTGTTGATACCTCAGGATCAAAGCCAGAATATTTAGTCCATGTCAAAAGATTACTACCTGTAGCATACAGACGCAGCTTGGAAACACCTATTTTCTTCAACATTGTTCTAGGGAATCTATATCCTAAAGTTATATTACTTAATTTCAAATATGAACCATCCTCTACAGCCCATGAATGAATGTAAGTATCACCAACCTCATTATCAGCAATAGAAGCGATAGTTTTACCATTGTTTATTGCTGCAAGTTCTTTCGGATCATTAATCCATTCACCTTTATCATTTATCCAAGTCCAACGATTTTTACTATCAGAAACCGCCAATACATTCTTATTATCGAGAGCAGTCTTTGTATTAGTCAATTTTGTTGCATTGAAAACATCATTACCAAAACTGTAAGTCAAGAAAATACTCAAATCAAAATTCTTATATGTAAAGTTATTATTAATACCACCATAGAATGTAGGATATGCATTGCCTATTACAGTTTTATCTTCTTCTGTAATTTTATTATCTTCACTTCCATCAAGATTCTTAAATTTCCACATACCTGGCTGTACATTGTTTTTTTCACCCATATATGGAATACCATCTTTTAAAGTATATGTTTGTGTAGCCGCATCATAAGTAAAATCTTCTACCTGATATATACCATCTGTAACATATCCATACATTTGCCCTAACGGTCGACCTACACCAATAATATGAGTGTTCTGATCATACCCAAAAGATGCTTCCCATAGCTGAACATCTTCTCCTGTCAATTTTTTTACAGAATTCTTGTTATGTGAGAATGTAATAGAAGTGTCCCATGTAAAATTCTTAGTCATAATGTTTGTAGTATTAATTGTTAAATCAATACCCATATTCTCTGTTTCTCCCGCATTAATGACCATTGAAGAATAACCGGCTGATTCTGGTAATTTGGCACTCAAGAGTAGATTGCTACTTCTATTAAGATAAAATTCTGGTGAAATAGTGATACGCTGATTCAAGAAACCTAAATCTAAACCTATATTCAAGGTTTTATTTGCTTCCCATTTCAAATCAGGATTTGGAACCTGATTAGAGACATATCCCGATTGAGTAGAATCACCATTAGGATAAGTAACTGAGCCCATTATAGCTAGACTCTGATAGCTACTGATCCTATTATTACCCGCCAAACCATAACCAACTCTCAATTTCAAATCTGAAAATACATTCAAATCTTTAATAAATTCTTCTTCTGCCATACGCCAAGCTGCTGAAAAAGCAGGGAAATATCCCCATTTATTATTTTTACCGAATTTGGAAGAACCGTCGGCACGTACTGACGCCGTAAACAAATACTTGTCTTTATAGCCATAATTCACACGACCAAAGAAAGACAGTAATTTGTCATCATAATTAACAGAAGACTGAGCCGTACTCGGCAAACCTAATGATAAATCTGCAAGTCCAATTTCATCATTTGGGAAGTTTGTAGCAACTGCTTTAAAACTACGTGTCCATTTATTAACATATTCTTGTCCTGCCATAACTGTGAGATCATGACCTTTACCTTTCCAATTGTATGTAAGAACATTTGAAGTTTGGAAACTTCCATTTTCAATATTCTCAATACTTCCGTTTATACTTGAACGTTTTCCGGTAACAGACTTATCTCCATAGAAAATATCATTCCTACGATTCTGATAACGCATACCTGTAGTATTACGGAACGACAGTCCTTTTATAATTTTATATGTAAATCCTCCGTTTGCTTGGAATGTTCTATACTCACGATCTTTTGTTTCTTCTGCAGCAGACAATAAAGGATTCTGCATTACATTACCAGTATCATCCACAAAAATCGGATCCTCATCTCCTAACAAATCTATATCATTCCCATTTATGCCAATAGTAGGACGGTATTGTAGTATGTGCTGCATTTTATTAAAGCGATCACCTCCTTCAGATGTGCCCATTCCCTCAATACGCATTTGGTCAAAACTCATACGAGCATTTACAGACAAACGGTCGTTAACTTTACTATTCAGATTGAAAGAAATATTATGCTTAGTGCTACCACTATATACCATAGCACCTTCTTCATCATAATAAGAATAAGCCATACTATAGTTCAATTTATCACTACCACCAGAAACGCCAACGCGATAGTTTTGAGTTAAAGCAGTTCGTCCCAACGTCTGATCTTGCCAGTCAATACCCTTACGATTTAAATAGTTAGTTTCTATATCGCTATATTTTCCATATATTTTTTCAAAACTCTCAACCGCACTTTGCCAAGATTCCTCCGTTCCCCTTTGATCGTAAACTTTACGTTCATAATCCAGCTTAACGAATTCATAAGGAGAAAGGACATCTAGTTTCTTAGCAATTTTCTTAAAACCTACATAGGTGTCAAATGTAACAGTAACTTTACCTCCTGCTTTAGCACCTGATTTAGTAGTTATGACAACAACACCATTTGCACCACGAGCTCCATAAATAGCAGTTGCAGAAGCATCCTTCAAGATATCAATTGATTCAATCTCAGCCGGATCAAGAGTTGACATACCATCCTCACTAGGAAAACCATCAATAATATAAAGCGGTTCATTACTTTGTGTTATTGATATACCACCACGTACACGAATTGAAATAGAGGCACCTGGTGTACCTTCACTTTGCATCACTTGAACTCCGGCCATACGTCCCGCAAGAGCTTGAGTCACATCACTTGTAGGAACCTTTAAAAGTTCCTTACTATTAACTGAAGCGACAGAACCAGTCAAATCTTTTCTCTTTACAGTAGCATAACCAATAGCAACAACTTCATCAAGAAGAACAGCATCAGCTTTAAGTTGAACATCAATGACTGTTCTGCCATTAACCTTAACTTCCTGAGTCTGCATACCTACATAAGAAAATACTAACACTGCTTTTGATGGATTATCAATAGTCAAAGAATAGTTACCTGCCATATCTGTGACAGTTCCTACGGTCGGTACCCCTTGAAGAACTACACTACCACCAATCACTTCGTAGCCCTCAGAATCCGTTACCTTTCCAGTGACCGTAACTTGTGCATATAAAGAAATGCCCAATGTTACCATAAAAAATAATAAAATGAATCTTTTAAAACAACTCATAATAATAACAATTTTAAGGTTTTGATTAATTATCTTGATTTTGTCACATGCAAAATTACATACAGCCATACTAAAAATTCTCTAATATTGTTCTAATTGACATAGCAAGAACAATTTATAATATTATTTTTGTTGAATAAAATATTAAAATTATCCAGATTGCAATTATATAATCTTGTTCCGATAAAACAACGAAGTATTTTATTTCAAATGACTAAACATTTTATCATGACAAAAAGATGCTTTCAGGCTTGATATTACATATTGTTTTAAGATAAATAAAAACATTTTAGATGCCCATGCTTAAAGATTGACATCTAAAATGTTTCAAATTTATAGATTGTAGTCTGCCTATATACATCATTAGGATAAAGAGCTGTTGAAGGAAAATTTAAATGATTCGGAGAATCAGGGAAATGCTGCATTTCCAAACAGACTCCTGCATATTGCATATATCTTTTGTTCCCATGACCTACCCAACGTTTCATATCAGAATTTGAAATATAGAACTGCATTCCAGGTTCAGTAGTATAAGCCTTTAAACGTCGTCCACTTTTCTTATGCTCTATTATAGCCGCAAGCGATAATTCTCCATCTATCTTGCTTAACTTATACGAAGTGTCGTATTTATATTCACCATCTGACAACGGAAAAGATATTTTACGATAATGCATAAAATCATAATCTGTTTTTTTTACAGTGACAATCTCACCTGTTGGAATACCATCACTGTCAGTGACTAACATCGAATCTGCCTTTATATAAAAATTATGACTTAATACATTTTCATTACATCCAGATAAATTAAAATAACTATGGTTCGTAAAATTTACTACAGTAGGCGCATCTGTATGTGCTTCATAGTTCAGGATTATTTCATTTTTTTCAGTCAAAGTATATGATATTGAAAAATCCAAATTACCTGGAAATCCTCCATCCAAATGAGGGCTTCTATAAGTAAAAACAATCGTAGCTTTATTTGAATCACAAGAAATCTCACTAACATCAAATACTCTTAGATTGAAGCCTTTGCTTCCGCCATGTATAGAATGTATTCCTTTATTATTCCTCTCCAATATATAATGCTTTCCATCTAACTTAAACTCAGCATTTTTTATTCTGTTAGCATAACGTCCCACTGTACTTCCATACTTAGGATTAGGCTTGGTATATTCTGAAATAGAATCAAAGCCCAAAACCACAGATTCTATTTTACCATTCCTGTCTGGTACAGAAATATCTGTAAGAGCCGCTGCATAATTTGTAAGCCTGATAACCATTCCAGATGAATTTATCATTTCATACTGGAATAATGTATCATTATCAATTAAAACTGTATCTATACAGGAAACAGTAACATTATTCATCTTACTAGTATTTATACATTCTATACTTACTAAAAAGAAAAAGAATAATATTAATAAGGTAAGAACATTATTTTTTATTTTCATTTCTTATAATATATCTAGGTTCTGCTATTCATAATAGTAGCCTTTATCCTATAATAATATTATTCACAAGCAGAACCTAGAAACTTATAAATTTTACAACTATTATATAATAATCTGCTCTTATAAAATATAATAAGATTTAAAACTAATAATTAGGATTTTGTTTTAATTTTCCTTTTGTCTCTCGTATCTCATACTCTGGTATTGGATACAATTCATGTTTCCCAGATTGAAAATAATTTCCTGCTGCCCATACATAATTTTTTAATTCACCTGTTTGTACAGCAGTATTGAATTTTTCAGCAAAGTCATCCAATACAACTCCCAATTTATTCCATCTTATAAGGTCAAATCTACGAAATCCTTCAAAACATAATTCTCTTGCCCTTTCCAACATTATATAATCAAGAATATCTTCAGAGGAATTAAAATCATTTAATCTTAAATCTATAACACTATTAGCAACAGTCGGAGCATATCCATAAGCTCTTCTTCTTACTTGATTAAGACACTCAAGAGCAATATTATCCAATTTACCATCAACTACCCCAACGGCCTCAGCATACATCAATAAAATATCCGAATAACGCAAAAGTATAAAATTTATATCCATATTCTCTAAATCTTTTGGAGGACCTGGAATCCAATTACGTCTCCATTTTCCCGGAGCCCAAGTATAACTTTGATTTCTTGGTATTTCTATTACTTTATCTTGAGCGTCAATTTTAAAGGTTGCTACAGCCGTTTCTCTACGTATATCTTCAGAGTCATAAAAATCATAAAAGAAATGGGTAGTTTTAATAAAAGAATTTCCTAAACCATAAGATGAATTACGATCTATTTCAGGCGAATTATATGAACCGATTTTACTACTATGCTCATCTTCACCAGATGGATTAAAGAATTGCACTTCATACATGACTTCATTGGGTTCTAGGATATTCTCACAGACATTCTTAAACACACGTTCATAACTTACATTCAATTTATGATGATTTGAACTGATTATTTCCAAACAAACTTCCTTTACCTTATTATAATAATCCAAATAATTATTTGGACGTTCCATTTTCCCATTTTGTTGTAATGAATATCCACCTCTGTAAAGATATGTTCTAGCCAAAAGACCTAAAGCTGCACCTTTTGTAGGTCTTCCTTCGTATGTAGTAACTTCATCATGCCATGGTAAATCATTTGCCGCCTCATTGAAATCTTTAACAATCTGATCATATACAAGCTCTCTATTACTCTTTTCTATAGCAAAATCTTCTGTATTGTCAGACGCAGATAGTTTAAATGGAACATCCCCCCACATACGAACCAAATCAAAATAACAAATTCCTCTTAAAAACTTGGCCTCTGCAATCAATCTATTAAATGTTTTTTTAGCATCATCATCAGGCAATTCAACTTTATCAGCATTTTTCATTATCCTATTTACCCTATCAATTCCTGAATAATAATATCCCCAAGCCTCTTCTATCCAAGTATGAGCTGTATATATGTTATAATGTCCCAAATCTCTTGCTGTATGTCCTGTGCCTGATCCCTTAACATGACTCAAATCCGTATCACAATCTGTCACCAACATAAAATGTCCATATGTCATTTTTTGACTTAAAACTTCAAAAGCTCCATTTACAGCTAATTCAAGTTCAGAAACATTGTTATAAAAATCTTCCTCATCATAGAAATCATAAGTTTTTTCTTTCAACAAATCATCACAAGAATTTAACAATAGAATATTCCCGAACAATACAATAATTATTGCAATAAAATTTAAATATAATGTCTTCATAATATTCATAATTTATCAAAATGTTATATTCGCACCAAATACCATAGAAATAGATGAGGGGTAAGCGCCCCAATCAATTCCTGGTGTTAATCCACCATTAGAGAATGTATTTACTTCTGGATCATATCCTGAATACTTAGTCAAAGTATATATATTATATCCTGTAGCATACAAACGGACATTAGATAGTTTTACTTTGTTTATAAGTCCTTTAGGGAAAGTATATCCTAAAGAAATATTATTTATTTTTAAGAATGAACCATCTTCAACATAACCTGAATGAAAAAATAAATTTGAACTTCCTTCAACTGAAACATAGTTATGATTTTTATTTATATCAGCTAATTGAGCAGGATCGTTAAATACATTTTCTCCTTTATCATTAATAATAGTAAAACGATTCAATGCTTCATTTTTCAATGTATTTCTCCAACGATTGTTAAATTTTGTATAATACATCTTATTTGCGCCATAAATTTTATTTCCAATTGAAAAATTAAGGAAAATACTTAAATCAAACCCTTTCCAAGTAAAATTATTAGTAAAACCGCCATAGAGTTTTGGATTTGCATTACCTATAACAGTTTTATCCGACTCTGTAATTTCATTATCTCCATCTATATCCTCAAACTTCCAAAACCCAGGTTTAGGATAAAAATTCTTATCGTATGGTATATTATCTTTTATAATATATTTTTGCGTAGTTGGATCATAATTAAAATCATCAACACTATATATTCCTTTTAATTTATATCCATACATCTGTCCTAGAGGTTCCCCTACTCGAATGATATAATCACTTTTATTAAATTCTGATGTTTGCGCCCAACCTGACACTATTTCCATATAATTCGAATTATAAAGTTCCTTAACAACATTTTTGTTATGAGATAAATTTAAGCTTGTACTCCAAGAAAAATCTTTAGTATTAATATTATAACTTGTTATAGCGACTTCTACACCTTTATTATTGGTTTTTCCAGCATTTATCATCATAGACCTGTATCCAGAAAGTAAAGGAACTGGTGCATCCAATAATAAATTTTTAGTATCTACATTATACAAATCAACCGTTAATTGTAGTTTTTGATTTAAAAATCCAAAATCTAAACCTAAATTTGAGGTAACATTTGTTTCCCATTGAAGATTCGGATTATATAATTGCTTACTGACAAAACCAGAGGCTGTACTATTGCCATTATATGGAATCCATACTGATCCCATTTTAGACAAGCTAAGATAATTATCGATCTTATTATTACCTGCAGTTCCATAACTTAACCTAACCTTTAAATTAGAGAATAAATCAAGTTTTTTTATAAAATCTTCTTCAGACATTCTCCAAGCAAATGAAGCAGCTGGGAATACTCCCCATTTATGGTTATCACCAAATTTACTTGAACCATCTGTACGCAAAGAAAAGGCAAATAAATACTTATCTTTAAAATTATAATTTCCTCTCATAAAATACGAAAGCATATTTTCACTCTCCAATTTTGTTATAACTTTATCAGGACTAGCTCCTAAAGACATATCCGCCAAGCCAAAATTAATCTTCTCAAATTGCCTTGCTCCAGCTCTTAAATAATCTGTATTATATCGTATATACTCTTGTCCTCCCACAATTGTCAGATGATGTTCAGGCGTAAATGTTTTATCCCAAGTCAATACATTATTATACATAAAACTTTGCTGTTCTTCTATCTCTTTCCAACCATAAGGAGCTCCCGCATTTTTCGCTTGTTTAGATTTTTCAGAATAAAAAATATCAGTTTTAATTGTCCTTTTACGAATTCCGATAGTACCTCTATAAGATAATCCCTTCCATAACTTTATTTCCAAATCTCCATTCATCGATAATATTTGATTCCTTTTATTTCGTAACTCACTTTCTATAGAAGCTATTGGACTTTGCATTTGACTTGCTCCTTCTAATAATAACGCAGGATCATCATCATCAATCAGCAACTGTTCATCATTACCTTCTTTTCCAATTGTTGGTCTATACTGAATTACATGCTGCATTCTGCTGGAAGCCCCACCTTCTTGAAGCGTACCCAATCCTTCTGTCTTTTCATCAATATAACTAAGATTTGTTGAGAATTTGAGCCAAGATGTAGCATCTTGATTTAATTTAACACGAAAGTTATCCCTCTTTAATCCACTTCCGTACCAAACACCTTCATCATTATTTCTAGTATATGTCAACAAATATTTAGTAGATTTATTACCTCCACTGATTGAAACTTTATGTTGTTGAGTTATAGCAGTCCTTCGGTCAAAAACTTCTTTTTGCCAATCAATACCCACTCTATTGCCATATAAATCATCATATTCATTATAATTACCATATATAGGGATAACAAAATCTTCCATTTTATCCGGTTCATTTATACTGCGTTCAAATTCTAGTTTTACAAAATCCTCTACATTAAGAACATCGTAATACTTATTAACCTTTTTAAATCCAAAGAACATATCGTAACTAATATTAAATTTGTCAGAAGTTCCACCCTTAGTTGTTACCAAAACCACTCCATTAGCTCCCCTAGATCCATATATAGCAGTAGAAGAAGCATCTTTAAGAATATCTATTGATGCAATATCACTTGCTTCTATACTTTTCAAACCATCTTCACTAGGGAAACCATCAATAATATAAAGAGGCTCATTACTTTGTGTTATAGATGTTCCTCCACGTACTTTTATTGAAATATCAGCATCAGGCGAGCCTTGTGAACGTATTATTTGCACACCTGCAACCTTTCCACTTAATGCTTGTGTGACATCAGAAATAGGTACCGCAGCCAACTCTTTCGAATTAACAGAAGACACAGCACCTGTTAAATCCTTTTTCTTTACTGTTGCATAACCTATAGTTACAACTTCATCAAGCATTACAGCATCAGATTTTAATTGAACATCAACTCTTTCCCTACCATTTACCTTAACTTCTTGGGTTTCCATTCCTACATACGAGAAAATCAATATAGCCTTAGAGGCATCATTAATTGTAATGGAATAATGACCTGACATATCAGTAATAGTACCAATAGTAGGTGAGCCTTTAAGTACAATACTACCTCCTATTACTTCATATCCGTCAGCATCAGTAACTTTTCCTGTAACAGTAACTTGTGCATATGCAGATACACTCAAAGCTACCATAATAAAAAACAAACATTTTCTTTTAAAACTACTCATAATAAAAATAATTTTAAGGTTATTAGTAATTATATTGATTGGTTTCTCATTTTCAAAATTAAATATTAAAACACAAGAAACACACCAATATTGTGCTAACAAATGCATTAAGGACAATACGTAATTTAACTTTTGTGCAAAAAAACATCATCGTTGTTTATTATATGCCATACAACACAAAGTGTTTACATATATAGTACGAAAAATTCTTTTTTCTTGGGAAAGGATAAAATTTGAGCAACTTGTAAAATAAAAACTGCCTCGCCGCTTTCATCAAAAGACTTCTCTTTTAATGCAACGCCAAGACAGTTTAAGTATTAATCGATAAATAGAAAAAACAATTCAGCGATGTCTGTTTCAATCAATA